>DAOQAA010000009.1:0-33535 GCA_035353675.1 Methanoregula sp. | reverse complement strand
TCTGGACGGGAGTCGGTGTCGTTAAAGTTGTGAGAGACGTAACCGGTGATGCAACGCCTGAAAGACTTATAGTCTGTGACCCGACCGAATCAGATCGCATCGAGGGGGTTACACCATTGAATTCGAGGGTTATTGTATACTGACCGTTTTTGAGACCTTGTGTATCGAAGAGTTTATACTGTGTGGCCTGATTTTGCAGAACCGTTACGGGTTGGCGGTCGATCATGTTTGTAGAATCTGAAAAAACAAGATCGAACGTTGTCCCCGGGGGAAAATCGCTATCGATAGAACATTTCACTGTCTGACCGATAGTACCGCTATCAGGACAATTCAGGTAAAGGCCATAGGCAGAGGCAGAACCAACAAGGACAAGCAAACACGCGGTAAAAAAAATAATTCTATTCATAGAACTACGTTAAACCCAGATATTATGAATTTTTTGATTTTTATTTTTGAATATTAACTTCAATCAATTTTCACCCATAAGTCCGATTGATCATTTGTCGAATACTGCCCGAAATTCATTCTTTTGAGATAAAATCCCATTTATTCAGGTTAAACATCAGTTGCTCGTTTTTGATACAAGTTCCGGTAATAATTGAGGGATGATTTCCTGCTTATCGAGGTTATTCGATGTTTGTCAGGTCAGGAGATTTTTTTGGTTTTTCTCACTGATCCGCCGCGGGGGCGTCCCTTCGGGGGCGGCGGAACACATCGCTTATTAAAGAGGAAATAGCAATTCTCTCATTATATCAAAAAAATTCTCACTAAAAAAAATGAGAACTTACACGAACGTTTTACCAATAAAAAAATGTGATGTTTCAGATCTCCTTTTTTGTTTCCCTTTCCTTCTTCATCGAAGCAAAAATACCTGCAAAGATCGAGAAGAGTGCAAGGAACGAGACTGCGATGATTGCGTAGACAATGAACGTGAAATTGTCCTTTACTATGGGGAGGTTCCCGACAAAGTACCCGACCAGTAAAAACAGGCTGGCCCACATCACGCCGCCAAGGGCGTTGTATCCTAAAAACCACGAGTACCGCATCCGGCCAACGCCTGCCAAAAACGGGGCAAATGTCCGGATAAAGGGCATGAACCGGGCAATGACAATCGTAAACCCGCCGTATCTCTCGAAATATTTCTGTGTCTCGTCAAGGTATTCCTGTTTTACCGGCGAATATTTCCACTGAAGGACTTTCATCTCGAACGTGTGGCCGATCCAGTAATTGAGCGTGTCGCCAAGGATTGCCGCAAGGACAAGCGTTACAAGCAATACGCCGATGTTGAGCATCCCTGCCGCTGCAATAGCCCCGGCAATAAACAGGAGCGAATCGCCCGGAAGATATGGAGTGACAACAAGGCCGGTCTCAAGGAAGATTATGAGAAAGAGGATGATATACGTCCATGTCCCGTACTGTTCGAGAATGATAGGGAGGTACTTGTCAAAATGCAGCACCACGTCAATAAGATTGAACGGGAGGTCCATGTGTACATGTCATTTGAACCGGCAGTCTTAAATGGGTTTTTACCACGGGGAAAATATTCTTTGAAGTAAAAAGACTGCCGCATATTTTTTAGTTTTTTTGACAGTTTCATGCGGCGATCCGGGAAAAACGGGCTCCCGGATTACCGGTAAGTTCGGGTTTTTGAAACACTGTTATCTTGCCAAAGCACCAATACTACTGCACAATACGGGGAAGACACAGCGATGACACACCAATGCGATGAACCAGTCGCCCAGATGCACGTCAAACCGGGCATGACGGTCAATGAACTGGTCAATGCGATGGGAAAAGCCGGCGCATACAACGGCGGCTCGCTCTATCACGCAGTAGAGATTTACGAGAAAATGCTGCGGGATCCGGATACGACAAAATTCTTCGGACTCGCCGGCGCTATGGTTCCGGCCGGTATGGGCGGGATCGTTTCCGATCTCATCCGGGACGGCCACATCAATATCCTTGTCTCGACAGGCGCAAACCTCACGCACGATATCATCGAGGCAATCGGCTGCCACCATTTTCACGGCACCGCGTTCTGCGACGATATCGAACTCAGGCACGATGAGATCAACCGGATCTACGATGTCTACCTGCCGACCGAAGCCTTCGAGCACTTCGAAGAGTTCATGCAGAACGTCTACGGCGAACTTGAACCCAACAGCAAAATCTCGATCTCCGGGCTCCTGCGCCATGTCGGTTCCCACTTAAAGACCGGCATCCTCGCAACTGCCGCACAGAAAGGGATCCCGGTTTACTGTCCGGCCGTGCAGGACTCGATGGTCGGCCTCCAGTACTGGCTCTTCTCGCAGACAAACAAGGTGACCGTGGACGCATTTGCCGATATGCCGGCGCTCCTTGACACCTGCTTTGCGACAAAAAAAGCCGGCGCCATGCTCGTTGGCGGAGGAGTGCCAAAGAACTTCATCCTCCAGAGCATGCTCATGACCCCAAACGGGTTTTCCTACGCGATCCAGCTCACCGGGGACCGGCCGGACCTTGGCGGTCTTTCGGGCGCGACGCTTGACGAGGCCCGGTCGTGGGGCAAGATCACCGAAGACGCAAAGGCCGTGACCGTGTACGGCGATGCCACCATCACGCTCCCGGTCATTGCCGCAGCAGTCCGGGAGCGGTTAAGCCATGCCTGAACTGATCCTTGCGCTTGACGTAACTGAAAAGAAAAAAGCGCTCGACATAGCACATGCCTGCGCCCCGCACCTTGACGCGATAAAGATCGGCTATCCTCTCGCACTCTCTGCCGGCCTTTCAATAGCCGGGGAACTCAAAAAAGAAGGCCTGCCGCTTATCGCGGATTTTAAAGTCGCGGATATCCCGAACACGAACAAGCTTATCTGCGATCAGGTCTTTTCGGCCGGTTTTTCCGGGATCATCTGCCAGGGATTTACCGGCATGGACTCGATAAAAGCCTGCGTAGCCTCCGCAAAGGCTCATAACGGAGAGTGTTATGTTGTCGCAGAGATGAGCCACCCGGGAGGAAAGGAATTTTTCCAGGGAGGAGTAGCCGAGCAGATTGCAGCGAATGCAGTTATCGCGGGCGCTGACGGGATCATCGCGCCGGCCACCCGGCCGGACCGGGTCAGGGTCCTCCGGGGATTTGTCGGCAACAAAAAGATCCTCTCCCCGGGGATCGGGACACAGGGAGGCGATGCGGACGCGGTAGCCTCGCTTGTTGACGGCATTATTGTCGGCCGGTCGATTTATGAAGCCACGGACCCGGCGGCAGCAGCAAAAGCATTTGCACATATCCGCAGGCAAAAAAAAGCCTGAATCCATTCATTTTTACAAACCCTGTTTACAGGAACGCGTTGCGGCGTATCACGAATGCAATATTACCTTCGGGGCATGTTCTAAAAATTTATTAGCCACTTTCGCCATGTAGTAGTATGGATTGGAGCGCAGAGCAGCGGAAAATTGCAGAAAAATACAAGAAACTTGAAGATATTCCGGAATCCGAGCGGAAATACAAGTGCCATACCTGCCACCTCATCGTTGACCAGATCCCGTGCCCGAACTGCGGTGAGACAAAACTGGAGATCATGTGCCCGCTCGACAACTGCCACTGCATGCATGAAATGATTTCCGGGATCGAGTACTGCCCCCTGTGCGGCAAACCGGTTTGTCCTGAGTGCGGCTCCCATGATGTTGTCCAGATCAGCCGGGTGACCGGGTACCTGCAGGATGTCTCCGGGTGGAATGCGGGAAAACAACAGGAACTCAAAGACCGCCGGCGGTATTCGGTCGCATAAAACCACGGTTTTTTAGATCATATCTATAAAAACCCGGCGCGATTATCACCTTTTTTAGGATACGCCCGGTAAAAGAGCAAAAGAGCAAAAATTTTCGTGCTGCATCATATGGGTGAAATCGCCCGATAAAGGAATTTTTCCCCGCTATACTCAATCTTTTTCTGGAGCATCGTCAGCTTGAACCGTGCTTCCGCGTGCCCCGGGTTCAGTTTCAGGACGGTTTCGTATTTTTTTATCGCTTCATTGTACCGTCCCAGTTCATCAAGACAATTCCCCATTGCATTGTACGCGCTGCAGAAATGGGGCGCAATGGAAACCGCCATTTTCAAGTACTTCAGGGCATCCTCGTTTTTCCCGGTGTTTTTCACATCGAGCGCCTTCCGGTAAAGGGACTGCGCTTCAAGCGGGACGCCTGTAAATCCAAACAGTGCCATACCTGACCGTTTGCCCTCCTGAAATTTTTCCGCACAAAGTTACCTGCGGATGATTTGTATGTCTGGCTGAGCGGGTCATTAAGGATTTGCACTCCAGTATTGCTTCAAACAATGCTATCCATTATTCATCAGGGCAAACTCCGGCGGCAATCGCAGATGTGCAATAGATATGCAACCACCGGCATGCAACAAAATCTTACTATCCGATGTGAGCGAATACCGGAATGAAAGGTCGGTTGCCGCATGCGTTATTATTTTGATTCCGATACTCTTTTTGTCCGTGGCGGGTTCCGCGCCGCAAGCACCGGTATCTCCGGGGGTATCCGGAGCGTTTCCACGCTGTTCAACCACTCTGTCCCGCCCGACTGGAGCCATGCCGAACCGGCAAAGGAGATCGAACTCATTGCCTCGGCAGCCGGTGTGGGAAGGGACGTCTTCGGGCTGTTGACCGCAGTCCCGATGAAAAACCTCTGTGTGCTCCAGTACGATTTTATCACGGTCTTTGTGACCGCCGGTATCCGGCAGGAACCGGAGAGCACGAGCGGTGCCGGGACTGTTAACATTATTGTATACAGCAGCGAGGGCATGGAAGATTCAGCGCTGCTCGAAACGATCATGGTCGCGACCGAAGCAAAGACCGAGGCCATGCTTGCGGCCGGCCGCGTCTCCGGTACGCCCACCGATGCCGTTATTGCAGCTTGCGAAGGTACGACAAAACACCGTTATGCCGGGCGGATCACGGAGCCGGGCCGGCGGGTGCGGGATGCGGTCATGAAGGGTGTGCCGGAAGCCCTGCGCCGCTATGAAAGTGGATCGCCGGATATTGAACCGGGGTTTTTCATTTACAGCCGGTTCCAGGGGGAACACTGGGTGGAATGGACCCCGCATAACTGTGCCTACTATCCCTGCCATTTCCCCGGCCAGCGCTGCGATTTCTGCTACTGCCCGTTCTACCCGTGCAAAGACGAAGAACTCGGGGAATGGTCGGAGAGCTCATCAAACGGGAAAGTCTGGAACTGCTCGCGCTGCACGCTGCTGCATGTGCCGGCGGTTGCCGATTACCTGAGACGCTACCCGGAAGCGTCGCTTAAGGAACTGGTACTGTTCTCTAAAAAGCCGGAAAAATAAAATCCGGCCGGGCTCGTAATCCCACTCATCAGGCCGGGACTGCGACCACGTAGGCACGGTTCCGCATGTTTTCGGGGAAGTAATGGGCATCGAACCACATTTGATCGAACTGTCCGTAGTTCATATACGTGATCCCGTCCACCCGGTCATCGTGGCAGTCCGCTGAATCGGCAAAGATAATCACATCGTCCCAGACATTATCCGTGCCACGGGTGTCGTAGCCGATAACTACCACCCAGTGGCCGCCCCAGTCTATCCATTCAACCATCGGGGGGATGCCGGCGTTCAGGTTATCGATGAGCATCCCGCGTGTCCCGTTTGTTCCCCATGTGGCATTCCAGCCGTTCCTGGTGAACCACGCTGCAATTTGTTCCGGATTGGTGCCGATTGTTTCTGATGTGTTCATTTCCCGTGCAATCTTTTGTTCTTCTGCATCGGTATTGGGGACCGGCATGTTATAGTACGAGAGCAGGGTCATGGAAGCAACCGGGCCGCATGTAAAGTTGGTGGCCTGTTGCCGGAAACTTTTGAGAGGGATGATCGTGAGGTGGTCGTTGGACGTTAAGGTATCAAAATCAATACCGGAGTAATACTGTGGCCCGGGCAGCGGAGTGTCCGGTGCATAATTTATGGTTTTTTGGCCGGATGCAATGGCATTGCGGGAATCCTCTAGTGACCCAAGCATTGCAAGAGCGGCCATGAGGGCCAGAATCAGGGCGATAAGCACGAGTGTTGCGGATCCGTGATGCGTCATAATAATACCGCTTTTATGAGTATTACGACACCGCCGGTTATTAAACCACGGATCCAGCGGGGATAAAAAACACAAAACCGGGTTACTTTTTACAAAAGAGAGAATACGTGTAAAAAATTTATTCCTTGATCCCGAGGGCCTTTAAGAGCTCAGGGAGAGGAATGCCGTGTGCTTCCGCTGCTTCGCGGATGGTCTCGCCGCGGGCGATTGCGCAGCCGACACATCCCATACCGAACTTAAAGAGGGCTTCGGTCGAGTCGGGCTTTGCCTGGAGAAGATCATAGATCGTTGAGTCTGCAGTTAATTCAGCCATACTACACTTAGTTCCCGTTTGGGGACTTAAATCTCACCATAGTGCTACTTTAGTGTCACCCATAGCGGCAACAAATGCATAAACCTGATTACTTTCGCAGCGCACGGTACCTGCTATATACCAGTTGTGTGATCTGAAGTACCCTTGGAGATGTAAGAATGGATTATTCCGATGCGATAGACAGAATCTCCCGAAAGTATGGAAAAAGCGGAAAAGAGATCGACCGGCAGAAGGTTGAAAGCAAACTGCGCCGGCTTGTTGAGGAATTCGGCGTCCAGCCCGTCGAGGCGGAACGCAGCGTTTCAAATGAACTGGCACGGGAATTCAATATTCCCCCCGCTGCACCGGCAGGGGGAGCAAACGGCGGGGCTGGCGGCAGCGGCGGAGCAACGAGTGAAAAATCTCTTGCACAGGCGCAACCCGGGGAATGGCTGACATTTGACGGGAAGGTCGTGTCCCTTGCCGGTTCCATGTCACCATCCATTGCCCAGAGCGGGATCATTGCCGATGAATCGGGCGGGATCCGGTTTGTTGTCTGGGCAAAGGCCAATGCGCCGCTGATGAAAGAGGGCGCATGGTACCATATTGAATCGGCCGTCGTGGACGAATACAAAGGAATCCCGAACCTCAAGATCCATTCCGGGACGACAATAAAAGAACTGGAAAAGACCGATGCGCTCATCCCGGCGCCGGTGCCGGTAAAAGACCTCCGGCCCGGTATCGGGAGCGTGCGGGCAAAAGTGATACAAGAGTGGGAGGTCACACACGACAGGATGCTCCAGTCCGGTATCATTGGCGACGAGACCGGCACGGTCAAGTTTGTGATCTGGAAAGAGCAGGGCAAACAGAAGCTTGCCGTCGGGTCGGTCTACTCTATTTTCTATGCGCAGGTTGACGAATTTAACGAACGGCTCTCGCTCAATATCACGGGCGCGACGATAATGCCGGAAGAAGGGGATATTGCAACGGTAACCGGCGGCGACGGGGAAGTCCGTGGCGCTATCGTGCATATCGCGCCCGGTTCCGGGATCATCAAGCGCTGCCCGGTGGAGGGCTGCAACCGTGCCCTGTCCCGGCAGAACTACTGCCCGATCCACGAAATCCAGCCCAATTTTGTCTACGATCTGCGGATCAAGGGCTGGCTTGACGATGGCGAAAAGACGCACAACCTTCTTTTGAAGCGCGACGTTGTCGAAGCCCTGACCGGGATGACGCTTGACCAGGCAAAGGAGATCGCGGAGAACAACCCGCTTGGGATGGACGAGGTCTTTTTGCAGATGCGGGACCGGGTGCTCGGCCGGTACGTGGTCTGCAAGGGCCGCGAGATCGACAACCGGCTGCTGGTCAATTCCTGCGAGCTGCAGAAATTTGATTCAGGCGAACACGCGAAACTCCTGAACCGTGCCGGAGAATCCATGAGCAATACCGGAGGTGCGTCATGAGCGCAAACCCGCAGGATATGGGCAACAGGCGCGACGGCAGTTTCGAACGCGAGCCGGCACGCCGGGTTTTTGCCGCTGAACTCCGCGAGTGCCGGTACCAGTTTAAGGATGGCGAAGACGAGAAGAGCCCGACCTTTGTCCTCCTGCCCACCGGTGAGCGCAGCAACCGGATCTTCCTTGTCGGGACGCTGACCGAGAAGACCCGGCAGGGCGAGCAGAACGTCTTTTACCGGGGCCGGGTGGTGGACCCGACCGGGACCTTCTTTGTGATGGCGGGAAGTTACCAGCCAGAGGCGATGCAGCAGCTTGCGAAAATCGAGACTCCCGCATTTGTCGCGGTCATCGGGAAACCAAACCTCTACCAGAAACCGGACGGTTCGTACCTTGTATCGGTCCGGGTCGAGTCGATTACGACCGTTGATAAGGACACCCAGAAACTATGGGTACTTGACACCGCTGACCGGATGCTCAACCGGCTCGATGCACTCAAAAACGGCACGAGTCCGGATATTGTGAAAGCAAAAGAGCAGTACCCCACGCTTGACCCGGCGGTGTACCGGAAGATGGCATACGATGCACTGGCGCAGATAAAGATGTAAATTTTTTTATTTTTTTGGAGTCTAGCGAATGTATGCCTGTAATGGGTATGATGTAGCTTAAATTTGGAAGAATGGACACTTAATCACTGCCAGCGCCTTAACTGAACCTGAATATTTGAAAAAATTTTGTCCAAAATGTGGTGAACCCACACAATTGCGTTGCGAATTTTGTAACTTCCCGATTCAAGGGATTAATCTCTATCACGAGATCTTATACGTGAACGATTACACAATCCCACACTATTGTCATAATTGTGGTAAACCATATCCTTGGACAGAAATGCAAATTCGAGCAGCAAAAAATATTATTGATTTGTTAGATGAATTAAAATCTTCAGAAAAAGAAGAATTCAAAAAATCGGTTGATGAAATCGTTAACCAAACGCCGAATGCTAAAACGGCAGCCTACAAAATCAAACTGATATTAACGAAAGTTCGCGGTGAAACACAAAAAATGATCCGGGATATACTTGTTGACATCACAAGTGAAGTAGCCGTGAAAATTATTATGCCGGATCGATAAAACCCATTTTTCTAATTTTTATTTGAAAAACGATGCCTGCCGCCGCCCCCGACGGGGCGCCCCCGCGGCGGTCCAGAACGTTTAACTCAAAACAGTCACTTGCCCAGCGAGGCCCCGACGAGGCGGCCGAGCGACCCCCGAAGGGGGTGGGCTCTCTCGTATCTCCATACCCACAAAGAACCCTATCTTTTTCACACCAATCCGGCCCAAATTCAGCCCCGGTTTCCCCTCTTCCAGATTACAGATCCAACTTCCACAGGAACCGATGTCCACGCCCATAGAAAATTTTAATATATGAGCGTATTTTTGAAAAATACCCGATTTAAAGGCCACTCAAACCTGCACAATAGCGGGCTCCCTTTGGCCGCGAAAAATGACACGATAATTTGGTCATCCGGTGCCCGGATCGGCCACGGAAAGGGCACTATGGGCCGTTCCCGGAAAAACGATATCCACGGATTTTATTGAGAAACAGGCTTAAATTATGGCGCGATGCCCCAAAAACAGGTATTTTTACCGGCGGGTAACCGGGCGGGATACAGAAATAACTACCGGGCACACCCGCATATGCGGCACTGCCCTGAATATATCTGGCAGCAAGGGTTGGCGATTGGTAAAGGATTGGCTCATAACAGTTATTACATCCTGAACCAACAGTTGCCTGACCCCGGTTTCACTCACGGGTCGGGACTGATGAGAACGATTAAACCCATAAACCGCAGCTGCATCTTCCTGCTGCTTGCCGCACTCCTTGTACTATCCGCAGGCTGCATCACAAACTACCAGCCGCAGACAAATGCAACACCCACCCTGTCAGCAGCAAATTCATCCTCTTCCCAAACGCCGGAAGTAGTTACAGACCAAACGCAGGCAACTGTAACACCAACCATCTCAGCGACGCTGACGGCAGCAGACACATCCCATTCACAGACATGGGAAGCAGTCGCAACCCCGTCAATCAACGAGGGGCAATTTACGGATCACAGGGCCTTAAACGTCCTGCGGGGCGAACCATTCACGATCACCGGCACAGCCCCAGACCGAACGATGACGACCGTACAGGTCTGGCTGCTCAACCGCAGCGTTTCCACTATGCGTGTACCGGTAAAACCGGACGGGACATTTTCGTTCACACTCGATGCCGGTACGACCGCAGCACTTTCCCGCACGTTTAGTTCTATTATCGTTGCCCAGTACCCGGATCCTCCCGACCATTTCGCGGTAAATTACGACCCGGCTTCCGGACAGATCGTTGGATCCTCATCAGTCCCGGACAAGATCCTCAAGGAGGTCAACGATAAGCAGTACTATCCCTCAACACAGCAGGATTTCCTCAGCCAGGCCATCGATTCCCCCGGTACGAACAACTCGTGCACCGTCACCTTCCTCAACGGTGTGGATGCCTGGATCGACATTGAGCCGATCTCCCCGAAACCACCGGGAACCATGACAGTCTCAGGGAATACCAGCCTGCCAGCCGGGACGCCGCTCGGAATAGACGTCACTACAGTCAACACTCACCCCACGCCAAAGAATTACGATTACTCCCATGAAATCGCGGAAGGATCCGCTGTCGTTACGGTGGGAACTGGTGGGACCAACCGTTATTCCGGCACAGTTGACACATCCCGGCTCAACACGGGCAGGTATTTTGTCAGTGTATCCACAGGGGACGATAATCTCCAGGCAAACGCCAACAGTTATGCGGATGTAATCACGCCACCCTCCACGGCGTCCTGCACTAAAAATGAGATCAACTGGTCGGCTCTCGCCCTTCCACCACTTCAGGTAAACGAGAGCCTCCAGCCGGTCCTTCTTGCCGGGGAACTCAGGGTAGTCCCGCCCGGGACATCGACGCAGAACAACGAAGTGCCGTACGGTTCGATCATTGACTGCGGACCGGGTGGGATTTGCAGGATCTTCGACAAGTCCGGCGTCCAGTTCCTTGCAGCGTACGATTCAAACGAGATGCACATGTTAGAAGTCCCAAACGGTGCGATGGTCAACTCATCAGCAGCGGGAGATAATGTTACCATTGTCAGCCTGAACGGGACGGTAGTCCTGACAAAGATCAATGAGTGTTCCAGAGGGAACTAATCTTTTTTTGGATGGGGGCCATCACCCGGTTATACACTTTCACCCTTCCTGACCCCCCACAGGCCCATTTGTATCCAGGACACAGGATCCTGCCCAGGTTTTCTCCTGTAAAACTCTCTCCGATACAAAAATTTCGGCCGGAAAAGAAGCAGGGGGTTAGGGGGTCACATGATCCCTTTTTGCAAAACAGCGATGCAGGTTCCTTTTCCCGCATATTTTTTTCGACAGATTAGTCCTTACTGCACCCGGAAGTAAGGATCATTTTTGGTATGTGTGACCCCCCCATGAGGGCCATCGCAGCAATCTCTTCATCCTTTGCCGCCCAAACAAAAGATACCAAAGATCCACCATGACCGGCAAGGAACCTTCCCCCGCACCCTACCTCGCCACAAGTTTCCGCGATGTTGACCGGTCCGGGGACACCACTGCCCATACAAAATGCCTCGATATGATATCTGACATCCCGTTTTACCGTGAGGTAAAAGAAGAAAGTTTCCGGATTATTGCCGGCACGGATCCGGATCTCGTGCTGGACGCCGGCTGCGGTGCGGGAAGCGATCTCTGTACCCTTGCAAGTATCCTGCCCGCAAAAAGCCTGGTTGTCGGCCTTGATGCGAGCGCCTCGCTCCTTGCAACCGCAGCGGAGCGGACCCTTCCGTTACAGGACCGTTGCAGCCTTGTCCGTGGCGATCTCCTGCACGTCCCATTTGGTGACGGCACATTTTCCGCCTGCCGGATCGACCGGGTGCTCCAGCATATCCACGACCCGGCACAGGTAATCCGGGAACTGGTCCGGGTGCTTGAACCCGGAGGGACGCTTGTCGCGTTTGACAACGACTGGGACACGCTTTCTGTCAGTCTTGACGATGTGACTGTATCAGCCCGGCTCGCCCGGTTCTGGAGCGACAGTTTTGCGTCAGGCCGGATCGGAAAGGACCTTGCCGGGATTTCCAAAGACGCCGGGCTCACGGACATTTACGTGGAGAAAAAGACGCTGACGCTCACCGATCTTCCGGTTGCGGAAAAACTGTTCGATATCCCGGCCATGCTCGAACGGATGACACATGCCGGGATCTTCAGCGAAAACGAGACTACCGCCATCCAAAAGGATCTTGCGGAGCGTGCCGGGAACGGCACGTTTACTTCCGGATATACGGCCTATATCGTGCGGGGAAAAAAGCCGGAATAACCGGGAAATTTCCAATAAAAAAGATTCTGATATTTTCGCTCACTCGTGCCGTAACGCATCAATCGGGTTAAGATTCGCTGCCTGCCATGCCGGATACAGCCCGCAGAGGACACAGATAATAATCCCGAAACCGACTCCTTCCACAACCGACATCATACTCGGAATCGTGAAGAGGTACTCGGTAGTCTGAAACATCAGGGCGCTTATCGCGTACCCGCTAAGAAGACTCAGGATCCCGCCGATCACGCTTCCAACGACCCCGATGATCGACGCTTCGAAGATGAACATGCTCATCACCTCTTTTTTCTGGGTGCCGATACTCCGCATGATCCCTATCTCTTTTATCCGTTCGTTCACGGACATCATCATGATGTTAAAGATTGAAACCCCGGCAACAATCATTGAAATCCCGCCGATTGCCGTGACAAATGTCGTAACCGTGCCAAACGTTTCGTAGATGGAAGCAAGCGTTGCCTTGCTGTCTATCACGGACACCGTCTTGTCCTTGGTGTTCCGGTTGAGCTGCTTTTCAATGGTGGTCTTTACGCTGGCAGTATCGCCGCTTGTGACCTTCACGACTACTTCGTTAAGCTCGTCGTCACTTGTCTGGAAGGCGTTTTTGAACCAGTCCTTGGTCACCACAAGGGCATTGTCGGTACTGATATCGAAACTCATCCCCCGTTCCTTGACGATGCCAGTCACCCGGAGCGAACCATACTCGCCGTCCCTGCCGATGGTGATCCTCGACCCGACCTTGATATTGTGGTCCTTTGCAAAGGTCGACCCGACAAGGCAGCCGGAGTTCCCGTTGCTGTAATCGCCGGATTCAAGTTCCGTGAGCATTTTTTTCGTATCGTCCGGTGGGAGGCCGTACACCATCGCCACGATATCGTCGCTGCCCACCCCCACTTTCATGTGCGCCGATGTCGACATGACGGGAATCGCCACGTTCGGCGCGACCGCACGCTTGATCTGCTGGTAGTTCTGGTTGGTGAGATACATGTTCGCCGAGGAGGCTCCGCCACCAGGCCCGCCAAACCCTCCGCCTCCACCGGCATACGGGGTGACGATCACGCTGTCCCCGACCGAGGAGAGACTTGCAGAGACGACCTGTACCATGCTGTTCCCAAGAATTCCCATCGACGCAATAGCCACGACACCGATAATGATCCCAAGCATCGCGAGGGTCGACCGGAGCAAATGGATCCGGATATTCCTTTTTGAGATCTCCCAGAAGATCGAACTCATTCTGCAATCCTCCCGTCAACGATCCGGATCGTGCGATCCGTGTATTCCGCGACGTTGGGGTCATGGGTGACGATAATGATTGTCGAACCTTTTTTGTGCAGGTCGGTCATGAGCTCCATGATACTTGCCCCGGTCTTTGAATCGAGGTTTCCCGTCGGTTCATCGCAGAGCAGGATGTCAGGATCGTTGATGAGCGCCCGGGCGACAGCTACCCGCTGCTGCTGGCCTCCTGATAGTTCAAGCGGGGTATGGGTATAGAGTTTCTCGTCAAGCTGCACGGCACGGAGTACCTCGACTGCTTTTTGTTCGTCCACCTGTTTCTGCGATTTGAGCATCTGCGGGAAACTGACATTCTCGATGATGTTTAAGAGCGGAAAGAGGTTGAAGTACTGGAAGATGAACCCGATCCGGTCACGCCGCAGGTTCGTAAGCTCGATGTCGCTCATGTCGCGGACGCCGATCCCGGAAATAAAAATATCCCCACCTGTCGGTGTGTCGAGGCAGCCCATCAGGTTTAAAAGCGTGGACTTGCCCGAACCCGACGGTCCCATAATCGAGATGAACTCCCCGTGTTCCACTTCAAAGGAGATGTGATCGAGTGCGGTCACATCCCCGGCTTTGAGCGGGTAGACTTTCATTACGTCCTTAAACTGGATTACCGGTACCATCGCCCGGCTCCTCACTGCTTTTTGATCTTTCTGGTGTAGTAGTACCAGCCGCCGGCACCAATGATGAGGACGAGAATGATCTCAGGGATGAGGAGCGGGTTGCCCTGATCCCTTGCCCGATCATCTAACGCCGAACCGATATTGACAGTATACTTTGACGCAATGATATTTCCGTCCGAATCCTTGTACGCAACAAGGATTGGAACCTGTGTTGTCGTGTTTGACGCGGTGAAAGTCACTTCAAAACTGCCAAAATCATCCGGCTTCAAGGCACCAATCACGTATGTTTTGTAGGGATCTTCCGGGACTGCCGGAGGTAGAGCCGCGACCGTGACGCCGTTTGCGGTGGTGAGGCCGGCATTTGTTACGTCACCGGTTACGTGATAGATGCCCCCCTCATTTTTGACCAGGATATTGCTTATTTCAGGACTGGCCTGTTTCTTGTCGGTCCCGAATTGTATCGGCATGGTCAGGGAAATGCTGTGATGGTTGTCACCGTTATCGTACTTCACCGTCATGGAAAGGTCGGTCTCAATATCCGGAGTAACAGAAATTGATGTATTTATGGCGGAATTAGCGGCAAGGCTGCCAATGTACTGTGTCGCCGGGGTTATTGTGGTTCCATTACCGGTAACTTCAAGGACGACATTTTTCACAGTGTTCTGCCGGGGGTTTGCTATCTGGACAATGATTGCTTCCTTTTTACTTTCGGTAAAAGCGTCCGGTTTGCTTACCACGCTCATCATGAGTGGGGTGTTATCCACTTTTACCGGGGTCCGGTAATACAGGCTGCCGGCATCCCGGAAATCAACGGAAAATGTCGGGTAATACGTGCCGTCCAGAGCGTTTGTCATAACATCGAACACGTAGGTCCGGGTCTGGAGCGGGCCGACATTGGACGATGAGTCATAAGTCCCGCTGACAAGACGGATGTCGTTGTCGCCAAACGTCGCGTGGTTCAACATGACACCCTGGTCTGTTGTGGAATTAACAGTGTTGCCGTTTGTAACTGAAAATGTCACTGTCGCTTTATCCCCGGTAAAAAGTACAGCCGGGTCAATCGTATAACCGGAGACATACACTTTACCTGCCGAGGTGATCGATTCGGTTGTCGTGTAACCACTGACCGGCAGCACGAGAAATGCTGTGGTCAGGATAAGAAACAGGAGAGTCCCGTATACTGTGCCGGAGCTGCGGGTTGAAACTGGTTTTATTGCGCCCGACTGGGAGGGCTTTTTGTCAGAGGTAATGTCCCGGTTACCCGGTTTTACCTGAATATGAATCATTTCAAACATTTAATTTTCCTCAAGTATATAGGAACTTTTTCCGGATATCCTGTAAAGTTTACCAGACATTGATGAAAAATGTTTCCGATAGTTTTGTAAAATATGTTCACGGCTGAAAAATCCTGCCCCGGCAAAAACAGCGCTGCACCCCATGGCAACCCGGTTCCTGAGGGGAGGGACATTAAGAGCGCTGCGCCTGTACCCGGCTGTTCAAATGACACAAATACCGGCACATCGTTTGAGGGGACAGCGGCAGCCTGCATAAAAATTCCCCTGCTGACCCCCGGCAATACCCTCATTGGAAATTGACCGGTGAAATATACCAGTATAAAAGCCGGGGCAAAACCGGGCCGGAATACAGTAAAATAATTCTGTCACCGGACGGGTCTGTGGGGGAAAAAGAAAGATAAATTATTGCGCCACACCGATTGCGACGGTATAGATCGCATGGTGGTTCTTGTCAAGCGCAAGAGCGTTTTCAACGGTTGTCGCATTGTAACCGGTCATGGGAACTCCTGAAAGGTCCAGTTCGGTTGCCATCAGGAGAATATTCTGGGCGACATGGCCGGATTCAAAGCTCGTGCTCTCTAGTGCCACTTCATTCCCGAATTTCTCAAACGGCGAGTAATTTGCGACAAGAAAAATTGTTGCCGGTGCCGTGAGAGCGGACGGCTGGCCCTGTGCCTGTAAAAGTTGTGCCATTCCGGTCTTGTCTTTGTACATAACAAGTGAGTGGCCGGTCGGCTCATACGCATATACTCCCTGTGTAAGTCCGGTTATGTTCTGCGCCGCAAGGTACAGGGTCAGGGGATACGTAGCCATTGCCGAGGGAGCAGTCCGCTTCCCGGATGTTGTATTGGTAATTCCCTGCCCGGCCCAGAGGATTTTTGAGACCTGCGGAATTGTCAGTGCAGCGTCCTTGTATTGCCGTACCGAACGCCGGTTCTCAAGAACTGCATCCAGCGTTTTTGCGGTTTTGTGATCCGGTGCCGGCAGGGCAACATTCCCGTTTGCCAAAACAGCCGGGGTTACAGGAACAGCAGTTCCGGTTGTTGTCACGGTGGGTCTTGTAGACACGATACCGGTTGCAACCGTCTCAAGGAATACGTTTGCAACAAGGATTATGCCAAGACCGGCAATGATCACAATCGGGATAATGGCAATACGCTTATCGATCATGGGAGATCAGGTTCTGGTTTTTCATCAGGACATATATACCCTGCGCAGAACCGGGATTTGGAAAAATCCGGCACGACAGGTTGGGGGGGGTAAAACTTCACAACCGCTCAAGAATCTTTTTACTCTCTATGGCCCCTTCAAACGATTTTACCTCAATGACCGCGCTCGCATTCTGTCTTTTCATCGCGGAAATTACCGGGCAAAAATCGATCCTGCCTTCCCCGACAGGGCTGTGGGTATCGGACCGCCCGTCATTATCGTGAAGGTGCATATGGCTGAAGGGTGCAGCAAGAAAATCCTCAAGGCACCGGTTTACATGTGCATGCCCGACATCGAGCGTGAACCCGGCACCATCAATAATTGCAAGGTCGTCCGGGAGTCGGAGGTTAAAATAATTCAATCCCCCCATGTTTTCAAACGAGAACGTGATCGAGAGTTCGCGTGCAGCATCTTTGAGTTCTCCAAGCGATTTTTTGAACTGGTAAAGAGCCTGCTCCCGTTCACTTTCCCATGCATAATAGCCCGGGTGGAGCACAACCGGGGCATTGATCTCTGCGGCAACTGCAAAACAATCGGTCATCACCCGGACGCTTGCCGACCGGATGGGCTCAAAAACGCTGGCGATATTCATGCCATGGAACGGGGCATGGATGGTGAAATGTGCAGAATAACTCATAAAAAGTTCAGGACTGTCTGCAAAATGAAGGCCCTCGTCCATGACCTCAATAAGGCAGGTATGCTCCGACAACCGGTCGAGCGCCTCGCCCAAAGATTCGTCCATGAGGCAGCATGTCGAGATGCCGATCATGTTGAGCGATATTGCAAGAGGGGATAAATAGGTATTGATGTTTCACTTTCACACCCTGCAATAGAAAATTGTTTATTATATCCGCGAACTAATGAAAAATTATGACTCTTCAGTTAAGTGATGAGATGATTGCCTCATTACTGGCTGAACAAAAAGTAATACCGGACGATTTCCTGACACATCTGAAGTTAAAAACCAAAAATGGACATAAAGAGTTCGAGAAAGAGATTACTGGAGAGAATGGATCATCCTTCCGTCTTGTTTTCCGGCAAAGTGACATAAACACGCTCGATTTTTCCATTATCCTCCTTTACCTTCCTAAAGGATCGAATCAGCCGTTCCGGCTGCGCAGGCATAACGGGAAAAGTCATGAACATACAAACCCGATAGAGAAAAATACATTTTATGGATTCCATATCCACACCGCAACCGAACGCTACCAGCAGTCAGGCTATCGGGAAGATACCTATGCCGAAGAAACTAACCGGTACGCAGATTATCATAGTGCAATCAACTGCATGTTGTAGGATTGTGGGTTTATGATCTCTGCAAAAAATAAAAGTCTTTCACAGTGGGGAATGTGAGATGTCGGTCACAACAATCACACAAAACTTCCGGCAGAAAGTTTGTGAACAGGTACGTGTGGAGACCGAAGGGATCGATCGATACCGGGTCTTCACCCCATTCCTCTTTGAAGACGGGGATCATCTGGTCATTGTTCTCAAAAACGAAAACGGTCGGTGGGTACTTTCCGATGAGGGACATACTTTCATGCACCTCACGTACGATTTGGACGAAAAGGATCTGAAGAACGGGGGACGGCAGAAAATTATCTCAAACTCCTTGGCTGCTTTTTCCATCGAAGACCGAAACGGGGAACTGATACTCTCCATCCATAACGATCAATACGGCGATGCCCTTTACAGTTTTGTACAGGCACTGATCAAGATTTCCGATGTTTCCTACCTGTCAAGGGAGCGGATCCGATCAACATTCCTTGAAGATGTTCGCGAATTTGTAAAAGTGCATATCCCTGAAGGGCAGGTTCATTTTGACTGGAACGATCCCACCCACGATCCTGAGTGTAAATATACAGCAGATTATATGATCGAAAGTGAGTCCGGGCCAATTCTTGTCTACGCTTTACTTAATGATGAACGGGTGAGCAATGCAACGATTAATCTGCTTATGTTTGAAAAATGGGGCTTGAAATTTCGATCTATAGGTATTTTTGAGAGTCAGGAAAATATCAACCGTAAAACCCTTGCAAAGTTTTCCGATGTCTGCGAAAAACAGTTCTCAAGCCTGATGGGTAACAAAGACCGATTCCTGAAATATGTGCAGGAATCCGGAGGGACGGTGACTGCATAATTTTTTCCCGTCACATCACCCTGTCGAAATGCCACACAATCTTTTGCTCGTTCTCTCATTCGAATTTATTATTCGAATCCCCGCACATGGCACAAACACCGGTCCGACTTAGTAAACAGGTATCAACCCCGTGTTTTTCCCGGTAAGCGACCTTCCCCCGGAGTGTGTCACGGCAAATGTATTTTCAATGCCGACAAGCCCGACATCCCTGATCCCTTTCTTTGGCTCGACTGCAAAGACCATTCCCTCTTCGAGCGGCTCATCAAATCCTTTGGCGATAACCGGGCTCTCATCGATCCACAACCCGATCCCGTGGCCCAGGAATTTTACCGTGTTCCTGCCGTAGCCCATGAAATTCTTTAAAAATTCCGGTTCGAGATCAGCCATGACCGTCGCATAGATTTCAGAGGGGATCTCCCCGGGTTTTAACATTGAAGCTACCTGATCCTGTATCTCAACACACCGTTCATGGACCCGGATCGCTTCATCAGGAATTGCTTTCCCAAACATATACGACATGGTCTTGTCAGTGTGATAACCCTCGACACCGCAGCCGATATCGACGACAACAAGATCGCCTTTTTGTAATTTTCTTCCCCGGCTCCCCGACATCGGGACTGAAGGGTGCAGGCCGGAAATCCCGCCGGGAGTATCGACGCAGGTAGGGTTAAGTGAACTTGTCCCAAACCCGATCTGGCCAAGAAGCATCTCGTTAAACATGCCAAACCGCATGAGTCCCTGGTGGCCTTCCCGCACCATGACCGAATAGAGGTCTGTGGTGAGCGTCAGTTCATCGATACCGCTAAAGAGGAGGTCCGGCACAAGGTCTTCAAGGACACGCCGGTGGATCTTTCCGGCCCGTTCCATGATCGAAAGTTCGTACGGGCTTTTTTTCGCCCTGACCGCTGCGACCTGTGCGTCAAGCGACTGCACGCCGGCAAATGCAAAATGTTTATTCATCCGAAGGTACTGGGCAAGTGTTACCGTATCAAGTTCCAGGTACACCTGCTTGTTTACTTTCCCGGTGACTTCCGCTGCTTCCCGGTAACTGGTCATCCTCCGGATATCCGGGAATTCCGATTCGGCATCTGCACGCTCGTAGCTCTTCCTGACCCAGAAGACCGCATCCCTGTTTCGCGGGATCGTCAAAAGTCCGTCCTGGATGGTGCCGGTAAAATAATAGAGGTTTATCTTCCCGGTGATACCCGCAGCTTCCCAGTTCGGGTAGTCGCGGTCCATCTGGTCCCGGAACCGGGCCATTCGTGCATTGAGTTCGCTGGACGGGACTTTCATGGTTTTTGACTCTTTAAAAAATTAGCAACACCTGCTATTTATCGGTACGCGAACCCGGATCAGGCATTATCATGTACGGGTATTTCGTACCTTCAAACAACAGACCTGTTTTTTTTATTGTCAACAAACCCGTGAATTTGTTTTTCGATCTGATTTTTCTTTTCGCATTTCACAATAAAACAATCCGGCATTTTCCAAAACGGGCATGAGACCCCGACATTATTGAGAGGTTTATAATCCCGTTATCCGTCAGGAGACAAATGCCATGCAGGTCTGCAAAGCAAACGGGCGATATTATAAAGAAAATTTTTTGAAACGAAAAATATTGCAAATATTTCGTGGACTAAAACGGTGATTTAAAATGAGCGACGACAGGATTACACAACCACATTTTAACTACGGCTCAGCTGCAAAGACAGGAGAACGTGACGGACTAAAGTGAACAGGTATTGCTACTTTCCCGGTTATCCAAAGAACCTGACATCTGTTTCTGCCTGTAAATTTTTCATGTATTTTTTTGACGTT
This sequence comes from Methanoregula sp., assembly GCA_035353675.1. GTDB lineage: Archaea > Halobacteriota > Methanomicrobia > Methanomicrobiales > Methanospirillaceae > Methanoregula. The sequence continues at coordinate 12,911 of DAOQAA010000009.1, read as the reverse complement.
TACGAAATTTTTTAACGGAATTAAAAAATTGCATGTTTATTTTCTGACACATAACGTTAGAAGGACACCCCATTTTCTGATTCAATCATACGTTGCCAAAACAATTCCGTTTATCTGACAAAACGAACAATTCCTGATCCATGACTCTGAATGAAGCACAGACCCGCGAGGTAAACGATGTCATGGACCAGTATGTCCGGTATTACAATGAGAAGAACGAAGGAAATCTCCAAAAACTCTTCTCAAACGAGATCTCCGGGTTTGGCACCGCGAAAAACGAGATTGTCGGAAACTTTGCCCAGCTAAAAAAACTGCTCCGGGCGGATCTTGATCCGGCAAATGATATCCGGCTGAACGTGAAGATCCTTACCACCGGTGGCGTGATGCCTGTTGCATGGATCACCGGGTTATGCAACCTTGACGGCAGGATTGGTGAAAAGAATATCAATATGGAAGGCAGGGTAACCGCCGTACTCGTAAACCAGGGCGGGCGGTGGCTCTTTACGCAGGTACACTTCTCGGTTCCGGCAGAATAACCGCAGAAGGACAATGCGGGTAAATCAAAAATCCTTTTGCTTTTTTTATTTTTTTACTGAAGGCAGGAAAAAACCTATAAAACTCAGAGAAAAAAATTTGTAGCCAGAAAAATTATTTTCTGGCCTTCTCCGCTTCCCACTGCTCAAGCACATCTCTTCCTTCGACAAAGACAAGGCCGTGTTTCTCTGCATAGGCCTTTGCCTCTGATTTGGGAAGGGCGTAACCGGACTCGTCGTCCAGCATCTCGCAGATCGTGACAGATGGGGTAATTTTTGCCATCCGGGCAAGGGCAATTGAGAGTTCGGTCTGGCCGTGCCGCTGGTCAAGCAGGTTGTCTGCTGCCCGGAGGATTGCACAGTGGCCCGGGGTCCGGAAATATTCGGAAAAGTGCGCCCCGCCGCCATTGAGGGATTTTTTTACCTCATCTGCAATCGCGGTGATCGTAAGCGCACGGTCGTTGTCGGTAATGCCGGTATAGGTCTTTTTGTGGTTGACCCAGAGCGAGAACGACGAATGGTTCTTGCGGTCGTACGGGATGTCACCCTGCTTTTCGGCAACCTGCGTGGATCGGAGCACATCGCTTGCAAACGGCAGGCCAAGCCTCTCTGCCGCAACCGGATCAATCGCGGTGCAGATCAGGCCGCCCCCGTCTTTTCTCATCCGTAGGATGTCCTGCGGAGTAACGGCATCCGACCGGATCGCAAAATCGGTCTCGCCCTCCCGGTCGTCAAAATCGTACAGCAGGATAAATTTCCCGTCGCGGAGTGCGGTTATCGCTTCGTCAATCATCGTGGCCCTCCGCGTGGACGGCTGCATGTGCGTGCGTGGACACATGTGCAGGTGTGGAGACATTTGCCTGCGAGAGAGTCCCGGCCCGGCCGTCCCAAGATTCAAGCACATCGTTTCCGCCGACAAACGGCATATTATGCTTTTTCGCGTATTTCTTTGCGTCTTCCCGGGTGAGGGCTTTTCCTGTTTTATCGTCAAGCATCTCGCAGATCGTGACTGCCGGGGTCACGCCCGCCATTGCGGCAAGGGCAATCGAAAGCTCGGTCTGGCCCCGGCGCTGGTGGAGCAGGTCGTCTGCCGCACACAGGAGCGGGCAGTGGCCCGGGGACCGGAACTGCGAGGAAAAGTCCACGGATTTACCGGCCATTACTTCCTCCACCACCCGGCCAATCGCGGTGATGGTGAGTGTCCGGTCCCGGTCGGTGATACCGGTAAATGTGTTTTTATGGTTGACCCAGAGCGAGAACGACGAATGGTTTTTGCGGTCGTACGGGATGTCACCGGGTTCTTCACAAAGACAGGTCTGTGCAAAAATGTCGCTTGCAAACGGAAGGCCAAGCCGGTGGGCGGCTGCCGGGTGGACGGCTGTACAGATCAGGCCGCCCCCGTCTTTTCTCATCCGGAGAATGTCCCGGGGCGCAACCGCATCGGACCGGATCGCAAAATCAGTCTCGCCTTCGCGGTCGTCAAAATCATAGATCAGAAAAAACCTGCCGTGCCGTAATGCCTGCAACGCATCGTCAATCATATGCCACCTCGACTACTACCCGGTCGTTCTCTTTTATTTTCAGTGCCTCGCGGAGACTGACGGGCGCAATCACTTCAACAATATCCTCAGGATAATGGCTCCGGCCCGGCACCGCAATCCCGCAGGGGATATCGCTGATCCGGCAGGGCAGGCACCGGACTTCACCGAACGTCCGGCCGTCCGCAGAGAATCCGTGGATCGGGACCCATGTCAGCGCTTCCAGTTTTTTTCGTGTCGGGATATCCGCCCCGGCAAGTCTCAGGTTCAGTGTTCCCGGATAAGGTTCAAAACCAAGATGCCGGAGGAACTGTTTTTTGTACGATTCGAGACTCATATAGTACCGGCCCTCGCCAAGCCCGTTTATAACGACACCCGGGAGCGAGTAGTGACCCCCTTCGTGCGCGAAAAGCCGGCAGTACTCGGAATACTCCCGCCGGAGTTCGGTCTCCCCCTCTTTTGTTACTGAAATGTGCTGGCCGTCCGGGTTTATCGTCCGGGTGATCAGGCGCTGGCCCTCAAGCGCCTTTAAGCGGCGGGACGCAGTCTGCGGGCTTGCCTCAAGTACTTCCCCCAGAGTCTGCGACGATATAAACACCGGCTCACGGCATCCGCCCATGAGAGCGATTGCCTTGAGACACTCACGTTCTTCGGCCAGTACCATGCTCATCAAAATTGAGATGCTTACTATTTATGGATTGCTTTCCTGCGCAAACAGGGTTGCATCCCTGCGGGCATTCGTTTCTTGTCGAACTTTTGTTCGTTAATTATTTAACAGGAAGGATCAACTTAGCTGAGCATGAAATCCGGATTGCGCAACCAGCTCGCCGAAAAGATGGCGGGGGAAATTACGCTGTCGGACTCACCGGGGCTTGCGCTCAAAAAGTGGCGCCAGAACTTCGAGATACCGCCGGGCATCCTTTCGGACCGGCTCGCGGTATCGCCCTCCGTGATCAGCGATTACGAGAGCGGCAGGAGAAAGAGCCCCGGAACCGCCGTTGTCGGCAAGATTGTCGACACACTCCTCACCATCGATGAGGAAAACGACGGTAAACACATTCAGAAATTTTCCTCCATGCTCATTTCAGGTGTGGCCGACGATGTGATCCTTGACATCCACGAGTTCACAAACCCGGTACCTTTGCAGGAGCTGACCGATGCAATCGGCTGCTCGCTGCTCTGCGGATCGAACGACCAGACGATTTTCGGGTATACCGTCGTAAACAGCCTCAACGCAATCCTCCAGCTCTCGGCTGATGAGTTCAACCGGATCTATGGCTGGAGCACCGAGCGGGCGCTGATCTTTACGAACGTTTCGACTGGAAAATCCCCGATGGTTGCGATCCGGGTAACCGCATTCAAGCCACGGTGCGTGATTCTCCAGGGGATAAGCCTTGAAAATGTCCACCCGTTTGTGGCAAAACTGGCAGACAGGGATCATATTTCGGTGCTCTGTACAGAGATGGAGATCGACAAAATCGTCAGTATACTGAGGGAAAAAGAATGGTAGGCATCATTACCTACGGTGCGTATATTCCGCGCTATCGGATCAAGGTTGAGGAGATCACCCGTGTCTGGGGCGCAAATGCCGCAGATATCAAGGGAGGGCTTGGCGTATTTGAAAAGTCCGTCCCGGATCTCGATGAAGACGCCGCAACGATTGCTGTCGAAGCGGCACGAAACGCCTTAAAGCGGCGGAACGTTGACCCTGAAAAGATTGGGGCTGTATACGTGGGAAGCGAATCGCACCCGTACGCGGTTAAACCGACTGCCTGTACTGTCGGGGAAGCAATCGGCGCTACGCCCAACATGACGGCGGCTGACTATGAGTTTGCGTGTAAAGCAGGTACCGCTGCGATCCAGACCTGCATGGGCCTTGTAAAGAGCGGGATGATCCCGTACGGCCTTGCAATCGGTGCTGATGTCTCGCAGGGTGCGCCAAGCGACGCGCTCGAGTACACGGCAGCAGCCGGTGGTGCGGCCTTTATTATCGGGAACGACAACCCGGTTGCGACCATCAACCACACCTGTTCGTTTACATCGGATACACCGGACTTCTGGCGCCGGGAGGGGCAGGCATTCCCCCGCCACGGCGGCCGGTTCACCGGTGACCCCGGTTACTTCAAGCACGTAAAAGGCGCATCAAACCTGCTCTTTAAGGAGATCGGGACCTCGCCAAAGGATTACACGTACGCGATCTTCCACCAGCCGAACGCGAAATTCCCGCAGAAGGTTGCAAAGGACCTCGGTTTCAAGTCCGAGCAGATCAAGCCCGGCCTTATCGTGCCGTGGCTTGGGAACACATACTCGGGCGCATCGCCCATCGGCCTTGCGGCAACGCTTGATATCGCAAAGCCGGGCGACCGGATCTTTGTCTGTTCGTTTGGGTCCGGCGCCGGGAGCGACGCGTTTGATATCACGGTGACCGATGCGATTACTTCAAAGGACTTCCACCGCGACGCGGCACCGGGCGTGATGCAGCTGTTAAAAGACCCCATCTACCTGGACTATGCACTGTATGCAAAACACAAGGGAAAGATCGTGATGCAAAAATGAGAGACGTAGCAGTTATCGGTATCGGGTGCACGAAGTTCGGCGAGAAGTGGGAAAGTTCGTTCCGTGACATCTTTGTCGAGGCAGGGACACGTGCTCTTGAGGACGCCCGGATGTCGGGCGAAAAGATCGACGCGATGTATGTCGGGAACATGAGTGCCGGCCGGTTCATCGGGCAGGAGCACATTGGTGCCCTCATCGCAGACTACGCAGGCATGGCAAGCCGGCACATCCCCGCAACACGTGTCGAGGCGGCATGTGCATCGGGAGGCCTTGCATTCCGCCAGGCTGTTATCGCTGTCGCGAGCGGGATGGAGGATATCGTTGTCGCGGCGGGTGTCGAAAAGATGACCGATGTCGGGTCGGACGAGAGCACCGACACGCTGACCGGCGCTGCGGACCGTGAGTGGGAAGGATTCATGGGCGCGACGTTCCCTGGCCTGTACGCGATGATCGCACAGGACTACATCCACAAGTATGGCATGACCCGCGAGCAGCTGGCGCAGGTTGCAGTGAAAAACCACTACAACGGCGCACGGAACCCGATTGCACAGTTCCAGAGCGAGATCACGCTCGATACCGTGATGAAGTCGACAATGGTTGCAGAGCCCCTGCGGCTCTTTGACTGCTCGCCGGTGACTGACGGGGCGGCAGCAGTGATTGTTGCGCCGCTCGACCGGGCAAAGGAGTTCACGGATACGCCGATCAAGGTGCTCGCGACTGCGCAGGCAAGCGACTCGATTGCGCTGCACGACCGGCGCGACATTTCGACGCTGGACGCAACGGTTGCGGCCGGCCAGCGTGCATTCAAGATGGCGCACCTGACCACCAAGGATATCGACATGGTCGAAGTCCATGACTGTTTCTCGATTGCAGAGATCTGCGCTATCGAGGACCTCGGGTTCTGCAAGAAGGGAACGGCTGGCAAGTTCACCGCTGACGGCGAGACCGCACTTGGCGGGAAGATCCCGGTGAACACGAGCGGCGGCCTGAAGGCCTGCGGTCACCCGGTCGGGGCGACAGGTATCAAGCAGGTCTACGAGATCGTCCAGCAGCTCCGTGGCGAAGCAGGGAAGCGGCAGGTTGACGGCGCAAAGATCGGCATGACGCACAACGTGGGCGGGACCGGTGCGACAGTCGCATGCCACATCCTCGGGAGGGTATAAGATGACGGTTGCACGATTCTGGAGACATCTCCCGCAGCGGTACAATATGGTGGGAACGAAATGCGAGACGTGCGGCAGGCACTTTTTCCCGCCAAGGACGTTCTGTCCGGACTGCCGCAGGGCAGGGAAGATTGTCGAGCACCAGTTCACCGGGTCCGGCACGGTTGTCACGTTCACCGTGATCCACACAGCGGCCGAGGCGTACTCGATGCTGACCCCCTACGTGCTTGCGATTGTGAAGCTTGACGAAGGTCCGCAGATCACGACGCAGATCGTCTGCGATCCGACCAAGGCGAAGATCGGGATGAAGGTAAAAAGCGTGTTCCGCAAGATCGTCACCGATGGCGAGAGCGGGATCATCCACTACGGCACGAAGTTTGTGCCGGTGGAATGAGCAATTTTTTTTTATTTTTTAGTTGATAGAAGAACCGGAAATTTTTCTTCGGACTTATTTATGGGGATAGCTCGTTTTGGAGAGTGTGCAACGAGCCACGATCCGGTTTACTTGCTAGGGACCATAGGGGCTTTTCTTATAATTGGTAATGGAATTCATCTTGGCCTTGCAAATAATTTCGTTCCACAGGGTAAAGATTCAAATAGAGTGATATAACTACTATCAAATTGAAAATTATCATTAGATTGGGGGAATTATAACATGGAGAATGCCGTTGCTGAAAAGATAATAAGCAGGGTATTCAGCCAGCTTGGTTTTTCTAAAATTAATATGAACGATTTCCAAGATCGGTTGAAATATCAAAAGCTTGTGTATCTTATGCAAAACTTTGGCTTGTCACTAGGTTATGGATATAGTTGGTACGTTCGCGGGCCATATTCTCCTGAACTGACTAAGGCATTATTTACTATTTCCAATAACCCTGCCTTATTTACAGAGGGGAGTCAAATAAAATTTAAAGATGAAACTGAAGTTATTAAAAGGATCGATAATTTCAGAGGTCTATTGGGGTCTGATTTATCCGACCCGGTATTTTTAGAAGTATTAGCATCAATGGTTTTCATTAAAAAAGCATATTGTTCGAAAAAATTAGGAGAGGATGATCTTAAAACACTCTTACTATCTCTAAAACCTCGATTAAAGCATGAGGAAAATATTGAGGCTATTTTACAGAGAGCTTGTTCAAAGGTCTCAAATTTTAATTGATTTTTTATGACAAATTCTAGTTTGCCCCAACCCCTCCGATTTTCAAATACTATTTTTGACAATGTTCATGGATTTATTCCACTTACCTCAGTTGAATACGAAATTATCAACTCTTCGGAGTTTCAGAGACTGCGGCATATCAAACAATTAGGACTTCTGGACTATGTATTCCCAGGAGCCCTTCACACTCGCTTCAATCATTCGCTTGGCGTCCTTTGTGTTGCAGATAAAATGATTGATACCCTCCAGCAAAAGGACAAATTACAGAACGGAAATATTCGCCAACTTATCAGACTTGCTGCCTTACTCCATGATATTGGTCATTATCCTTGGTCACATGTTACTGAAGATGTAATTATGAAGGATCTTAAGAGAAAGATCCAACTTTCAAGTCCAACAAAAGGTTTAGAGATAGAATCTACTGCTGTAACTGAAGAAGCACACACAGAGCCTTTAGGAACAAGTGCAATCACCACAATTCTGGATTCAAGCGATTGCCATAAACTGAATTCAACGATACATGAATCAAGAAATGCTTCGCTCGATTTTGCCCATCATGAACGAATTGCAGGGATTGTAATCGAAAAAACAAAAATTAAGGGAATTTTAAAAGATGCTCATTTCTGTGATGAGGATATCCACAAAATATCGCAAATTATCGCAGGCACAACCTTTGCAGGAATCGAAAGATCTATTGTTCACTCAGAATTGGATGCTGATAGATTTGATTACATTTTGAGAGATTCGAAGGAAACGGGCGTAACCTATGGCCTTTTCGACATCGATCAGATTATTCGTCATATTGATTATTATGATGAGCGTGATGTAGATGAGGGAGCAAGCGGACTCTTTGTCGCAAAAAAAGGACAGAAAGCGGTTGAAGATTACCTCATTGCTCGGTATTTCCTTTATAGTACCGTCATCTATCAGAAAACTTCAATCGGATTTCATAAAATGGTAAGTCTGTTGTATGAGGGGTTACTGGAAAGAGGTGAGGTCCCATCATATATCGATATCATCCAGCATCTAGACAATGGAGAATTGGATTAGTTTTACCATTTCAATGATCATTTCCTGCTTGAAAAACTGAAATGCATAAGCCAAGGATCTTGTGTAATTCCTGATGATCCAAACTATCGGATTAAAGCTGCCTTAATAAAGGAGTGCTGTTCGAAAATTCTGGAGCGTAAACCGTTAAAGTTAGTCAAAGAAGAACAATATATCGGTAAACGTCAGGATCATTCGATGACAAACTTAGAACGATATCATGAGAAAGCTGTAAAAGAGCGAATAATTACAGAAGCTCATATTGAAGATTTTTGGTATATTACATCAAGTCTCAAAAGGGATATAACGGCATTAAGCCCTTTTATTTCACTTAACGAATCTGACAATTATGAAAAAATAAAAGAGGATAGCATCAGGATAGGAGAGCCCGGTAAAAAACCTTGGTTCCTTGCAGCAGATGAAACGTCAATTATCAAACCACTAGCTGATCAGGAATTAAGAATTGTAAGTATTTACACTAAAGACAAGACATACAAGGAAAAAATTGATGCTGCTATTAAATCCTATGAAGACTCTTGCAAATAATTGAACGATTATCTCCTATTCTATCCCAGAATCTCCAAATGCTTGGGCAAATCCTGATTTTAGATACTGCTTTAGGTAGGCAGGAAAGATTGACTAGCACAAGTTCACCGGGTCCGGCACGGTTGTCACCTTCACGGTGATCCACACCGCTGCCGAGGCATACTCGATGCCCACCCCCTACGTGCTTGTGATTGTGAAGCTCGACGAAGGCCCGCAGATCACAACACAAATCGTCTGCGATCCGGCAAAGGCGAAGATCGGCATGAAAGTAAAAAGCGTGTTCCGCAAGATCGTCACCGATGGCGAGAGCGGGATCATCCACTATGGTACGACATTTGGGGCGGCGGAGTAATCACTTTTCCTTTAAAAAGTATTTTAGAAATCAGGAGAGACTGGTGCAAACACGTTAGTGATTGCCTGTAATGTTTTTAGAGTCAATATAAGACCTCCTTTAATAACTAAAACTATAATTCCAGATAGAAGGGCAATTGTAAAAATATAGTTAATCAAAAAAAGAACTGGAAACGTATGATAGGGCTCTAAAGTCAAATATGGGACAGAAATTTGATTGAAACTTGTCACAGCGACAATCATTGCAATAGTTACTGAAAGAAACGCAATAGCCCCTGAAATTTTCCCGCAATTAATTGAAACATATCCCGATTGCAAAGATATTGCGACTTTTTTAAACTTTGAGGGCGTTTTTAGATAAGAAGGATTTAATTTATTAATTATTTTCATAATTTGTTTGTTTTCTCCAAAATGATCTACTAAAAATCTATAATTATCATATGACATTCCCCTATCAAATTTTTCCATATATTGTCTAAATAGATCTTCCCCCATTACACTAACTTTATTTGTCCGAATTAGGAATACCAACAAATTGGATGAAAATGTTTGATAACCCAAAATAAACTTATAAATTATCCAAGTATTTCCTTGATTTGATTCAATGATTGCTTGAATTTCGGGTTCTTTTAATTTATTTTGATACCCCTTAATAAAACCAATAACTTCCGGAAATTTTTTATTATTAATATTTGAAATATAATTCTGAATTTCATCATCAGCATCAGGAAGGAGACGTTTTTTGAAAAAATCCAGATTGTAAATGACAAGTGTAAATATTGTCGCAAATAGGAAAAATATTACAACTTCGAGTTTTATACCAAAGTAAAAGTAAATGACTGTAAAAATAAACAGGCCAAAAAAAATCCAGAATTCTTTTACGATATTTAAATTATGTTTTTTTATCGTTTTTTCAATGAGAGTTTCATACGCAATATCTAACAATGGCAAAATTGTCCCGAGATAACTTGCCCTTTGGAGATATTCTTCGGTAAATTTGGAGGTTCCTTCTGTTTTGTCATAAGAAGCCTCTTCTTTCCCATCCATATTGAGAATCTGCTGTTTTATAACAAATAGACTTAACCCTGAATTTTCATTAAATAAAATTGTGAGTTTAAGACTTCAAGGCACTTCCATCAGCCAGCGCCATTTATCGTCGTGAGGCTTGCCAACGGGATGAAACCGGCCACTTGGGACACACAGTCCGGTACCCCAAAATCGGGCCTGTTAATGCCACGGATTACCGCTTGACCCGGTACCAGCGGGCGGATTTTGCAAAAAAGAGGGGGAGTTTCGGCTTCCAGGACGATTTTTCACTCGGAGAGGTGAGGTCATAATTAGCCGCATTTGGGCGGCAGATCTCTTCTTAGACAAACTCTCGAACAGGGAAACTAAAAAAGAATCACTGTTTTTGGATCCGGCATAACCCGGGATTTTCACGACTGAGGCCAATGTAAAAATGACGTGGCCCCTTGATTCTTATCCGTTATAACCCGGAAACCCTTTTACAACCAGCCGGCAATATTCACACGCACGTAACTGTCATGAGCATTTTTACCATAGTCCAGGCCATGGTCATGAATCGGCCAAAAAAGCCGTCGGAAAACGAGAACCCGGAAAACACGCCACCGTCGGAATCTGCGAAGGCCCGGAAAGATGACGGAAAGCCTGGTCAGTAACGGGTCCGGATGACCTAAGGTATCGGTCATTTGGTTCTCCGACGGAGACCCCTTTTCGTGAGAGTACATTTTTCCCCCAAACGGGGGACGAAATCGCGAAAACGGGGGCCTTATTCGGGTTCCCGTGTGCATTTTCACGTCGGAGAAAAAAGGGCCTAAATAGGCCCAATTGGACGGCCGATCTCCTCCTCATATGACCTTTGGCACGTGGAGATCAAAAGAAGGCTCTTTTTTGGGGGGTGCGATCCGGGCATTGGGACACACGGTCCGGCATACGGTATTCTCCGACGAAGAATGTTTCTGGAAGGGGATGTTGGGCAAATGAAAACGTGCCAAAAATGCTGCACTTTTACACAGTATTTTCGATATATGCACTATGCGTGGTCTGATTGCCGAAATACGCCAAAATTGAGGCGCTGTAAAACGCTAATGTACGCTTTTAGAAGGCGGATCTCTTCTCAGACGGACTCTCGCACGCGGGAAATGAAAAGACGACCGGTTTTGGGGTGATCCCTGTTTCCCGAATTCTTTTTCTTTTTTGTAAACAAAACAGGAAGCGACTGGCAACCCTGATGGATTCAGGTTTTGTTTTCACGCTTCATGGTTCGATTCAATACCCTCTAATGTCAGGAAGATAACATTGTAGACAGAAATCTCAAATTGATTGGTGTTCTCCTGAACATGGCAACGCAAAAGAAACCTGCTCCCTCTACACGGCCTTTTCTAAAATGGGCTGGTGGTAAAACCCAGTTACTGAATGAGTTTGGCAAACGCCTGCCTGAAGAACTAAATAAAGGAAAAATATCCCGTTATGTCGAGCCGTTCATTGGAGGGGGAGCAGTTTACTTTTACCTGAATCAAAAATTTTCCTTCGAACATTGTTACATCTGTGATATCAATAATGAACTGGTTCTTGCTTACTCGGTCATTAAGAATGACCCGGAAAAACTGATAGCCCACCTGGATGTTCTTGAAACCGGTTATCTTTCTAAAAACGAGGCCGAAAGAGAGGAGTTTTATTATAAAATCCGAGATGCCTTCAATAAAAAATTGCCGAATATTGATTTTAGGGACTATAATTCCGACTGGGTTGAGCGGACAGCCCAGATAATTTTCTTGAATCATACCTGCTTTAACGGGCTGTTCCGGGTGAACAGAAAAGGCGAATTTAATGTTCCCTTCGGAGGGTATAAAAATCCGGATATTCTGAACGAAGACAATCTCAACGATGTGGCAACGTTGCTAAAAACTACTGAGATCCTTTCCGGAGATTTTACACAGTGCCGGGATTATGTTGATGAACGCACCTTCGTTTATTTCGATCCGCCATATCGACCATTAAACGATACCTCCTCCTTTACGTCGTATTCAAAGGGAGGTTTCTCTGATGCGGATCAGGTACGTCTTTTTGAGTTCTTCAGGGAACTTGACAAGAAAGGCGCAAAAGTAATGCTAAGTAATTCTGACCCAAAAAATGAAAATCCGGATGATTCGTTCTTTGACGATTTATTCTCAGATTATTTTATCGAACGAGTGCCGGCAAAACGGCTAATTAATTGCAATGGCGCAGAACGCGGGAATATTAACGAATTAATAATTACAAATTATCGTAACAGGAAAACCTGATCTTTTTTGACACTAAAGGATGATGCAGGGAGGAAATATTTGGACGCCTTCCTTTTTTCCGGCAATAAAAAAACAGGTTTTGTTTATGGACTCATGTCCATTATATCCGGAAATCCTTTAACAACCAACCCGCCATATTCACAGGGATGTGACCTTCATGAGCATTTTTACAATAGTCCAGACCATGGTCATAAACCGGCCAAAAAAGCCGTCGGAACAAAAGAACAAGGAAAACATGCCCACGTCGGAATCATCAGGGGATCGTAAAGAAGACGGCAAGCCTGAACAGTAACTGGTCCGGTTGACCATAGGTATTGGTTATTCCGTTCTCCGACGGAGAGCATGTATTGGCAGGTGGCATTTCTGCTTTAGTACGACCCTCATTCCCCAAAAACCGACCCTCATTCGATGCGTTTTAACCATTTTTACATCGGAGAAAATTGACACTAATTAGCACTATCTGGACAACCGATCCCTTTTCAAGCGGACTCCTGGTTATGGAAATGAAAAGAAGGCCTGTATTCGGGGGTCGGGATCGCAGGGGTTTTGCGCCCGATACCCCCGTAATTTACGGGTATGGTTAAAAGGGTCAACGGGCCGGGCCTGAAAAGAATCATAACCCCTGATCCCACCCTTCCTCCAGGGGCAGGAAACCTATCTTTGTATCTCGATCCCCACTTCGTTCCGCCGCAGGAACCCGGGCGTCCACGGGG
>DAOQAA010000008.1:0-53111 GCA_035353675.1 Methanoregula sp. | reverse complement strand
TACTCGGTGCCGTGCATGCCGAGCATCCCGAGGTTGAGCGGGTGATCGCAGGGGAGGCACCCGATACCCATCAGGGTTGTCGTAACCGGCATGCCAAGTTTTGTCGCAAATTCGACCAGTTCCGGCGAAGCATTTGACGAGATCACGCCACCGCCCGCGTAGATGAGCGGACGTTCTGCCGCAGCAATTAGTTCGATTGCCTTATCGATCTGGCGCTTGTTTCCCTTGTAAGTCGGGTTGTATCCCCGGAGCACAACTTTTTCCGGCACGACCGGTTCTTTTATCGACCGGGTGTTCACGTCTTTTGGAAGATCGATGAGGACCGGACCCTGCCTTCCGGTGCTTGCGATATAGAACGCCTCTTTTACGACACGGGGAATTTCCGCGGTCTCCTTTACCAGATAGTTGTGCTTTGTTATGGGCATCGTAATGCCCTGGATGTCGGATTCCTGGAACGCATCGTTACCAAGCATCGTGGTCGGGACCTGCCCGGTAAGGGCAACGATCGGGACCGAGTCCATGTAGGCAGTCGCGATCCCGGTGACCAGGTTACAGGCACCCGGTCCCGAAGTCGCAAGGCATACTCCTACACGACCGCTCGCACGTGCATACCCGTCCGCGGCATGCGCTGCTGCCTGTTCGTGCCGTACCAGAATGTGCCGCAATGGTGAATCGTAGAGTTCATCATATATCGGCAGCACTGAGCCGCCGGGGTAGCCGAACAGCGTGTCGGTACCCTCGCGCTGCAGTGATTCAACGAGGAGTTTTGCCCCTGTCTTCATGTTCGTTCCTCTAAGAGCCGGTTCATACCGGCGATCATGGCCTCGACGCTCGCCATTATGATATCGGTGCGCGCGCCACGTGAAGTAATTATCTTCCCGTCCTTACTTAATCTTACGGTAACTTCGACAAGCGCATTTGTGCCGCCGCTTATTGCATCGACATGATACTCTTCAAGTCGGATGTCTGCGACATCAGCTATCGACCTGCTTAATACCTGCATTGCGGCATCGACCGGGCCGTCACCGGTTGCTGCGCCGGTCATCTCCTTTCCCTTGACTTCAAGCGTAACAGACGCCGTTGGGATCATGTTGCTCCCGGAAACGGCCGTGAACTGACGGAGCCTGATTACGGGTTTGCATTCCGTCGCAAGAACCGCGTCAGCAATAGCCATAAGGTCTGCATCGCTTACTCTTTTTCCGGAATCGCCAAGGGCTTTTATCCGGGCGACAATCGCCTTGAGCTGTTTCTCGTCCGGCGTATACTTCATTTCGCGCAGTGCCGCTTCTACCGACGCGGAACCGGAATGCTTGCCAAGCACGATCCGGCGCTGCCTCCCGATCTGTTCGGGCCGGATGGACTCATAGGTCGCCGGTTCCCGGATCACACCGTGAGCATGGATGCCGCTCTCGTGCGTAAAGGCCATCTCACCGACAATGGCCTTGTTGACCGGCAGGGGGACTCCCGTGAGCCTTGATACGAGAGTCGCGAGGGAATAGATCTTCTCTTTTTTGATCCCGGTGTGGTACTCATAGAGCACCTCAAGTGACATCACGAGTTCCTCAAGCGGCGTGTTTCCCGCCCTTTCTCCCAGGCCATTCACGGTGACATGGGCGCAGGTGGCCCCTGCTTTTAACGCCGCGACCGTGTTTGCGAGCCCAAAGCCGAGGTCGTCATGGCAGTGGATCGAAAGCGGGGCGATCTTTGTTAGCTGCGGGATTATTGCCGCGATCTTCTCCGGCGTAAGAAGGCCCACCGTGTCGCAGAAGCAGAGCCGGTCGGCTCCGCGATCCACGCCTCCGCAATAGACCTGCCGCAGGAAGTCCTGGTCGGCCCGTGAAGCGTCTTCTCCTGAGAGTTCGACAATGAGCCCACGGTTTTTTGCGTACTCGACCGAGTCCCAGGCCATTTTTAGTACCTGCTCCCGGGTTTTCCGCAGTTTCTTTTCGATATGCAGGTCGCTTACCGGGATGACAAGGTGAACGGAATCGGCGCCGTTGTCTGCTGCATAATCAATGTCGGTCTTGACCGCCCGGACAAATGTGCAGGTCTCGGCAGAAAGCCCGGCGTCAGAGATGAGCCGGATCGCGTCCTGTTCTCCTGCGGATGCCGCGGCAGAACCGGCCTCAACCACATCGACACCAATGTCAGAAAGCCGTGTCGCAATTTCTAATTTCTGTTCAGGGTTTAACGATACGCCCGGAGTCTGTTCCCCGTCCCGTAACGTAGTGTCAAAAAAGCGCAGTCTAGTGGCGAATAAAACACTCACTCATGGCATACACCATGCTACAGACTGGAACAGCAGACTATTAAAACATTCGGATTGTTATATAAACACGCCAAAATCATTATCTGTCCCGGCAATATCAGGTGGTAGGATAAATTTTTGTTCGGGAGATTTTGCTTGTATGAATGCCGGTCTGCCATATAATGAAAAAGACGGGACACCGGAACAAATCGCCGCTGCTGTCAGCCGCGACTGCGCCCGGTTTAAATCATTCAGGACACGGGGCGAACTCGGGGCTGCACTTGCCCGGATCGTGCTCCTGTACTCGCCCCGCGATATCCGGCAGATGGAACAGAATTTCGGGAAGTCCGTCCGCGATCTTTCGCCGGCGTATAAAAAAGAACTTGAAGATGCGATTACCGGTCACCTGCTCGGGACGTACCAGGCAATCCGGCTCATGGAGCAGCAGGGCGCATTTGAGCGGATGAAAGAACCGGTGACCGGCAGCAATCCGGCATACTGGGACATGGTTGCCGCAAAGTGCCCTCCCGGGACCGGCAACCTCCGGCTCCGGTACCTGAAACTGCTGCTTGCCGGTTTTACCATGATTGTCCGGCAGGAATCCGGCCATCCAATTGGGATGCGGTTCCCCGGCGGCGACCGGGTCGAAATGATCGATGGCGTGTATTACTGCCCGGTACGGGAAAAAGCCGGGGACGTTGACAGCGCCCTCTGCCCGTTCTGCCCGGCACAGCAGACACCGGAAGTAGGATACCTCAAACCGCCGGTGAAAGGAAGCGAGCACCGGAAACAGGAATTTATCGATAACTGTTACCGGTACCATAATTTCAACGGCTGATTAACCGTAAAAAAATTATCGTGGTAACCAACCGCCCCTTTTATACAACCAGCTTTTGCTCATCAGGCTGCCGTACTACCGGCTGCATGCCCGGACGGGATCGCATATTTCCTCTCAATAAAGTGTGCCACGACAGTTGTCACCGTCACAAGCGCTAAGTAGACAATGCCCACGCAGAGGAACGTCTCGTTGTACTCGAAATACTTGGTCGCGATCATCTTTGCCGCGCCGGTCAGCTCGATGATTGTGATCATGTACGCGAGGGACGAGTACTTGATCAGGTAAATGAACTCGTTTGTTATCCCCGGAAATGCTTTCCGCAGCGCCTGCGGGAGGACAATCCAGCGTATTGCCTGCCACTTCGACATCCCAAGCGCCTGAGCTGCCGTCATCTGCCCCTCTTTTATCGAGTGGATCGCTCCCCGGATATATTCGGAGTTATATGCCGCATTACAGCAGACAAACCCGATGACCGATGCGACAAACGGGGTAAACATAATCCCGACAGACGGCATCCCGAAATACAGGATAAAGAGCAAAAGGAGGAGCGGGCAGCCCTTGCAGAATATCACAAAGCCCCGCGAGAGCAGCCGGACCGGAGCACTCCCGTAAGCCCTTCCCACCGCGACGGCACATCCCAAAAGAAAGCCAAACGGTGCGGCAACCGCGATAAGCGCAAGCGTCATCACAAGGCCGCTTGCAAAGGCCGGCGCAATGATCTGGGTGAGGAAGGTAATCTGGTCCATGAAAATTTCAGTGCCTCTCAGCGGTACTCCTCAATTTTTCCGATAAATTTTTTCATCCGCTCAAATCCAGGCCCGTTTACGATATCATCCGGAGTCCCGCGTTCGGCAATCGTCCCGTTCTCCATGAAGAGCACCTCGTTTGCAACAGACAGGGCAAACCGCATTTCATGGGTCACGATAAGCATGGTCATTCCCTGCCGGGAAAGCATCCGGATCACTTCAAGGACTTCCCGGGTCAGTTCCGGGTCAAGGGCTGAAGTTGGTTCGTCAAAAAGCATCACGTCCGGGTCCATCGCAAGCGCCCGGGCAATCGAGACACGCTGTGCCTGACCTCCCGAAAGTTGCGCCGGGTAACAGTCCGCCTTGTCCGCAAGACCCACGCGTTCCAGTTCGAAGGTTGCCTTTTTTGTCGCTTCTGCCTGCGGCATGCCCCTGACTTTCAGGAGCGCAATCTCAACGTTCTTTTGGACGGTCAGATGATCGAAGAGATTGAAGTTCTGGAAGACCATCCCCATCTTCTGCCGGAAAAAGTTGATTCGCGGGCCGGAGTTTGTGACCTCTTCGCCATCAAGCCAGACTTTCCCGCTGTCCGGCTCCGTTATCTGGTTAATACAGCGCAACAGCGTGCTCTTCCCGGTGCCCGAAGGGCCGATGAATGCTTTTGTCTCGCCCTTCTTTACCGAGAACGAGATATCAAAGAGCACTCTTGTCGAACCAAACGACTTGCAGAGATTCTCGACTTTCAATACGCAATCTGTATCCATCATGGTATCACGTACTTGCATGGCCGAATCCGGGCACCATCACTTTGTTTTCGAGCATATTGAGACACTTCATCCCCGCATAGTTCAGCGCGATATAGACGCAGGCACAGGCAAGGTAGATCGGCATGGTAAGATACGTCTGCGAGACGATCTGCGTTGTCCGGGTTAAAAGTTCCATCACGCCGATAGCATAACAGACCGCAGTATCGGTGAGGATGATGGGGTACTCGTTTGACCAGCCGGGAAGTGCGATAAGCATTGCCTGTGGAAGGATAATTGAACGGATTGCCTGCCACCGGGTCATACCAAGTGACCGGGCAGCTGTCATCTGCCCTTCTGAAATGGATAGAATTGCGCCCCTGAATATCTGGGACTGGTATGCCGCCCCGCGCATCCCAAGGACAACAATGGCAATGGCAAGCGCGGGGAAATCCAGCCCGAGGGCAGGGAAAATCCCAAAATAAAATAAAAAGAGAAGCACGAGCAGTGGCAGGCCCCGGAAAAACCAGACATATACTTCGATAACATACCGCACCGGTTTTGCACCGTAAATCTGGCCAAGGGCCATGGGGAGTCCTATCGCAAAGCCAATCGCAAGCGCGGCAGCGACAAGCCCGATCGTGAGTAAAATCCCCTGCATCAGGTATGGGAGCCAGTCAATGAGGATTGGGATGAGGGCTTCTGCCATCAGGTTACACCCGGTTTATTGGTTGCATGTTTTACACCAGCGGTCTGGCTCTGGTTTAATGCAATACAAATTTTCACGTAACAGCGATTCCGGATTTTGATCAATTCTTGTGGTTTAGAGGCATAGAAAACGTCAGGGATTTACCCAAAGACTGTAATTTTTTTGTTTTTGGTTTGTTGTCCCATGGTAATCCAGACGATTTTTCCGATTGTTTGTAATCTGGGATGGCCGGTAATAAATAGATGCGTTAATGAGTCCTGCGGGTGATGCCAGCCTGTACAAACACGGACTGCGTATTTTGGGATTTTTGTTACTAGCCCCTCATTAAAAGATTGATGGACAGGAATAACCGGATATCAAAATAATAATAAAGTGCATCCTGATCTTTTGGAGCAATTAAAAAAAATGAGCAGTGTTACCTACTGCATTTCGTACTTCTTGATCAGTTCATTCCACTTGTCGGATGCCATCAGGTGGTCGAGTCCCGTGTTGATGGTCGCAAGCAGTGCGGTATCATCCTTGCGCACTGCGACGCCAAAGGCCTCATCAGTATCGACGATACCGATCTTCTTCATTGGCTGGTCTTTTATTGCCTTGACAACGACAGGTTCATCGAACATGACAACATCCGTCCGGCCGTTCGAAAGATCGGTGAGTGCCAGCGGGAAGTTGTCGTAGAGCGTCAGGTTCGAGCTCTTGAGCGTGCCGTTTTTGATAAGGTTATTCTCAAGCCATGTGTTTGCGGAACATCCTCTCTGTGTCCCGACAACAACCTTGCCGGCTAAAAAGTCGTCCATTGTCACGGCAGAGTTGTTACGGGCGGCAACAGCCTGGTTTACTTTCCAGTAAGTCTTTGAGAAATTGACCTGTTCCATCCTCTCCGGGGTCTTTGTCATGCCGGAATAGACCATATCGATCTTTTTTGCCTGGAGCGCCGGGATAATGCCGTCCCAGGCGATGGGCTGGATCTCTACGTTAAAACCCTGGTCCTGTGCGATCCACTGGATCGATTCGACATCAAAACCGGTCGGCTTGCCGTCCTTGTCGATGTACGAGTAAGGGGGATAGTCGCCGTCAATACCTACGATATACGTTTTCTTTGTCGTATCCGATGGCGAGGTTACCGACCCGTTTGTCGTTTGTGACGGTGTACTCTGCGTGCACCCGGCACAGACAAGAAACGCTACGATGATAAAAACCACAGGAATAAGCAATCGTTTCATGGTCAATAAATCTCGCCTGAAAGGTATTTACAGTTTGTTAAAACATGATATGCTCCGGGTCATTACTCCTCTGACATAAGTGCAGGCTTGATAAACCCGGCCTTCCAATCATCACAACAGACAAACGATCACTCCTGCACGACATTGTCTCATGCAGGCGAATGGTGACCCCATGACAGATTCCACGCAACCGCTGGATTCTCCTTCGCTCTACATCAACCGCGAACTGAGCTGGATCCGGTTCAACCACCATGTGCTGGAGGAAGCACAGGACGAAAGGCACCCACTCCTTGAACGGGTAAAGTTCCTTTCCATTTTTGCAAACAACCTTGACGAATTTTTCATGATCCGGGTTTCGGGTCTCCAGCGGCAGGCAGCACAGGGGATGCTCAAGGCTCCCCCGGACGGGATGACTGCATTGGAACAGCTCCTTGCAATAGAAAAAGCGCTCCATCCCGAACTTGTCCTCCAGTATGACTGCTGGCACAAGGAGATCCTTCCCCGGCTTTCCCGTGCCGGTATCTTCATCCACGCATATGCCCGGCTGGATGACGATCAGAAAAAAGCGCTCCGCACGTATTTTATCGAGGAAATATTCCCGGTGCTTACGCCGCTTGCTTTTGATTCCGCCCACCCGTTTCCCTTCATCTCCAATCTCTCCCTCAACCTTGCCGTCATTATCCGCGACCCGAACGGAAAGGAACTCTTCGCAAGGATCAAAGTGCCCACCGGCCTTTTCCCCCGGCTTATCCGGGTACCGGCCGCCGGTTCCGGTAACCATCGCGATGACAGCGAGGTCCATCTTGTTTATCTCGAAGACCTTGTGGCAGCCCATGTTGACCTGCTCTTCCCCGGACTTGTTGTTGTTGGCGTATCTCCCTTCAGGATTACCCGGGATGCCGACCTTGATATTGAAGTCGATGAAGCGTCCGATCTCCTGACAACAGTCGAGGAGATTATGGAGCAGCGTGCCCGGGGCACCCCGGTCAGGATCGAGGTCGATTTCTCGATGCACGACAGCACCTGCCAGATGCTTGAACGGAAACTGGGCGTCGGGCCCCATATGCTCTACCGGACCGGTCACCCGGTCGGAATGGCAGATCTCATGGAACTTCTCTCGCTTGACCGCCCGGATTTGAAAGACCCGCCATTCCAGCCGTCGGTTTCACCGGAACTTGCTGAGGAAAAAGATATTTTTTCTGCAATCCGGAAAAAGGACATCCTGCTTTTCCATCCCTACGACAGTTTCTCTCCGGTTATCAATTTTATCCGGCAGGCTGCCCACGACCCGGATGTCCTTGCGATCAAGATTACCCTTTACCGTGTAGGTACAAAATCGCCGATAGTTCAGGCGCTCATGGAAGCCCGTGAAAACGGGAAAGCAGTGGCGGCATTAATCGAGCTCAAAGCCCGGTTTGACGAGGAGAATAACATCGGCTGGGCCCGGGCGCTCGAACGTGCCGGCGTCCACGTGGTCTACGGGGTTGTCGGCCTCAAAGTGCATGCGAAACTCTGCATGGTCGTGCGGCGGGAAAAAGATGGGATCCGGAAATATATGCACCTTGGGACCGGTAACTACAACGCGACAACAAGCCGGGTCTACACGGATTTCGGGATGTTTACCTGCGACAGGGACATCGGCTATGACGTGGCAAACCTCTTCAATTTCCTGACCGGCTACGCCCGTATCGATCATTACCGGAAACTTGCCGTTGCGCCGGTGACGCTCCGGGACGCAATTATTTCGCGGATCGAGCGTGAGATTGCACACCACCGGGAACACGGCGGCGGGCACATCATCTTCAAGATGAACGCGCTCGTTGACCCGGACTGCATCGCAGCGCTGTACCGCGCTTCGCAGGCCGGGGTGCAGGTCGATCTGCAGGTCCGGGGCATCTGCTGCCTGCGGCCAGGCATTCCGGATATCAGTGAGAATATCACGGTAAGCGCGATTGTGGGACGGTTCCTCGAACACGCGAGGATCTATTATTTCAAAAACGGTGGCGGGGACGAAGTCTTTCTTGGGAGTGCCGACCTCATGCCCCGGAACCTCGACCGCCGGGTGGAGGTGCTCTTCCCGGTTACCGATCCGGCGATCAAAAAAGCGCTCCTTTCCACCATCCTTGATACCGAACTCCGGGACAACCAGCAGTTACGGGTGATGTCTGAGGACGGGACTTACGTGCGGAAACATCCCGGGCCGGGCGAACCGCCGGTCAACTCGCAGTTGTGGTTCCTTGAACATTCCGGGGCAGGGTATAATGGCGGCACCTGAAAAGAATACAGGACAGAGCCCCTGCGTGTTCGGGGCGGGCCGGCTGCTGCCCTCGATTGACGTGATCTCAAAAGAGATTGATGGCGTACGGTCGGATGACGATATTGAGCATATCCACAACATGCGGGTCGCCAGCCGGCGGCTTCGTGCAGCGCTCCCGCTTTTTTCCGCGTGTTTTCCGGAAAAAGAATACCGTTTTTGGATGCGTGAAATAAAAAAGATCACCCGGGCTCTTGGTGCAGCCCGGGACACCGATGTCCGGATCGCATTTTTAAAAAAATACTTAAAAGCACGGGAAGTTCCGGTGCCAAAAGACACAGATGGGCCGGCTCCTGCACAGTCCGATGCCAGAAATCATCTATACGGATACCTTTCGCGGCTCAAAAAACAACGGGGGGCCCTCCAGCACGAAGTTGTGTCAGTGATTGATGAATTTGAAAAGACGCAGGTAATCCCCGGTATTCGTGCAGCATGCCCGGCGCTAGCCGGATCCGGCCGGAAGCGACCGGGGCGGTATTCCGGTCTTGTCCCGGTTGCTGCGGATCATATCGGAAAGCGCCGTGCCGGTGTTTTCCGGTATGCACCGTTTGTGCACAATCCGGATGCAGTGTTCGAGCACCACGCGATGCGGATTGCAGCAAAAAAACTCCGGTACACTATGGAGACCTATGCCCCGCTCTACCGGAATAATCTCAAAAAAGAGATTGCAGGGATAAAGAAACTACAGGAACTCCTTGGCAGTATCCATGACTGCGATGTCTGGATCGAACAGATGACCCTTGCGATTACAAAGCAGCGCAGCCGCCGGCACCCGGACGGGGACCTGCCCGGGGCCGGAGTTTCTGCGATAGCCCCGTACCGCGAACTTCTGGCAGACCGTGAGCACGAGCGTGCCCGGTTCTACCGTCAGCTTGTCCGGTACTGGGACACCCTTCTTTCTGCCGGGTTTTGGGACAAACTGGATCGTACATTGCTTGAAGGACAGAAAAAAGTGCATTCTTATCATCCGCCGGCTTCTGATAATGACGAAAAGGAAGCGTTTGTGCGCCTTCTTGCTGTCGCACCGGAACAGGCTGCCCACAGCCGGACGGTTGCAGGGCTTGCCCTCCGGCTTTTCGATGAACTTTCCCCGCTTCATGGGCTTAGCCCCCGTGACCGTACGCTCCTTTTGTATGCTGCGCTTGTCCATGATATCGGCTGGACAGCCGGGCAGGCCGGCCACCAGAAAAAAAGTGCGGAACTTATCCTGTCCTGTGGAGACCTGCCGGTGCCGGTCCGGGAACAGGGTATCATTGCACTCGTTGCCGGCCTTCATGGGGCAAACGAAGAATTCCGCCCGACCGGATTCTGGTATCTTCTTTCCCCATCCGACCAGCACCGCGTCCGGGCCCTTGCCGCAATCCTCCGGGTGGCAGACGGTCTTGATTACCTCCACGCGGGAACAGTGACCGATCTTCACTGCACAATTGGCGCAACTGAAGTGCAGTGCAGTCCTGTCTGTACCGGGGATGCCCTGACAGAAAAGGCACGGGCTGCAAAAAAGAGCGCACTGTTTACTGACGTGTTCGGTAAAACGCTGGTGATATCATGACGCCAAAAAAGACCAGGACGACAGGACGCATCGTCGCGTTTATCGATATCGGCACAAACTCCGTGCGGATGCTTGTCGTCAGGCTCAACCCGAACCATTCTTACAGCATCCTCACCCGGCAGAAACAGCTGGTGCGCCTTGGGGAAGGCGAATTTGGTGTCGGGGAGATAACCGACGAGGCCATCGACCGCGCCTGTCTTGTCTGCCGGAAGTTTGTCGATCTTGCCCGCACGTTTTCTGCGGGAGAATTTATCGCTGTCGCGACATCTGCGGCAAGGGAAGCCCGGAACCAGTCCGAACTGCTGTGCCGGCTCCAAAAAGAAGCCGGCCTTGACATACGGGTAATCTCAGGACGCGAAGAAGCCCGGCTGATCTATATCGGGGTCGCAAGCGGATTACACCTCGGCAACAAACAGGCGTTCTTTATCGATATTGGCGGCGGTAGCACCGAAGTCTCGCTTGGTAACCGGCAGAAATACGTAATGCTTGACAGTTTCCGGCTCGGCGCGATCCGGTTGACAAACATGTTCTTCTCCCGGAACCCAAAAGGGCCTGTACGTGCCGAACAGTACAGGGCAATCCAGCAGTACGTGAAAAATGAAATTATCCTGACCGTCCAGAAGATAAAAAAAGAGAAGATCGATATTGCGGTCGGCAGTTCCGGCACTATCATAAACCTCGCGGAAATTGCACAGAAGGCAATACCAAAAGAAACCCTCTCTCCTGAAGGGGTTCTGACCAGCCGGGACCTCAAAAAAGTTATCGATCTGCTCTGTTCGCTCACGCTCGAAGAACGCCGGAACGTTACGGGGATTAATCCTGAGCGGGCAGACATTATAATTGCCGGGGCTGTTATCCTTGAAACGTTCATGAAGGAACTGTCAATAGAGTCGATATGCACGACCGGGCGGGGACTCCAGGACGGCCTTCTTGTGGATTACCTTTCCCGGATGGAAAATTACCCCCTCTTTGGGACGCTCTCGCCACGGCAGACAAGCGTACTCCAGCTTGGCCGGTCGTGCGGGATAAACGAACCCCATGCCCGGACCGTGACCCGGCTCGCCCTTGAGCTTTTTGATTCGGCAAAAAAGGCAAAACTGCACGGTTATGGCGACCGGGAACGTGAACTCCTCGAATATGCCGGGTTCCTGCACGATGTCGGATCGTTTATCTCGTACACAAACCACCACGCCCATTCCTATTACCTGATAAAAAATTCCGAACTGCTCGGCTTTGACTTAAAAGAGATCGCGATTATGGCAAATATCGCCCGGTTCCACCGAAAGAAAAAGCCCGGTAAGAAAAATTTCGATATTCCCGATCTGGATACTGACGGACAGCGACTGGTGATGGTGCTTTCGATGTTTGTCCGGATTGCCGAGAGTCTCGACCGGAGCCACGCAGGGATTGTTGAGCATACGGAGTTTGTCCGGGCGGAAAAAAACACAATTGCACTTACCGTCAAGTCGCAGGGCGACTGCCAGCTCGAGCTCTGGGGTGTTGAGGCTGAACAGCGTGCATTTGAAAAAGTGTTTTCAAAGCACCTCGTCCCTGAAGTGATCGCACCGTGAAAAGGTGAGGACGGGAATAAAAACGAACACCGGGTGTGACATGGCGGCGGGGACGAAGACAGAAAGTGCCGTAAACCCTAAAAGAAGCGTAAGTACAATTCTCTGCGGAATTTTTTTTCAGGGTAAAAAATTTATTTTGTGCCGGTTACCCCGTTAATCTGTTATCCCGCGTTACATTACCGGCTTTTCGTGGCGTTTGTCACGGCAGCGATTTTGACGCTTTTGATCATGTCCTGTGCTTCATCGAGATTCGCTGCGAATACTTCATCTTCCGGCCGTAGTTCGTTTCCCTGGTATGTGAAGATGTAGGGAGTATCCTTTACAATAGTGTAGACCTGCACGCCATAGTCTATCTTATTTGTCTCCATATGAGTAACCCGGTAATCGATGCGGTATGCATTTGTGTCAGATACCTTGGTACTTGCGGAGTGCTTTGTCATCTCCCAGTGCGGATAATATGCCTGGAGTGCGATGACGGCTTTGTTATAATAACTTTCAAGATCATCCGTTGTTGACGGGTCGACATCAACGCTGAAAATAACATATGTGGCTTTTCCGGGGCTGTAAAAGTTGACAACATTTGTTGTTTCCCTGCCATAGTCCCGCATCGCAACTTTGCCGGATTCTTCTGCCTCCCATCCCTTCGGGTATGACATGGTTATGCCATACTGGGAGTTTGTGTAGGTTTTGTATTGGACTGCGGTTGTTGTTTTAACGACAGCCTGTGTTGTGGTTTCCGGTACCGGAACCGTTGTCATGGTCGTTGTGGGGATGGTTGTCGGCGGCACTGTCTGATCAGGAGTCTGTGGCGGAGTCGGGATCTGTGTCGGGGTATTTGAAGATGCGTCGGAATCTGAAGTACATCCGGCAAAAAAAATTCCGAGCATAAGGATCATGACAACAGGAACATAAAAAGTGGTTTTTGATCGTTTCATTATTATCAGGTCATTATAATAAATTAGGGTGCTTATATTTTGTTATATTAGTGCCTGTCTTTTTTTCGTCGTTGTACAGATTATGTTGTAAAAAAAGATCCAAAATGGGGTTTTAGTCCCAAGGGACCGGCGAGACTATCATTTATCCCGGGCCTGACGGTTCCGGTTTGTTTTTTCCTTAAAAGAAAGATACCGGGTCATCCTTCCCTTAAGCCGCTCGCAGTGGATTTTTACCGAGGGACCAAGCCAGGGAAGGAACCGCGTGGAGATGGCTGCTGCCGTAAGTATTTTTGAAGGGAAACGTTTCTCTTTCCCGATGACCCGGGCCCTGCCATGACAGAGCTCGTCAAGAAACGTTTCAGGGTCTTCGGATGTCGTGCAGGTCACAGAACTGCCAAGGTCAAAGATTATGTGCCCGTCAGTCCCCCCGGTGGCGGGAAGGCCGAGCCGGGTGGCAAGGTTTACCGCACGGAGGTTATCTTTCCGTTCCATATTTGCGCAGATCCCTTCGATGAGGTCGCAGTATTTGTAGATGGATTCGTCCAGGTACCCTTTCTCCACGCATTTTGCCAGTCCCGAGTTAAAAAGGAGGTAGCCATAGGGATGGGCAGGGGCACGGAGGCAGGAGTAACCTTCGGCGGCTTTCAGCACTTCACGGCTTGTCAGTTTTGTCATCATCCACGGGCTTTCGCGCCGGTTGGGCAGGATATGCCGGGTAAAAAAGTCGTTCAGATCGTTTGGGGAATAGAAATAAACAAGGATATGCGGCCCGTCACTTGAACTGATCTCGATTCCCGGGATGACCAGAAGATCCTTACGGTCTTTGCACGCGGCACACGCCCCGGATACTTCGTTGTGGTCTGTCACCGCACAACCGTTTCCGGTCTTTTTTATCGCCCGAAGGAGGGAAGGGATACTTACCGTGCCATCCGTGTGCCTTGTATGAAAATGCATATCGGCCGGGGAATAACCTTCGGCATTGATTTGTGCCGGATCCGGCCGGGCAAACCGGACGTCGGGAGGGTATGGGGGAGATGAAGTCATGCCCGTCTCCCGGTAAGCCGGTATATGTCTGCGGCTTGTGTCAAACGTTCTATCATAATACCGGAGAGAATAACCTGGCGATGGGCTCCCAGATCTTGTCCGTAAGCGGACGTTTTTTCAGCGATTCAGGGGTAATTTCGGTCGAGTGTTTCAGGTCATCTTCAAAAATTTCTTTCAGTTTCTTTGCATAGCCCGAATCGTAGATCAGGGCATTGGTCTCGAAATTAAGCTTGAAACTGCGGATATCCCAGTTGGCGCTTCCGACCGATGCGACGACACCATCAATGACAAGCGTCTTTGCGTGGATAAATCCCTCATCATACGTGTAAGCCTTCACACCGGCATCAAGAAGATCGCGGATGAACGCGTGGTTTACTGCATACACAAACATGTGGTCGGGTTTGCAGGGGATCATGATCTTTACGTCAATTCCTGACTGTGCGGCAAGGCGCAGGGCGTCAAGCAGGCTTGCATCCGGGACAAAATACGGTGTCTGGATATAGATCGATTCCGAAGCGGTATTGATCAGCTGGAGGTACGCGAGCTTGATCTGGTTGTGCTGGTGATCGGGACCGCTTGAGACGATCTGGACAATCGCTGACCCGGTGCTGTTTGATTTCGGGAAATACCTGTCCCTGGTTTCGATCTGTTCTTCTGAAGCGTAATTCCAGTCCATTAAAAACCGCAGCTCCAGCAGTTGTGCCGCGTCCCCGTCGATCTTTACGTGGGTGTCGCGCCAGAACCCGAGCTTCTTTACCCCTTCCCCCACGTACTCGTCGCCGACGTTAAACCCGCCGCAGAACGCGGTTTTCCCATCGATTACGACGATCTTTCTGTGGTTGCGGTTATTAAACCGGATATTGATGAACCGGAGAAATCCCGGGAAGAAGACTGCCTTTTTTCCGCCGGCGTCGATAAACGGTTTCCAGAACGAGGTGGGAACGATTGAGAAGGGAAGGCCGTCAACAAGTACCCGGACTTCTACACCCTCTCTGGCTTTTTTTGTCAGGAGCTCCGCAAATTGCGTACCCATCCGGTCCGGTGATATGTAATAATATTCGACATGGATGAACTCTTTTGCCTGTTCTACTGCGGCAAAGAGGGCCTTGAACTTGTCATGACCGTTTGTGTAAATTTCAATGTTATTATTATCCGTAACAATGGACCGGTTGTTTACAAGGAGCGTGCGGATGACCCGGAGGAACTTGTTCTTCCGCTCGTCTTTTTTTATAGTCTCAAGCCGGGTGACTTCGCTGAGCTGGCCGCTTACCCGGTCCTGGATCTCCTTATCATCCCCTGCCTTTACCCTGAACAACCGTGCCCGGTAAAAGTTCTGCCCGAATACGAGGTAAAGGATAAACCCTGCAACTGGTATAAACACGAGAAGTGTCAGCCAGGCAAGGGCAATCTCCGGGCTTTTTCGCTCAAAAAAAACAATGCTGATGCCAAAACAGATGTTGAGGATCACGATTGCGAGAAGGATGAGGTCCATTGGCATAGTAACGAAGTAGATCTATCTCTCCATGCATCAACATTCTCCTTCCCCGTGTTCTTTTGTTTTTGGCTGGTGCCGGGGTATTCGAAGATACGTTGGAATCTGAAGTACATCCGGCAGTAAAAATTACTGGCACAAGGATCATGATACCCGAAACATAAGAGGCGGTTTTTGATTGCCTCATTATAACCGGGTCAATAAAACAAATCGGGATGCTAAAATTTTGTTATCCGGTTTTTGATTTTTTGGTGATGTGCCGGCGATTTTTTGGTAAAAACGACCCGGACGCGTATGCAAATCAATTGCCCTGAAGAACAGGACCGAATCTCGTCTGAAAAAAAATGATTTGATAACCGGGTGTTATGCGGTCCGGGCAATAGCCGGCGGAATCCAGGTGCTGTTTAAGACCTTCTCCTCCGGCCAGTAGATACGCATAGTCGGTGCAAAGATGCCATCCGGTGCAGGCAGCCAGTTGCTTTCCTTGTCCGCACCCGGCGATTTTTCCTGGATATAAACATCAAGGGAACCGTCGGAGTTAAGTTTCAACGGCATCCAGCTGCTGACAGAATACCGGTTCACCGGGTTTTCCACAAGGAAGCCCTGCGAGTCATACATTGTTACCGACCAGAAAGCATTCGCCACGTCAAGATCGCTTTTATTGAGGTGTATCCTATAGTTGTGCGTCCCGTCCAGGCGGTTTTGTGAACTGTCGATCTTTGTCGAGGGATACACGGCGTCCTCGGGACGGTTGGCGCCAAGCCCTGCATAGGCAGTCGCAGCCCGGAGGTCATAGTTTGTCCCGTACCGGCCGAGATCGAGAGAAATATCCCACCCGGTGCTGGTCGTTTTTCCCAGTTTTGTAATATTTGCATGGATCCGGGCCTGTGCCTCCTGAGGTACGTTGACGAGTGCGGCAGCAGTATCCGGACGAAGCCTGTTCATATCAAAATCCTCGTCCGGGACAATGCCGATCTTTGCCATCTCATCAATCATCGGCTTATCAGCAGCGGCGGGGGGATTGTCTTTTAAGAGTGCCGCAAACAGGGAAAAATAGGCAGATGCATTCATGCCGTTTACCTGGTCAATCGTCGGGGTCACCATATCGATTGTGGGATCGACAGTCCCGTCTGGCGGGGTGTACGGCTTCCCGAATGCACTGAGCGGGGTAAGCCTGTATTGTGCCTGGAGGGCATGGACGGCATCGTAATCCGCAGTGCCGTTGGTCTGGGTGCGGCCGAGGATCCAGACAAGGTTTGTCGGCGACTTAATCTCCGTGACATTTGCGGGCAGCGTTCCGTTCCAGCCCGGGCCGGTGATGGCAAAATTTCCTGCCCCGGTACCGGTCGTCCGTTTGCCGGGCGACGCGATCACGTCGGTCCACGCGCTCATGACGGGCATCATGTAGAATCGTCCACCGGTGTCCGGGACCGAGAGAATGACGGGTTCTTTTGAGACATCCAGCCACGCGGGGGAGTACAGTGTATCGACATTGAGACGGACAACTGCCTTGTAACCGGGATCCGGTAATGTCTGTTTGTGTGCAAACTGGTTCATCGGGGCGGATCCGGATGGATCCGGCGCCGGGACATTTGTTAAAACCCGCCGGCTCATCTCCATGGTGACAAGAGGATAGGCATAGACGTACACATCGGAACCTATCTGTTTTACCTGCTCCTGCGTTAATGCAGGGGGATTTGTTGCAGCCGGTGTTATGCTCTCTTTTGTTGCGGAGCAACCGGCACATATTATCAGGGAAAGTATCAGGACGGCAGGTATTGCATATGCATTCAAAATCCGCATGTGCCCTGTAGGTTATTTGTAAAGACTATTACGCATTCCGGTTTTTTGGAGAAAAAAGGCGCGATGTCTGGTCTTTCTTTGTAATCCGGGCGGGAATGACGGTTATCCGCTCACGGATTTTTTATCCGGCGCCCTGCGTTCCGACAGGTTGAAAAAATATCGCCACAGACCCGGTGATATGCACAATTCTCCACTCGGTTTTATCGCACTTTTATGTGCAGTGTTCCTGATCTTTACAGCCGGCTGTACAGCCGGAACCGGGACGAATGCAGCAGAATCTGTCCCGACAACTCCCGGCGTCTCAACCGCACCCGGAACAGTCGTTGACTTCCAGAACGAGACCGATATAAACGCGTTCCTCTCCCGGTTTGATACGTACGCGGAGACTTCCCGGGAGAACGCTCAGGTCCCCGGGATGGCCGTGGCTGTTGTAAAAGACGGTAAAGTCATCTTCATGAAAGAGTACGGCACAAAGACGGCCGGGGGAAATGATCCGGTAACAAACGACACGGTCTTCCAGATCGGTTCGACCTCAAAGGCATTCACGGCCGCACTTGTCGCCATGGAAGTTGACAGCGGCCGGATGAACTGGAGCGACCCGATGGTAAAATACGTTCCGGACTTTAAAATGAGCGATCCCTGGGTGACAAAAGAATACACGATTACCGATTCCATGGCGCAGAGGAGCGGACTTGCCGCTTACTGGGGCATGGATCTTGCCACCTTCGGGCTCGATCGTGACGATATGATCCATGCCCTCCGGTATGCGGAACCGGTCTCCAGTTTCCGGAGCTCGTTCATGTACCAGAACGTCCCCTTTGTCGCAACCGGAGCGGCAATCGAGAAGACGAGCGGCAAAAGCTGGGAGGATAACATCCAGGAGCGGATCTTTACCCCGCTCAATATGACCGGCGCTTCCTCCACCTACGCAGCGTTCCGTGACGCGCCCGACCACGTGACACTTTACCGGTATGGCGTCCTTTCCAACAACACAACCGGCGCAATCCCGATCGATCCCGACTGGGCGTTCAACAACGTGTCCTACGAATTTGGCCCGGCCGGCGGGATCAACGCGAATATCAACGACATGGCGACATGGACGATTTTCCAGCTCGGGAACGGCAGCTACAACGGGCAGCAGCTCATCAGCCCCGGGGGCATGGCCTACATGCACACCCCGCGGACTCCGATGGGAGACACGATGACCTCCCAGAAGAACTACTACTGCCAGGCCTGGATCTATACCGAGCAGGAGGGCACTCCGGATGTTGTCTGGCATAACGGCGAGACGCTCGGCGGCCATGCAGCAGTCCTGCTGGTCCCGTCAAAAAACCTCGGAATTGTGGTACTTGCAAATGAGGCAGGCGGGACAGCACTTCCCGACGGATTAGCGTTCGCGTTCTACCGCCAGGCCTTCGGCCTTCCAAATCCTGACGTCTGTGCGATTGTCCAGGCGCAGGCCGACAAGAGTGATGAACGGCTCCTTGCAGACCAGCCGGTCAGGCCGGCACATCCGGCAGAACCGCTTTCCTCTGAAAAATATACCGGTAACTACTCAAACGAGATCTACGGTAAGGCTGTTGTCGCAGAACAGGCCGGGAACCAGACGCTTACTTTCGGGAAGAAGCCAGTGACCTTTGTCCTTTCACCTTGGGACGGGAACACTTTTGCCTCCACCTGCCCGCAGTGGGGACCGGATTATAACGGTCGTGTCAAGTTTTCAACCGGGTCTGATGGATCGGTCACAGGCCTTACCACAACCCTCATCCTCGACAAGGAATATAGCCGGGACGCAACATTTGTACGGGCCTGAATGGCGCCCTCGTAAAAATCGCGGCAGGATTCAAGACCCGGAATCACGAGGGCGATCCCTCTCCCCGGTCAAGGGAGGGGGGTTTGATTTCCTATTGGAAAAACAATGGTAGGGGCAGGGTAGCACCCTTTCCTTATCCCATTTTTTAAAAAATTTGGTACCCGTTTAATATGAAATTTTTTTAACGGGGCTATCAGCTCTCATCATAACCGGTGGTTAATCCACTTGACCGTTTTATCGGTCAATTGGCTGTCGCATTACTAAAGTATCGGGCTCCATCCGGCAAAAACGGTAAAAAAGTCGGGTAAAAAAAGTGTCTGCGGTTTCGGCAAGGTTTGCCGGTATTTGGTTTACTTTTTCTGATCAGCACTTTTCCCCGCGTCAGCCTTTGACTGTTCCTTCCCGGCCTTTGCCTTCTCGACTTCACTTTTTGCACGGGCGAGAATATCGTCAAAGGACTTCCGGACATTTTCCGTCGTCTCTTTCACAGTATTTTCGATATGCTTCCTGCCCTCTTCCGTTCCGACAAGATCGCGGGTGACCTTCGCGAGATCGTCCATCGCGGAGATAACCGATTTCGTAGCGGCGGCAAGGCGGGTATCGATCTGGGTTGTATCTTTTGCCGGGGTTGCAACCGGTGGTGTAACTGGATCTTCCACCCAAATCCCTTTTTCAAAGTGTCCTTTCTTTTCAGTCATGGTAATCACGGAGTATTGATTTTCATTTCTCTGCCATATAACTAGAAAGGGTTTTCTCACCGGAAGGAGAGCCCTGCTCTTTTCACAAGGGATCTACGGGAGAGATTACCCGCTGCTTTTTAGCGTTTGTGAAAAAATTATGCCCTGTCCCGGACCAGCCGGCGCCCGAGCTTGTATGCCTTTTTGCAATCTGTCGGGAACTGTTCATCTTTATACTTTTTCTTTGCCTCCGGGTCAAAAAGCGTGGACATGTATTTGGCATAATCGTCAAACTTGTACGTGTCGGTGACCCAGAGCGGCTCGTACGATTAAATGTATGTGCAATACGCAGGTATATCTCCAGACAGCACAATATAGCATTGAAAATATAAAAGAGGACAAAATGAAACATATCCCTACAAATTTGAAGCGGAGATATGTCTGCGTCCACCCGATCTGTACCAGTCTGCTCTCCTTTTCCATGAGAACGGCCGTGTTTCCATGACCCGCACCTGGCTGCAGCGCATCATGCAAAGAGCCGACACGGATATACTCTCCTATGATTTCGGTGAGAGTTGTCCGACCGTGGAGTCGTGGTGGTTCCGGGGATGTGTGGCAATAGCATGCATCTGCGTTCTATGGTTTTTCTGGCCGGTCATTTGGTAGGAATCGCGTAACAACGGGAGATGGCCATGGCAGTTTTTTTAAAAGCAGACCGTGAGGAATCCTGACACCACTGATTTTCCGGTAACGGCAACCAGAATTTATTTTCCGGGGATTCGGGGAAATGCACCCGGGGTATGAAGTTTCCCGCCAGACCTGATCGGTTATCCTGATAATTCTGGATCAGGACGTTGTTTTGGTATTTTTTATACTCTCTTCAATGTCCTGGATCCAGCTGGCAACTGCCCGGAGCACGGTTATGGTATTTTCGGTCTTGTAGAGTTTTCCGGTCTGGGTAAAAATTCCGTCATTATCCTGCGAGAGCACTTCGCTTATCACCCATACGCCGAATAGATCTGCCTTCACGGAAAGACCCGTGGAAAAGCCCGGGCAGTTGATGAATAATTCACCGGATTCGTAGTCAATGTCAATTTTTAATTCGCGGTCATTCTTCTGTACTATTTTCTTCAGATACACTGACAGGTCATGTGTCGTCAGGATCGTTTCAACATCTTCTGGTCGTAACATACGTTTCTCATCTCTTTTACCGCTGTTGCAGCAGTCATTGCAGGCTCATCTTGTGAAATCCTAAAAAAGGAGAATTTCATTTTGTTTTTCTTCCATGTGGGCCCCCGGTCCGTGTCCGGAAAAGCACGCGATCAGGATTTCCCGGTCTGCGTCATTTTCTTGGAGGGCCTGATTGTCGAGGGCGGGTTGGTGTGGTCCGGGAGATCATCACCATGGGGATGGGAATGGGCATCATGCCGGGGAGAAAGCACCGGTTTTTCCTGCGGGTGGTGGGCTGCATGGGGAGTGGGATGATCCATGGGGTGGTGCCGTTCTCCTTCCTTGTTGCGTTCCTTGTCCTGCCCGGCGGATGATCCGAGATGCAACTGCGGGTCACGGGGGTGTTTTTTGGCGGTGTGGTGTGGTGACATAAGCAATACTCCCGCTGCCTGATGATAAAGGAATGTATACTCCCGGATAATCCCGGGGCCTGCCGGAAAAGAAGCGGGCTTTTTCTTCACGTTAACACGGATGGGCGTCACTATGAGGTCGTGAAAAACAGGGATATTCCCGGGAATCTTGTGCTGCTGACCCGCTCTTTTATTGAACCGGGATATACCCATGCCTGGTCGGTGTATTGGTTGAGGGTGATCCCCTCTTAATAAAAAAAGAGAGATGTGTCGGCGGGTCTGGTTTTGAGGTCCGAAAGGCCGGGGGGGTCTGGTGCGATTCGTGGGAGGGGCCAGAAGGCAGGGAGGGAGCATTTTTTTTTGGATGTTCCCCTTAAAAAAAACAAAAAGAAATGCCGGTTATTTATGAAAGCAGGGTGTTGAAATGGTTGAACGGTTTCTGCAATGCCGGCATGAGGATTCCCGGGTTGCCTTGTAAAACTCCCCAGGAGTTCTGTTGACAATCACATTTTCTCCATAACAATCGGGACAGGTCCACCGGATAATATATCCGGAGGGTGTTCCCGCAACTACCGGTCTTAATGATTGGTTAGCCATTGTTAACTCTTCGATAAAATGATTTAACCGGGGCGTAAATGTTTCAAACCCTGGTTTTTAATCGATCATTACTACAAAAAAGGTTTCACAGAGAAGGTCATAGATCGCAGGTTACACAATCACCCGGGTCGAGCGCGATCGTATGTAAGCTCAAAACCGTTAATGTATATAAGTATAGGTTGTCCCAGCGTATAATAGGATGTATGCGGGGAACAATGCACCGGGAACTGATCCTTAAACCTGAGTGAGGGTATACCCCCCTCTTTGGCCAAGAGAGGGGTAGGGGGTAGGGCCCCTGTTTGCCCGGCACATGGGGAGGGGGTTGATCCCCTCTTAAAAAAATGATGGAGGGGGGGTAGGGGGCCTCCCAACTGTCCGTTTGTGTGATCCCGGTGCTGTTTTTACCTGTGCCTGTCTGGCATTTCGCATGGAAATTACGACGGTAAACCAGATATGCTGTGCTCATCAGTTTTGATTAGGGGGGTTTAATCAAGGCAGATGGTGTGGGGGTACCCCCTCCTTGGCCAACAGTGGGGGAGGGGGTATGCCCCCAGTCTGCCCGGCACATGGGGAGGGGGTTGATCCCCTCCTGGAAAAATGATGGAGGGGTGGTAGGGGGTCTCCCAACTGTCTGTTTGTGTGATCCCGGTGCTGTTTTTACCTGTGCCTGTCTGGCATTTCGTATGGAAATCACGACGGAAAAACCAGATATGCTGTGCTCATCAGTTTTGATGAGGGGGTTTTAATCAATGCAGATGGGGTGGGGGTATACCCCCTCTTTGGCCAAGAGAGGGGGAGGGGGTAGGCCCCCTGTTTGCCCGGCACTTGGGGAGGGGGTTGATCCCCTCCCAAAAAAAAGACGGAGGGGGGGTAGGGGGTCTCCCCCCACCGGCCTTATAAAAAAATCTGCATCCAACCCGCAATTCTCAACCGGAAAAAAGATGGATGACGACCCGGTAACTCATGCTTCGATTTCCTTAAAAAAATCATCGAATGAGTCGTACGTCTTCCCTTTGCCTTTTTTGATATCCGTCCGGGCTTTTTTTACTTTCCTGACAAATTCAGGCCGGATTGCCGATTCCGGGGGGGAAAATGGGGAGGCCGCCCCCCCGGAACCGGTCCCGATAAAACCCGGGTTCACACCTGAACTTCCCGGTCCAAAGCCTGATTGCAGAGTTCATCGCAACGCCGAATGAACCGGTTTTCCCGGGGCACATTCCGGAAATGGATATCAGTAAAATTCTTTTCAACTATCGCAAGTTCTGCCCTGAGTTGGGCAAGATGTGGTTTTGTAATCCGGTATTGGTTATTGATCTGCTTTATCACGAGCTCACTATCGGAATAGACAATTACGGACGGTCTGGCAAATTCCTGTGCCCTTTTAAGTGCGGACAGGATCGCGTAATATTCAGCAGTATTATTTGTGGTTTTTCCCAGTGTTCTGGATTCTTCAAAGATAATCTCATTATTCCTGACGAAGATGAACCCGTATGCTGCAGGTCCGGGATTTCCCCGCGAGGCCCCATCGGTATACACCTCAAGAGATGCAGAGATTGACGTTTTGGAATTAGAACCAGACATTATCAGTACCGATAGCAGCATGACGTAAAAAGGTGACGGGATTAGACTTGCCACAGCCCGTTGGGGGGCGGGTGCAGGCAGAGGGAGGTCAGATAGTATTGCAGGGGCTGACAGCCCACACCCACGTGAGGTGCCCTGAGATGGGGGGGTTCGTATAGGAAAAGTGGTTGGGGGGTTGGTATGAGTGGTAGTGAAGAAAACCCTGGTCGGATCTTTAAGATGGGGGGTTATCTCAGATGGTTTAAATTACGAGAGGTGGGAAACCCCCCGTCTGTTCTGTAAAGCCGATAGGATCATAAGTAATAACAGGATTCACTTTCACTACAGAAGCGGAGATTTAACTATCCCTGTCTCCAATTATGACCAAGGATTGAAGATGATTTCAGCTAAAGTCCAGACTTCGATCACTAATATGAAAAATGGTAATAAAAATAAACTTCATACAGCTGACTCTCCAATTCATTCATGGTATCAGTTTGTGTTGGGATATCCCCCCCACCTAGTCCAACAATATTTGTCAAAATTTGAAATTACAAGACACAATATCGTTTTAGACCCTTTCTGTGGTACTGGGACCACCCCCGTCGAATGCATGAAATGTCATATTTCAAACTATGGTATCGAAGCCAATCGGATGGCATTTTTTGCATCAACTGTAAAAACAGATCTATCTATAGATCCCTTGTTTTTATCAGATGAATTAGGATTTATATCAAATTCTGCGGCATTGTCCTTCAAACGATTTAAGCTCAAAGACTCTTTTCCTTTGATTTCAGAGTTTGATTCAAATAAAAAACCGGTGGCACTTGATGATATACCCTCTTTAACGCCGGAGCAAATAAAAATTATTCCGACAGGTTTTATCAGCGAAAAACCATTGCAAAAAGTCTTGATATTGAAGGCGATTATTAACGAGATCGAAGATGAAAAAAGCCGGAATCTCTTTACACTCTCGTTGGCGAATTTGATAGTCAAGAGGGCCGGAAACGTCGGATTTGGGCCGGAAGTATACAGGAAACCGGCAAAACCGGATGTTGACATACTGAATTATTTCATATCAAATTCGAATCAAATGATTCAGGATATAGCGAAATTTAAGAACGGACGCAATATTACACAGATAATTAATGGTGATTCTCGGAATATCGCGAATTGTCTGGATTCAACATTGCTTGGCAAAATTGATTGTATCATTACATCACCTCCATATCCCAATGAAAAAGACTATACAAGGAGTACCAGATTAGAAAGTGTAATCCTCGGATTTATTCAGGATAAAAAAGAATTGAGGTTGATGAAAGAAAATTTACTCCGAAGCAATTCCCGGAATATTTTTATCAACGATAAAGATTCGGAATACGTAAAGGAATTTCCCAGTATTGAAAATCTTGCAAACGAAATTGAAGAAAAGAGGATTAGCCTGAATAAAGATTCGGGTTTTGAAAAAATGTACCATAAAATTGTTCGCCATTACTTTGGTGGCATGTATCTACACCTTAAATCGTTGAAGCCGTTTTTATCCCCCAGTGCAAAGCTTGCGTACGTTGTCGGGGATCAGATGTCGTTTTTCCAGACATACATACCAACTGCGGATTTGCTGGGAGAGGTCGCAGAATCGTTGGGATACCATATTATCGACATTGAATTGTGGAGAACAAGATATGCAACAGTCACATCTAAAAGAATTAATGAAAATGTTATAATTTTAGAAAACACACGATAAACTGTTAAATATGGTCAATCTTGAGAATATTATTGAAGATGATTTTGATCTGTCTGATGACCTGAAAGAGGAAAAATTAACAAAATACGATCAGGTTATCGAAGATCTATTCTTAAAAATATCCGCGAAACCTTACAAAACCGCAAATACATTCAAAGAAATACCGTTTTTAAAAACCGAATTAGTAAAATCAATGGAATCCGTCGAAATTCCTGTGAAAAATGTTCCCGATATCATCTACACGTATAGATCTCGTCGTGAGTTACCCAAGAGCATTAAGGGACATTGGATAATTGAACCGCGTGGCAAAGGAAAGTATGCATTTGTTGAGATTAACAAACCTCCATTTATCGATGTTCAGGCTCACTTGGCGGAAATCGAAATAATGAATGCACTCCCGGAGATTGTTGAAGAATATACTGCTTACGATGAACAGGGATTATTATCTTCAATTCGGTACAATCGACTCATCGATATTTTTACCAAAGTAACCTGTTTCCATCTTCAATCTCATATTAGAACAACGATTAAGGGACAAGGTCAAATTGAGATCGATGATCTCTATGTTGGAATTGATCAAGACGGTCGAAAATATGTTCTCCCACTTGAAGCAAAGAGTCCCGAAGAAAGGGATAAATTAGGGTGGGTTCAAATTACAAATCTCGTAACATATGCAAAGCAAAATTTTCCAGGATTGATCTGTCGTCCAATTTGTGCAAAACCTATTGATAGAAACCGTATTATTCTGATTGAGTTCAAAAATACGTCAATAATTAACGATAATGGTGTAAAGGAAAACCGCCTTTATAAATTGATTCGGAAAAAATAGTGGGGCCGGATATATCCTACCGTATCCCCTCAAACTTTACTGAAAACAAAATTGAATCCAATATACCCCTTCTCCACCCGCCATGCTACACCTTAGCACACACACTTAAATACAAGCACCACAAACGCAATAACTATGCAGGAAGAGTGCAACAGCGCCCGTGAGGGTCTTTTCCCTCGTGAATGTCTTTATCTCTGAAAGCGCAGCACCCGCCGGCAGCAAAGTAAGTATTGTTTCTGAAAACGCAAATGCAGGGAGCCTTGGCTCTCGCGTTTTTGGCTCTTTTGGCTTTTTTAGCTTCTTTAGCTGCTTTGGCGGCTTTAGCTATCCTGTGTTCGGGTATTATCCCTGGCACCGGTAATTCCCTTCACGACTGATCAAATTCTGTTTCAGGGCTTGAAGGGGGAGTTGTAAAATTATGAGAGGTAAAGAAATTCGTCTGGAAAGAATCATGAACCGCAATACGAAAAAAACCGTCATCGTACCGATGGATCACGGTGTCTCAAACGGGCCGATCCCGGGCCTCATCGACATGGGCCAGACCGTGAACCTGATCGCGGACGGCGGGGCAAACGCGGTGATCGGGCACGTGGGGCTTGCGCTCTACGGCCACCGGCAGGGGGGTCGGGACATCGGCCTGATACTCCATTTGTCGGCGTCCACATCGCTCGGGCCCGACCCGAACGAGAAAGTGCTTGTCAATTCGGTGACAAACGCCCTCAAGATGGGCGCCGATGCCGTATCGATGCACGTCAATATCGGGGCCGAGTCCGAGGCCCGGATGCTCTCCGATCTTGGGAACGTAGCGGTCGAGTGCATGGAGTGGGGTATGCCACTCCTTGCAATGATGTACCCGCGTGGGAAGAACATCAAAAAAGAGAACGATGTCGACAACGTGAAACTCGCCGCCCGGGTGGCAGCAGAGCTCGGCGCCGATATCGTAAAGACCGTGTACACCGGCGACCCGGAGTCCTTCCGTGAAGTGACAAGGGGCTGCCCGGTGCCGGTTGTGGTCGCCGGAGGTTCAAAGACGGATGACCGCACAACACTTGAACTGATAGAGGGAGCGATGGCGGGCGGTGCGGCCGGGATCTCAATTGGACGGAATGCCTTCCAGCACCGGACACCGGACAAGTTCGTCCGGGCGGCGGCCTGTATCGTGCACCAGAACAAAAGTGTCGAGGAAGCGCTGAAAATTATCAACGGGTAAGGTGGGAATCATGATTGGAAAGGAAATAAGGATCGAACGGATTATGGACCGGAACACGGGCAGGTCAGTTATCATCCCAATGGACCACGGTTTTTCCATGGGACAGATTGACGGCCTCCTGGACATGACAAAAGTCATTTCCGATGTGAGCGATGGCGGGGCAAACGCGATTGTGCTCCACAAGGGCCTTGTAAAGCGGGGACACCGGCGGAGCGGCCGGGACATCGGCCTCATCGTGCACCTCTCGGGCAGCACATCGCTTAACCCGGACCCAAACGATAAAGTAATTGTCTGCACCGTTGAAGAAGCAATTGCGCTCGGCGCCGATGCGGTTTCCATCCACATCAACCTCGGCGCACCGAACGAATCGAAGATGCTTGAGACCGGGGCAATGATCGTCAAGGACTGCAACCGCTGGGGGATGCCGCTCCTTGTCATGATCTACCCGAGAGGCAAGGGCATTGATCCCGCCTCGCCACAGACCATCGGCCACTGCGTGAGGGTGGCTGAAGAACTCGGCGCCGATATGATCAAGACCAGCTACCCGAACAGCGCTGATGCATTCCGCAGGATTACAAAAGCCTGCTCGGTGCCGGTCTTTGTCGCAGGCGGCGAGAAGATCAGCGACCTTGACTCGCTGAAGATGATCAAGGAATCGGTTGCCGCCGGCGGCGCGGGAGTCTGCATGGGAAGAAACGCCTTCCAGCGCGACAACACCAAAGATTTTGTGAAGGCCGTCTGCCGCGTCGTGCATAAGAACACCGACCCGAATAAAGCGCTGGAGTAACCGTATGAAACAGTTCTGGGTGGATGCCCGCCCGTGGAACAAAGAGATCGCGACAACCGCAATCGAGAGCGGGGCAGATGCCATTGTTGTCGACCGGGCAGAAGATGTTAAACGGCTCGGCCGGATTGCGACAGTTGCACCGGATGGCGACATTAAGCCCGGAACCGATGTTATCGAATGCACGATCACCGACAAGGCAAGCGAGAATGAGGCCGCACAGAAAGGGAAGGATAAGACCGTCATTGTCACCACAAGCGACTGGACGGTTATCCCGCTCGAAAACCTTGTCGCCCAGTCAGACCGGATCGTCGCCGCTGTGAAGGATGCGCACGAAGCGGAACTTGCGCTGCACGTCCTTGAAAAAGGGGTCTTTGGAATCCTTTTAAAGACCAAAAACCCGGCTGTCGTAAAAGAAGTCGCTGCGCTTATCAAGAGCCAGTCTTCAAAGGTCGGCCTTGTTCCGTTTACTGTAACAAAAATCCAGCCGGTCGGTATGGGTGACCGGGTCTGCGTAGACACCTGCTCGATGCTTGTCGATGGCGATGGAATGCTGATGGGAAACACCTCCTCTGCCATGCTCCTTGTCCACGCGGAGACGCTCGAAAACCCGTACGTTGCGCCGAGGCCCTTCCGGGTCAATGCCGGCGCAGTCCACGCCTACATCCTGCTCCCGGACGGGAAGACCGCGTACCTCTCTGATCTTGCAATCGGGGGACAGGTACTTGTTTCGGACAGCCACGGTACTGCCCGTTCCGCGATTGTCGGCCGGACGAAGATCGAACGCAGGCCGCTCCTGCTTGTCGAGGCAAAAGCCGAACCGGATGGTGCAAAGGCAAGCCTCATCCTCCAGAACGCGGAGACGATCCGGCTTGTCACTCCCAAAGGGGATGCAATATCTGTCGTCAACCTTGCAGCCGGGGACCGGATCCTCGGGTGCCTGCTCGAAGGCGGCAGGCACTTTGGCATGCAGGTCAAAGAGACGATCCGAGAGAAGTGAGCATGAAGGCAGGGATCATTGGCGGGACCGGGAAGATGGGACAACTTTTTGTCCCGGTCTTTGAGCGGGCGGGATACGATGTGCTTGTGTCCGGCCGCTCGACAAAACTCACGAACACGGATCTGGCAAAGACCTGCAATATTGTGATAGTCTCGGTCCCCATCCGGGACACTGTCAGGGTGATCGGGGAGATAGCGTCGCTATTACAGGAAGACCAGCTGCTCTGCGATTTTACGTCACTTAAAACCGGCCCGGTCGCCGCGATGCTTGAATCAAAAGCATCTGTTATCGGGCTGCACCCGATGTTTGGGCCGACTGTTTCATCAATCTCCGGCCAGACAATTGTTGTCTGCCCGGCCCGGACGACTGATGTGGCGCTAAAAAAACTGACAGGGATCTTTGTCCGTGAAGGTGCGGTCTGCACTATCGCGACACCGGAGGAGCATGACCGGATGATGGCGGTTGTACAGGGGCTCACGCATTATGTCACGATCTGCATGGCCGATTCCATCCGCAGGCTTGGGATTGACATCCGGAAAACCGAGGAGTTCATGAGCCCGGTCTACCAGATCGAACTCTCGCTTGTCGGCAGGCTGCTCTCGCAGGACCCGGACCTGTATGCCGACATCCTCCAGGAAAACCCGTATGTCCCGGAAGTAATTGAGGCGTGCCGGGCGGCTGCCGGTGATCTTGCTGGTATCGTAAAGTCCGGAAACGCTGACGCATTCCGTGACTTTTTTGCCCGGGACACCCGGCACCTTGGCGCGTACTGCGAGCGCGGGCAGGAACTGACTGATACCCTGATAGAGTGCATGGTGAAGAAATGACGGTCATCACGCTCGGCCCCGAGGGGACGTTCTCCCACGAGCTTGCACGTAAGCTCAAATGCGATCCGGTCGTCCTCAAGCCCACCATCCACAGCATCTTTGCCGCGGTTGCAGCTGGCGAAGGTGACGGGATTGTGCCTATCGAAAACTCGGATGCAGGGGGAGTGGGCGAGACCCTTGACGGCCTGATGCAGTACCCGCTCCTGATAACGGCTGAGATGTACATGCCCATCCACCACAACCTCGCATCGCTTGTGCCCCTTGAGCAGATCCGGGTGATTTACGCCCACCCGCAGACCCACGAACAGTGCAGCAGCTGCATCGAGAAGTGGCAGATCCCGGTGATCCACACGAGCAGCAACGCATCGAGCGCAATCGAGGCAAAAAAGACCCCGAACGCCGGGGCGATCCTGTCAGTTTCGGCAGCGGCGATCTACCGGATTCCGGTCATTGCCGGACATGTCGAGAACAACCCGGAGAATACGACCCGGTTTGTGAGGATCGCAAAAAATCCCGGCCCGGAATGCCGGACCGGCAAATGCAGTATCCTTATCGACCCGGACATCGACCGGGCGGGTCTGCTTTATGATCTTCTTGGGGTTTTTGCCCGCCGGGGGATTAATCTTACCCGGATCGAGTCGAGGCCGTCAAAACGGGGGATGGGAAAATATGTGTTCTTCCTTGATTATGCCATGAACAACAGTACCAATGATGCAATGAGTGAACTTGCAACAATATCCGCGTTCCGTAAACTGGGGTGCTACCAGAAGGTCGAGGTGCCACCTTGATCGTTGTCCTTCCCCAGCGGCATGGAGTCGAACTCACGGTAGCCGCGCCGCCGTCCAAAAGTTTTACGCACCGGGCCCTTATTGCCGGGGCGCTTGCAGAAGGCACGAGCACGATTGTCCATCCTCTCATGTCCGATGATACAAAACTCACCATGTTTGCCCTTGCCCGGCTTGGAGTACCGATGATCAGCAGTGGCCGGTCAATTACTCTTGAAGGCCGCAACGGGTCGTTATCCTGCAGGCCGGATACGGTGCTTGACCTTGAAAACTCGGGCACCTCCCTGCGTCTACTGTCTTCCCTCGCACTGCTCTGCAACAACCCGGTCACATTCACCGGCAGCGTCCGTATGCAGGAGCGCCCGATTGGCCCGCTTGCCGACGCACTTGTCGCACTCGGAGGCAGCGTTTCGTATGGAAAAAAGACCGGCTTTCCCCCGGTAACGATCAATGGCCGGCTGAAAGGAGGCCCTGTCATGGTCGACGGATCGCAAAGCAGCCAGTTTGCCTCGTCAGTTTTGATGGCCGCACCATATGCGCAACAGGAGGTCACGCTGTCTGTTACGGGTACTCCCGCTTCGCAATCATACCTTGATATCACCACAAGCGTCATGCACGATTTTGGCGCCGAGGTCCAGCGTAAGGGGTATTCACAGTTTACGGTCAGTAACCATGACCGGTACTCCGGCCACACGTATGTTATCGAGGGAGACTACTCTTCAGCCTCGTACTTCTTTGCGCTCGCGGCGATCTGTGGCGGAAAGGTGACAGTTACCGGCCTCAATCCCAAGTCCCTGCAGGGCGACCGGATTTTCCTCTCTGCGCTCCAGAAGATGGGCTGCCGGATTACCTATGGCACCACCAGCGTAACGGTCGAACATGAAGGCCCCCTTTCCGGGATCACCATCGACATGTCATCCGCGCCCGACACTGTCCAGACACTTTGCATGGTGGCAGCGGTGGCAAAAACCCCCTCAGTTATCTCCGGAATCGGACACCTGAAGTACAAGGAAAGTAACCGTATCGAG
Source organism: Methanoregula sp. (assembly GCA_035353675.1). Classification (GTDB taxonomy): domain Archaea; phylum Halobacteriota; class Methanomicrobia; order Methanomicrobiales; family Methanospirillaceae; genus Methanoregula. The sequence goes on along the minus strand of DAOQAA010000008.1, from coordinate 21,459 downwards.
GTCACGGCCGGATGTCTCAGGCAGCTTGGTGCTTCGGTATTTCCTGAAAAAGACCGGATTATTATTAAGCCCGCGCCCCTCCACGGCGGCACAATAGATCCGGCAAACGACCACCGGATGGCGATGAGTTTTGCCGTCCTCGGTCTTGGAATCGGCGGGGTAAAAATTACCGGGGCCGAATGCGTGAACAAGTCATATCCCGGATTCTGGCAGGCTCTATCGGAAGTGATGAGATGAAACGGATCGTGCTCTTCGGTTACCGGGGTACCGGCAAGACGGCGATAGGAACCATTCTTGCCCGCCGGCTGGACATGCCGTTTTTTGACACGGACGCTCTTGTGGAAAAGAATTCCGGCCGGTCAATTCATGAAATCTTCCGCAAAGACGGTGAGACGCAGTTCCGGGTGCTCGAAAAAGAAGCCATCGCAGCGCTTCCTGCCCATGACTGTATCATCGGCACCGGGGGCGGGGCAGTCATGGACCCGGCAAACATGGAACGGCTCAGGGCTGACAGTACCTGTATCCTCCTGAAATCCGACATTGCAATAATCGAATGCAGGTTGTCCCGTGCCCCCCGTCCACCGCTTACAAAGCTGCCACTCCGCGAAGAGATCGCGCATATTATCGAACAGCGGCGGCGGCAGTACGCGGCATCTGCGGATTTCTGGCTGGATACAAGCCTTACCTCGCCTGAGGAAGCAGCAGACCGTATTATGGCCCTTCTATCAGACGGCATAACCAGAGCACCGGAGCGGGAGGCAGCGTTCAGGTGGTTTTCGGCCGGGCGCGTCCCGGATGATGAAGTGCACCGGCTGGAATCAATCCTTACGGATCCGGAACGCGACGCACAGACCGGAATCCTTGGCATTGCCGGATGGCCGGCAGCCCACAGCAAAAGCCCCCTGCTCTTCAACCGGCTCTTTGAGCGATACCGGCTCAATTACCATTACACGTGGTTTGAGGACCCTTCGGTGAGGGACATAATTAGGGTTGCCCGTGATATCAACGCAAAAGGGCTCTCGGTTACGATCCCGTTCAAGCGGGACGTTATGGCGTATCTTGACGATATCGACGAGGCTGCCCGGCAGATCGGTGCGGTAAACACGGTGGTCTTTTCCTGCGGGATCGCCCGGGGCTACAACACAGACTGGCTCGGCATAAAAAAACCGCTTGCCGGTCACAAGGGTGACCGTGCGGTGCTGCTTGGCGCCGGAGGGGTTGCAGCAGCGGCTGCGTATGCGTTAAAGGATCTTGACATGGATATCACCATCCTGAACCGGACACCGGAAAAAGCGCGAATACTCGCGGAACAGTTCGGGTGCCGGTGGGGTCCGTTGGAATTTTTTGACGACGTGAACCCAAACCTTGTGGTAAATGCGACATCGCTTGGCATGCAGCCGGACACCCGGAGCCCGCTTAAGGGCGATCAACTAAAAAAGGAGATGACCGTATTTGATCTTGTGTATACTCCACCGGTCACCCCCCTGATTGCAGCCGCCCGAAAGGTTGGCTGCACGACAATTACCGGCACCGAGGTCTTCATCCACCAGGCACGCGAGCAGTTCCGGCTCTTCTTTGGGATTGATGTGCCCGAAACGACATTACGGGAGATCCTGGCATGAACACGTTTGGCAGGAATTTTAAAGTCATGACGTTTGGCGAGAGCCATGGTCCGGCTGTCGGTGCTGTTATTGACGGGTGCCCGGCGCGGCTCGCATTGTCTGCATCAGATATCCAGCCGCAACTCGACCGGCGCCGGCCGGGGACCTCCCCGCTTGCATCAGGACGGAACGAAACCGACACGGTCGAGATCCTTTCCGGCGTGTTTGAAGGGAAGACTACCGGGACGCCCATTGCGCTTCTGGTAAGAAACCGTGACATGCGTTCAGAAGACTACACGGAGATCCGGGAAAAGTTCCGGCCCGGCCACGCGGATTTCACGTACGAGGAAAAGTATGGTATCAGGGACTATCGGGGCGGGGGCCGGAGCTCCGGCAGGGAAACCGTGGGCCGGGTGGCAGCCGGGGCAGTGGCGCAAAAATATCTTGCAGCACAGGGGATTGCCATAAGTGGCCGGATTGTATCTGTCCACAACAAGATCTCCCCACAGGAGATTGAGCAGGAAATCCTCGCCGCAAAAGCAGCCGGGGATTCTGTTGGCGGGATTGCGGAGATCGTTGCCACCGGCTGCCCGGTGGGTCTTGGCGACCCGGTCTTTGGGAAACTGGATGCAGAAATCGCCGGCGCCATGATGGGCATTGGTGCGGTCAAAGGCGTTGAGATTGGCGACGGCTTTGCGGTTGCCGGAAGGTTCGGGAGCGAGAACAACGATCAGATGACCGCAACGGGATTTTTAAGCAACCACTCGGGCGGCATCCTTGGAGGAATCTCATCCGGTCAGGACATTGTTGTCCGGATCGCGGTAAAACCAACCGCGTCTATTGCAAAAGTTCAAAAGACCCGGGATATTCATGGGAATAAGGTGGAGATTTCTGTCACCGGCCGGCACGACCCCTGCATCGTGCCCCGGATTATCCCGGTTGCAGAGGCAATGCTTGCGCTCGTGCTTATCGATGCCCTGCTGGAGCAGCAAAAATACCGGTAATTTTTTTCATATCAAAAAGAAGAATTCTTCAGGCCGATTAAAAAAAATAGTGATATGAAACGGTCGCCCTTTGCTGATTTCATGATTGTAGTCTGCATTTTTGCACTGGCATTTGCCCCGGGTTGCACGAGCAGGTCAGGTTCTGATACTCCCGTTCAGGTACCTCAGACAACTTTTCTGGTTCCATCACAGGTACCCGCAACCCCGACGTACTCTTCGACACCCGGTCCTGTACAGACCGTACCGGATTATGAATCCGTGAGCGTAACGGTCGATCGTAACACGATCACGGAAAATCCCACGATTACTACCACATTTAACGGCGGAATGGGTCTTGGCATGATCGAATACATGGATGTCACGGTCATCCGATCTGACGGGCTGGTTGAGACCGGGCACCGGGACAACCCGGCAATGGGTACGGAAGTAACACTTATGGGTACAACTGCGAGTGACAGGGTCATCGTCAGCGTGACCATGACATCCGGAGATCAGTATACGATTATCGACCAGTATTACCCGTTCCCGGGCAGCGGGAATACCGGGTAAACGCGGGGCATTCCTTTCCGGCAATAGTCTCAACAACAAATTTTTTTGTCCTTTTATCGGGATAATCCGGCACCAATAAAACAGGATATCCCGGAGGTTGCCCGTGATTGGGACACGTTATTCTGTATTACCCTCCGGGTGGAAAATGTGAAAGACCCGGTCAATTTTATCCGGAGGGCCCATGACTATTACTATATCCCCGGGTTCAAGCTGGCAGTCGCCATCGGGGTTTGTCATGACCTCCTCGTTTCTCCGGACAGCAAGGACAGTAACGCCATAATCTTTCCTGAAGTTTAATTCCCTTAGACTTTTCCCTGCGACCAGCGATTCCGGGAATACCGTGAGACGGGTGATGTCACTGTCCGGAAGAGCGACTTTTAGATCGAGGAGCTCGGCACTGGATTTATGCGGGCTCCTGAACATCTTGTACGTCCCGGCCCGCACTTCACGGACAAACCCGTCGATTGTCGGTTTGGGAACGAGGTATTTTTTCAGGACCCGGGTGAAGATCTCGATCGAGGTCTCAAATTCTTCAGGGATCACTTCGTCAGCACCCAGTTCTTCCAGTGGTTTTACCTCGCTTAAGAACCTCGTGCGGACGATAATATACAGGTCCGGGTTCATCCGCCGTGCCTGGTTCGCGATGATCCGGACTGATGGCGGGTCGTTTATGACAATCACAAGGACACGGGCTGTCTCTATCTGTGCATAGGAAAGAATGGATTCGTTTGTTGCATCACCAAAGAAGATTGGTTCGCCTTTCTTTCGTTCATTTTCGACTGTTTCGGGATTGAGATCAATAATACGGTACAGGATCCTTCCCGCTTTTGCCGCCCGGGCAAGATTCCGGCCGTTAAGGCCATACCCGACAATGACAAGGTGATCCTGCAGCACCGGCGCAGTCTCAAGTTCTTTATTTTCTGATTTTGTTACGCCGTTCCACCGTGCCATTACCGGCTGCCTGCAACAGAAATCTGCCGTGCCAGGACCTGCACCAATCAAAAACGGGGTCAGCGACATCGTGATTACCGTAACGGCAAGGAAGATCTGTTCCTGGTTTGCTGTAAAGAGCCCGTAACTGGTCCCGGGAATGGACAGGATAAACGCGAATTCCCCGATATTACAAAGCGCAAGGCCGGAAAGCACTGAAGTACGCAGCGAATAGCCGATGGCAAGCGTCGAGAGACTGGCAATTACAGTCTTCATCACGATTACCCCGATTACAAGTGCGACGATAAGCACCGGGTCTTTTATGACGAACCAGAGGTTGATGAGCATGCCAATCGAGATGAAAAAGAAACTGGTAAAAATTTCCCGGAGGGGAAGGATGCTTGCAAAAGCCTGGTGGAAGTATTCAGATTCCGATAAGGTAATCCCGGCAAGAAATGCCCCGAGAGCAACCGAAAGCCCGATACTTGAGGTAATGTACGTGACTGCAAAACAGACAAGAATGATGCTTAACAGGAAGATTTCTGTGTTTCTTGTGCCGGTGATCCGGGACATCAGTTTTGGAATCACGTATGCCGAAAGCACAAATACAAGTCCTAATAGAAGCACGAGGGTTATCCCGAGGTTGATTAGTGAACCGGTGATATCCGATTGCTGTCCGGCAAGGAGCGGGAGCGCAATCAGCATCGGAACGGTCATGATGTCCTGGTAGATGGAGATCCCAAGTGTCGCACGTGCCTGCGGGCTTTCTATCTCGGCCCGGTCCTGGTAGATTTTCAGGGTGATGACCGTACTGCTGTGGCAGATCAAAAACCCGAGGAAAATTCCCTGGTTTAACGGCACGCCAAAGAAATGCGTGAGTGCCATTGTGGCAAGGATTGTCCCGACAACCTGGAGTGTCCCGCCAATAAGGACGATCTTTCGCATCTCGTACAGGGACCGGAACGAGAACTGCATTCCGATTGCAAAGAGCAAAAAGATAATACCAATATCTGCAAGGGCATTGACAATTTCGACGTCCTGGATAAGGCCAAGACCGTACGGGCCGATCACGATACCGGTTACAATAAAGCCGACAATACCGGGGATTTTGACCTTGTTGCCGATTGCAATGATGACGATTGCCGCGGCAAAAATTATGATGATATTGAGGAGAAAGTCGGTGATCATGTCATGCTGCCTTTTTTCCAGGTGGTGTTTTATGAGGCGGAATTGTTTCCTTAAAGGTACCTATGCGCCCGGCCATTCACCTCATAAGTTTTGCGTGTTAAACTCCCGGGCCGGGGAGTGGATTTCCTGACAGGAGTAAAAAAATCCCCGTTAATCTGTACGGTTACCGAATACAATCTGTACACATAATTTTTTTGGCGCAATAAAAGGATTCCTGTTTTATCCGGCGTCAGGCAAGCAGTTTTGCGAGGGTAATAAAATCTACAACCGAGTACTGCCCGGCTGCTGTCGGGATACCGGTGTGACAGTAAACAAACTCCGAGCCAAAGAGCGGGAGGATTGCACGGGCATACCGGAACGATGCGCCCATGACGCCGGTGCAGATCGGTTTTTTTGCCGCACGGGTAAATGCCACAAGGTCAATGAGGTCATCTTCGTTTGTGGGGGTGACAATTATTTTTGGGATGTCCCCGTACGACCGGAGTTCCTGTTCCAGCACAAAGAGAACATGGAGCGGCAGCATCTGTGCCGAGTGGTGCGAGGCAATTATTTTTTTTCCTGCCTTCTTTACCATCGCTGCATGTTTTGCATACTGCTGCTCGACATCGACGTAGTCGACAAGCGGGATGACCGGTTCGATCTTTTTTGCCCATTCTTCCGGGCTTCCAAAATACCGTCCGCCTTCCCGTGCAGACCGGATCGTTGCAATGATGGGAAGTGTGCATGTCTTTTTGCACTGCTGCACGAGATCTACAGGATCGTCTTCCATCAGGTCAAAGCGGAGCTCAATAATTTCAGCACCCTGTTCCTGTGCAGGAGCTGCTTGTGATGGATCGGTCAGGGAGGCAACAATCTGCATGTACCTGACGATTGGCCGGGGGGTGAGAAAAAGATACGCTTATGCCGGGATGATACCGGTTTATCCCTTTACGGGTAGACATAAACGAAAGACTATGGAACGTGCAGCGGTACTGGCAGCGCTCCGGCTGTTATGGGGGGCGCTTGGGTGGTGTATCCTTCTTGCACTTGTCCTGCCGGTTGTTTTTGCGTACCTGCTTGGTCACTCCCTTGCCGCTGTATCTGCCCTCATCGCAAGCGCATTTTTGATTGAGTACGGGGCAGTGCCAATCGGGATTGGCCTTGGGCTGCCGGTCCTTTACGTCCTTTGTGCAGTTAGCTGTGTTGAAGCCGGGATCTTTCTTGGGATCACCGGAATTATCGATACCCTCGGACAAACATCCCAAAAAGTTTCAGGTTTCCTTGAAAAAACAAAAGCGATTTCACGCCGCTCAAAGATTTTTGACCGTTACGGCATTTACGGGTTATTCCCCTGCGAGATCCTGCTCGGTGTATACATATGTGCGCCGGTCTCCCGGCTGTTTGGCTGGGAAAAAGTACAGTCATTTGCGATTACCATGGCCGGTTACTGTGTTGCTGCGATAACCACGGCTCTTGCAACCCTCGGCCTGATCCGGTTATTCTATAGTTAGAGTGGAGCAGACATGTCAGAAACTGCACAATCGTATCCGAAGAAAAAAATTCCCGAACTGCTTGCACCCGCCGGGTCAATAGAAGCGTTTTTTGCGGCTGTTGCAGCCGGGGCGGACGCAATATACCTGAGCGGTAAACAGTTTGGTGCCCGTAAGTTTGCCCGGAACTTTTCCGATGATGAAATTAAAGCGGCGGTAACCTATGCCCATGCCCGGGGCGTAAGGGTCTATGTGACGGTAAACATCCTGATCCACGACCGGGAACTCCCGGCGGTCGCTGAATATCTTGTCAGGTTATACGCAATGGGCGTGGACGCGGTACTCGTTCAGGACGCCGGGGTTGCAGCCCTTGCACGGAGACTCGTCCCCGGTCTTGTCATCCATGCCTCGACACAAATGACCATCCACAACGCAGACGGCGTGCGGTGGGCGCATAAACAGGGCATCTCGCGGGTTGTGCTTGCCCGTGAACTGCCTTTATCTGAGATCGAAGAGATAGCCCGCGAGACCAAAGACACTGGTGTGGGGCTTGAGGTGTTTGCGCACGGCGCTCTCTGTTACAGTTATTCGGGCCAGTGCCTGTTGTCGTCTGTCATCGGGGGCCGGAGCGGGAACCGGGGTATGTGTGCCCAACCCTGCCGGAAAAAATATGAGCTTGTTACTGGTGAGATGGACCGTTATGGGAGGCCGACCAGTCTCTCCGAAGTGCCGTTGCAGGGGCACTATCTTCTTTCTCCAAAAGACCTCTGCACGTACAGCGGGATTCCCCGGCTCATTGACTCACCGGTTGCTTCGCTTAAACTCGAAGGCCGGATGAAGTCCCCGGAATACGTGGCGGTTGTTGTTTCCACGTACCGGCGTGCGCTTGATGCGGCAGCGGCAGGCACATTTGTCGCGGATAAAAATGCACAACGTGATCTGGTGCTTGCCTTTAACCGGGAATTCACGGGGGGGTATCTCTTCGGTGAGCGTGGTGATAAACTCATGGGAAGGGATCGTCCTGATAACCGGGGTCTCTATATCGGGACGGTTGCCCGTTACGACCGTTTAAAAGGCACCGTTACCATTCACCCGGACCAGCCGGTCGCACTGAATCCCGGCGACGGGATTCTGTTTTCCCCGAAAAAATACCCGGCAGCGGCATGGGGGTATTCCCTCAACAGTGAACCTGAGGTAAAGGCAAAAGAGATAGTAATTGCTGTTCCTCGTCCGGTGCTTGAAGGCGCACAGGTCTTTCTTACGGCATCACAGGATCTTGCTGCCCGTGCCCGCCAGATTGTTGCACAGGCACCTCCGGAATTACGTCATCCGGTGCCGGTCGATATTGTGGCGATAATCGGCCCTGACGGACACCTGTCTATATGCGGTACGATCCGTCCTCCGGGAAAAGATCCGGTCAGCGTTGAAAATACATCAGACCTCCACCTTGTTCCGGCCCGGACCCGCCCGCTTTCAAAGGAACAACTGGCCGAACAACTGGCAAAGACCGGCGGGACACCATTTGGTATCACAAACCTTGACCTGACCTATGACGGTACCCTGTTTACTCCGGTAAGCGAGATTAACCGGGTAAGAAGGGAATTTTTTGTCCGGGCTGAGGAGGCACTTGTTGCGGCGTCCTGTCCCGGGAAAGAAGAAGTGAAGGCTGCAGAAGAACGCCTTCGCGGATACCTGCAAAAACACCGGTCACCTGTTGCCACAGCCCCGCAAAAATCTTCCTGCCCGCAAATGAAGATCATTCTTTTTGCTGACAGCCCGGAAATGGTCGAAGCCGGTACCCGTGCCGGTGCGGAAATGATCTGCTTTGAACCCTGCGGGTTTGTGTTCCGGAAAGGTGCAGATACAGGGACAGGGACAATCCGGGCGGAGTCGGAGATCCATAGTGCACTAAAGTCATGCCGGTCGCACAACTCCCGTCTGTTCCTGAAACTGCCACGGATTACCCGGCAGGATGGGATAACTGAGGTAAGGGCGCTTTTGCCCCGGTTACAGAAGGCCGGCCTTTGCGGGTGCATGGTTGAAAACCCGGGGACTGCGCTGGCAGTCGTGGATGCTGCACCGGGACTTGCCCTTACAGGGGCAGGGGGCCTGAATATTTTCAATGCAGAGACCGTTCGTGTATTTTCACAACTGCCATTTGGGATGCTTACACTCTCTCCCGAATTAACTGCGGGGGAAATTGCAGAACTTGTCAGGACCGTGCGTGCCCGGGGATACGAGCCGGAACTTGCAGTATTTGCGCAGGGGAATATCGAGACGATGGTAACCGAAGACTGCCTGCGGGCGATTGTAAACCGGTGCCGGCAGCCATCCGGGACCTGTAAAAACACCCGGTGGCTTGGGATACAGGACGAGACCGGGCACCTGCTCCCGGTCCGGACTGACAGTTCCTGCCGGAGCCATATTTTTAACGCGGCCGAGACCTGCCTGGTTGATGCGGTTCCGGAACTCATGCAGAACGGGGTTGATGCAATCGTAATTGATGCACGGGGGCGGACTTCGGAGTATGCCCGTGAAATGGTCCGGATATACCGCGACGCAATCAGCATTGCGGCACAGAAACCTGGTATGCCTGCACGGGATTTTACCTCGATAAAAGACCGGGTAAAGGCAATTGCCTTAGGCGGTATTACTCAAGGCCACTATTCACGCGGCTTAAAAGAAGAATAACCCGGCCCGGTGCTCTTATGGTTTCCCTGCGTGGAACCGGGTAAGCGAAAGGTTGAATGGAAAAGGGATTCAACACCTCAAGCACGAGGAATGATTAAAAAATGCCGTCACCCCTGATCCTGGTAAACCTGAAGACGTACAAAGAAGGTACAGGCAACCGCGCCCACCAGATCGCCACCGCTGCACAACTGGTCTCACGCGAGAGCGGTGTTACAATCGGTGTTGCGCCCGGGTATATTGACCTTCACCCGCTCTGCCATCATTTTACAATTCCTGTTTATGCCCAGCATGTTGACGGGTATGAACCCGGCGCTCACACCGGCCACATAACAGCCGATGCAGTCAGGTTTGCCGGTGCAGCAGGATCGCTTGTCAACCATTCAGAACGGCGCCTGACGCTTGCAGAGATCGAATCATCGGTACGGGCGCTCCAGGCACAGAAACTGACCGCCGTTGTCTGTTCGAATAACGAGATTGCAAGTGCCGGTGCCGCGGCGCTCGGGCCGGAATATGTGGCAATTGAACCGCCGGAACTTATCGGGAGCGGCGTTTCGGTCTCAAAAGCAAACCCGGAGATTATCAGACGGTCGGTGGCGGCGGTGCACAATGTGAACCCGAAGGTAAAAGTACTGACCGGTGCCGGCATCCAGAGCGGCGAATGCGTAAAGATTGCCGTAGACCTTGGGACTGACGGTGTGCTCCTTGCGTCAAGTGTGGTAAAAGCCGCAGATCCGGCCGCCGTTCTTCGTGATCTTGTCTCAAAACTTTAATTGTACCTTTTTTATTGCTGGTTTTATTTGTGATCCGGTACCCCCACGAAGATTCCGGATATCCGCTAATGAGCAGGTAATACTAAAAATGACGAAGAAAACAGATTGTCTGTTATTTCCTGTGACAACCCTTTTTCTGTGAATGAAATCGTCAGGAGCCAATGATATTCTGTATGGTTTTACCTGATAAAGAGATACCAGATGGCGACGATCACAATGAACAGGACGACGCCAATAACAATAACTGTTGTACTGCTGATCTCATCTGATTTTGTCTCGTCTGCCATAATTCAAACCTCATGTGGTTGTAGCCACAGCAATCAATTCTTTTATCCCGGTTATTAAGTGTTGTGCTCATGCAGGGTATAAAGACCGACTATATCCGGGAAAGATCCCCGGGTTTATGGCAATATCCTGTTCCTGCATGGTTGTTGCGTATTTTTGAACCGGCTGTTTTTTAGTCAATTCCGGGCAAACAAACGTGAGGAGATCTGTGGGGAAAAGTATTCGGCAGGCGACCAGCCCTTCAGATTATCCACTGGACAAAAATACCGTTCAGCAGCCGGAATGCAGGTATATATGAAACTGTTCGCATGCAGCAGGAAAGAACGAGTGTATTAAAAAAGCAGGGTAAAAAAAATCAGCACACCCGGGGTACCGGGTCACCCATGGGGGGCTCGATAAACCGTTCGCCGCCAATTGCTGTTTCCATGATTACATGAGAACCGGCAACGACTCTGCCGACAATTGTGGCATCTTTGCCGTACTTGTGCGAGCGGAGCGCCGCAAGGATCGCATCCGCATCGGCGGCCGGTACTCCCATGACAACCTTTCCCTCGTTTGCGACTTCAAGCGGATCGATACCGAGCATCCCGGCGGCGCTCCGTACGTTTTTCCTTACCGGGATTCGTTCCTCTTCGATCCTGACCTGCACGTGAGCTTTCTTTGCCATTTCATTAATGGCGCTTGCAAACCCGCCGCGTGTCGGGTCTTTCATCGCGTGGATGGTGCCTGCATCAAGCACATGCTCCATCATCCCCCAGAGCGGGGCGACATCAGACTGTATCTGCTCGCCAAGATCGAAACCTTCCCGGTGGGCCATAATCGAAATGCCATGATCTCCAAGGGTTCCGGAGACGATGATTACATCGCCGGGAACAAGCCCGTTGTCCCGCACGATAGTTTTTGCTACACCGATACCGGCAGTATTGATCGCAATTCCGTCAAGTGCGCCTTTCTCGACGACTTTGGTATCTCCCGTAACAAGGCATGCCCCGGCCTCCCCGAGAGCATCATCCATTGAACGGACAATCTTTTCAAGGTTTGTCACATCAAACCCTTCTTCAATGATCATACCGCAGGAAAGCGCGACTGGACGCCCTCCCATCATTGTCAGATCGTTGATGGTACCGCTGACTGCGATCCTGCCGATATCCCCGCCCGGGAAAAATATCGGGCGCACGACATGCGAGTCTGTGGTAAAGACAATGTTTGTTCCATTAATGGGGATAACAGCACCGTCATCCAGCGATTCAAGGCCGATCCCGCCGGCATTGTTGTGTGTAAATTTTGTCAGCGTCTGGAGCAGTTCGCCCATCACTTCGCCCCCGGCGCCATGCATCATGTTGACTTTCATGGTTAATCCGCTACCTCGATCTCAATATTCGTTACGACAATCTCCCGGCCCCGGACCACTTCCGGCAGCGCACCGCAGCGGGGACAGACATAGATCTCGTTTCCCGTATAACCGCAGGAGCATTTCGTTTCCGGCTCAACATTCGCACATTCAAGAGTCGCCGTGTTTAAAAGCGGGTCGTCTTCTTTTATCGTATCAAACAAAAATATTACCTGTTCAGGGTTCACCATCGCCATCTTTCCGACATCGACACTGATCTTTTTTACGTGTGTCGCATGATGGTCAAGCGCTGCTTTCTTTGCGGTCGCATACAGATCATAGGCGATACTGTATTCGTGCATCAATCCTCCAGCGCGGCATAGACCTGTTTGAAAATCTCCCGGGTCTCAAGGCCTTCTTCACGTGAAAGCCGCTGGATGGCAAAACCTACGTGCACGAGCACGAATTCCCCGACTTTGACGTCGACCAGATCGAGACGGACTTCCTGTTTGAGGTCGCCGTAATCAACAACCCCGACATTCCCGTCCTTAATCTCCAGAACTTCAGCAGGCACTGCAACGCACATCGATGGTTCACGTCCGTATCCGGATATACTGTTTTGGTGTTTCACACTCATAAAAACAGTGATATTGCACGGACAGGTCACCGTTTTCTTTTATCAGTCTCTGATCGATGTGAACGATCCGCCCTGAACCGGTATTGGCCAAAAATAAAATTTAAAATGTATATTTCTGACTTCGATGGCGATACAAAAACGGGCAGTCACCGGGATTTTAGGAATATTAATGGTAAACTTGTAAATGCATGAAGGTTAATAGCGAAGGGATAACCAGTCCTTAAAATTATAGAGACCCGGCACCGGGTCCAACAATTTTTCGGCTCTTCATGCCTGTTTTTTTTGGGTTTGTGAATTTTACGTCTTGCAGAGATGCTTAAGCAGGAGCAATTGCCCTCGTTTCCATTGTCGTGAAGATAAACAGGGAATTTAAAATATATAATTATAAAAATATTTATTAATGCCCTCGCCAATTTTACAGCCGTCAATAAAGGCAAAGAACCCTGTATTTAACATTGTTTTACAATGAGGAGGGATCTATGAACCTCGCAACCCGGATGACAACGGTCTGTGGGATATTCGCAGGTCTAATCCCGGTCTTTCTCATTGCCACAATTGCATGGGAAATCGGCGGGTTCGTCCCCATCCTTGGTGCTCCAGTGGCTGCAATTATTATCGGTCTTGGGGTTGGCCAGGTTTTCGGGCAGCGGAAGGAATGGTATGCCGGGAAAGTTTTTGCGTCAAGGACAATTCTCCAGGCTTCCATCGTCCTGCTTGGTGCAGGCATGTCCCTTATAGAGGTCGCAGAGATTGGCATTGAAGGACTACCGGTTATGATCGGTACCCTTGTCATCTGTGTAGCGGCGGGTCTCTTCATCAGCCGGCTCCTGAAGGTTGAGCGCGAGACCAGGATCCTCGTAACGTACGGTACGGCGATTTGTGGTGCATCTGCTATTGCGACCATGAGTGCCGTGATCGGCGCCGCAGGACCGGCCATCGCTATTTCTGTCACGGTTATTGTCCTCTACAATGTCCTTGGGGCTGTGTTATTCCCGACGATAGGTCACATGATGGGGATGTCCCAGGAAGCTTTTGGGCTTTGGGCCGGCACCGCGATCAATGACACATCTTCTGTTGTTGCTGCAGCGACAGTTTACGGAGTTGTTGCTGCATCATATGCGGTAGTAGTAAAACTGACCCGGACGCTTGCTCTCGTTCCTCTGGCCCTGTTCCAGACGTGGTTCCAGAACCGGCAACTGCCTCCGGATAAGCGGCAGACCTCGGTGTGGTATAAACTAATCCCGACGTTTTTGGTGCTGTTCCTCGTTGCGGTTGTGATACAATCAATCGGGATAATCCCGGTGTCGTGGAATGGTCCCATCAGGTTCCTCGCGTATTTCGGGATTACAGCTGCTATGGCAGCCGTCGGCATGAGCAGTTCCCTGAGTGCGATCCTGTCTGCCGGCTGGCGTCCGGTAGCACTTGGTGGAATCCTGTGGGCCCTTGTAGCTACAAGCAGCCTCGTGTTGCAGTGGCTGTTTGGCCTGCTTTGAAATGAATCTGAATTCTAATTGATCAAAAAACAGTGAAGTAGATTATGATGTGGGGAGTGACTATGAAATTAATGACAGAAAGACGCGCTTTGTAGAAACGGACACGAACAGATCCGGTTCGCACCCGGCCATCCCATCCCCGTGCTGATGGTGCAGCAGGTGTCATGCATTTTTTTGGAACAGTAGTGGGGGGCTTTCATCTCTCCGGAAGAATTGGCAGGGGGGTAGGGGATACAAAATTTTTTCAGGTGATCATTTGGGTAATCAGGTTCTGCAAGTAAACCGGAGCGTCCCGATACTAAAAAACAGACCTGATCCATTGCTGGCATTCAGGAAGAACAGATTTGAACATTTTTAGATACGCCGGGGAAGAGATTTGAACTCTTGAGGTGCGGGGCACCAGTGGCTTTCAAGGCCACCGCCTTACCGGACTAGACTACCCCGGCATGTGTTTTTACTGTTTTGGCCGTGCAATATAAAAAAGGCTTCTTTACCTGTTGCGGATTTTGAGAGTCGATTCTTTTCCAGATAGTCGACTTTTTCGGGGAAATTCAAAAAAAAAATTCATTTATGCCAGCGCAGGGAAAACAGGAGCGCGGCAATACATGCTGCGACAATACTCCCGGTGACTGTAAGTGGGGAGTTTTGCGTTTCAGTCTGCACAGGCATGCTTGTAGCACTCACAGTAAAGACAGCTGGCACAGTCTCGCTGACTGAAACGGATTCCGCGTTTTGTGCATAGAGGTAGACGTCAGAGCTGACCGAATACTTGTAAGGATAGATCTTAAAGTAGAGGGGCTTACCCTCGCCATTTACGACAATTTCTTCGGCCATGACGTCGCTCTGGTCGTTAATGGTATGGAGGTCACCGTTTGCGTCAACGTATTCCACTACCCAGTCAACTGAGGAGGACGTTGAGATTGTAACCGGAGCGTTATTTGCAGGTTTAACGATAAAATAAACCGGATCGTTACGGGATGTCCGGCCGTGGGCCGACAGGACAACTGTGTTCGTTATGGTCACCGTCGTTTTTGGAACTACCGTTGTTGCCAGTCCACCGATAATACTGATGATTCTTGAATCTATGTATCCCTGTTCATCCGTAAATGTGACCACATAATCCCCGGGCTGGCTGACAGGGACAATGATATCAAATCCTCCAAAATAATCTGTGCTTACGTAGATGGGGCCATAAATTACTGAATTATCCGGTGCGATAACTGCGATCTGGACTCCTGCGTTTGAATTTCCGGAAATTTTCCCGTCTATATACATTTTACCGGAGAGCGGCTGGTTCATCTGCGAGGTCATGGTAAGCTCATCGGATCGATCGATGAGCCGCACCTGTCGCATTGATATAGATTCCCCGGTACTGCTTGACGGGACCTCGATTTTATAGAGTCCTTTTTCGAGATAGGTTGTATCAAAGACCACCCTGAATGTCCTGTCCGACTGGACATATGCTATCTTGCGCTTGACTTCAGTACTGGTGGTTACCTGCCGGTAGAGCACCACATCAATCGGGGTGCCAATGCCAAATGTGGTCGTCCCGTTTACCACAAGGGGTTTTCCTATTGTCAGGGTGTCCGGGGCATAAATGAAAACCTGGTATGCCGCTGCACAGCTAAAAAGCATACAAATCCCCAGTGCCAGCAGGACGATCTTCTTCATCTATGTACAAGATCAACTAATTGGTTGTTAATGATTTCTGAAATTACAAAAAAACCGCTTGCAAGCTGGCGCGGAAAAGAACGATACAATGGCGAAACGGTAGAATGCCTGACAGTTATCTTTGAGTCAGGGGGATGTTCATGGGCGAAATGCCGGATGTGCAGTTACCGTCACGAGCGGTACCGGACGCATTCCTGTGATGAACTTGCCGCTCACCTGCATGCCCAGCTTGGGTGGGTGCGGGAGCAGTTCAATCTTGACGAATTTTCGATGATCAAAATCTTTACCTCCGGAAGTTTTTTTGATCAAAATGAAGTCCCGTTGTCTTTCCAGAAGGAGGTTGCTCAGGTATTCAGGGGGAAAATTGTAATTGCGGAGAGCAGGCCTGAATTTGTCGTTCCTGAAACGATCGAACCGTTTCTTGCAGAACTTGACGACGGCTCCAGAAAAACCCCGCTTTACTGTGCAATGGGTCTTGAAACCACAAACGATACGATACGGGAAAAATGCATCAATAAGGGGTTCACGTACGCAGATTTTAAAAATGCCGCAGTTGTTGCCCATAATGCCGGGGCAGGAGTAAAAGCATATCTCCTGTTTAAGCCGCTCTTTTTGACCGAGAGCGAGGCTGTGTCTGACATGCGTTCCTCGATTTCAGAACTTGCAGGAACTGTCGAAATGGTTTCAATGAATCCCTGCACGGTACAGAAAAGAACCGAACTCGAACTGTACTGGAAACAGGGTGCCTACCGTCCACCTTATCTCTGGAGCGTGCTTTCGATCTTGAAGGATGCACCCATGCATATCACCTGCGATCCACTGGGTGGCGGGCAGAAGCGCGGGCCACATAACTGTGGAAAATGCGACTATGAAATTACAAAAGGCATCCGCGATTATTCTCTTTCAGCAGACCGCGACCTTATTGGTGCGCTTCTTGACATGGACTGTACCTGTAAGAGCGAATGGGAATATGTCCTTGCCCGCGAAAAGCCCTACTGTATGCCGCTTACCCGGTAAACGTTAAAAAAGCAAAAATTATTTTTATTTTTTTCCGCTGCTCTGTTTCTCGATCTGCTCTGCAATGAGCGGGAGAAATGTCCCGGCATCGGACACAATTCCAATTGCCTGCGTTGTGCCCCGGTCCATCAGTTTTGTCACCGAGGCCGGGTTGATATCGACACATACGGTCTTTACGTTGGATGGCAGGCAGTTGCCAACGGCGATTGAGTGCAGGAGTGTTGCAACCATCAGGACCATCTTGCAGCCGGGAATATACTTGCGCATTTCATCCTGTGCGACCATGGTGTCCTGGATTACATCCGGGAGCGGACCGTCATCGCGGATTGAACCGGCAAGAACGAACGGGACATTGTTTTTGACACATTCGTACATGATGCCGCTTTTTAAGATCTTTTTCTCCACAGCGTTTTTGAGTGAGCCGGCACGCATAATCTCGGAAATTGCGTAAATATGGTGCCGGTGTCCGCCCATCACCGGTCGTCCGGTGTTGATGTCCATGCCAAGAGAAGTCCCGTAAAGATTGTATTCTACGTCATGAGTTGCGAGTGCGTTACCGGCAAACAGGACATTGATGTATCCTTTCCGGATGAGTTCCGCAACAGCTTTGTCAGCCCCGGTATGGATAATGGCAGGCCCTCCGACAAGTATAATCTTCCCGCCGTTTTTACGGACTTCAATGATCTCTTTTGCGATCTGGGCGATCAGGGTCTCGCTGGGGCGTTCGGAAGAGACCGTGCCGTGCATAAACTCAAACGTACTGCTTGTACGGGGACGGTCAGGATAACTGACAAGAACCCCTTCCTCGCCGACAACAACAAGGTCGCCTTTTTTAATCTTTCCAAGAGGCGTACATTTTGCCTTTTTATTTTCAGGATCGACAACGATCAAAAAATCCATTTCAATATTGTCAACCGGGATCCATTCATCCGCAAGCCGGACCTGTGTGGGGTGGTTGGTGGTCGTGTAAAAGTTCTTTGGCGCATTCCGGTCTCCGGCCGCAGGTACGTAATTAACTGAATTTACCGGGGGAAGGCGGGCTCCAAGACGGTGGACTTCTGACAGGATGGCCCGTAATTTTTCTTTGTCCTGCGCCACAATTTTAAGACGTGCATAACTGGGATCGGTTTTTTTCTTGCCTACATCAAAGACAAGGATTTCAAAATTTCCTCCCATGTCCATGATCCGGTCAAAGATCTGGGTCATAATACCCGAATCAATGATATGACCCTGCAGTTCGATCTCCTGCAACTCCACCATAGTACAGTAGTATTTAATGTCGCACCTTAATATGTATTCTTATTAAATACGCCAGCATCTGCCGTTTTTTGAGCGTAAAGGCGCGAATTGGGGTTAATTGCCCGGCAGCACGGTGCGCGATATTAAAATTTTTATCGTAAAACCTGCGATTTTCCTAATTGATTGATTAAAAAGATTTCCGCAGAATCCCGGTCTGCCCGGGTATTAACATTCAGGGCAAGGCGCGGATCAGCAACTACGAATTGTAGTTCATCCTGGACTTCGGCAATCAGGTCGCCTCTTAAAATATTGAGGCCGGTGGGGCAGACTTCTTCATTTCCGATTGTTTCGCGGTAAATCATACCGCCCCGGCAGTCTTTGACAATACGGGCTGGCACCCATGTTGAACATGCATCTTTTTTGGAGTTGGTGTATGCCTTCTGGATATCCTGAATGATTTCTGCATCGACGCAGGGGATATCCGAGACGGTCACAAAAAGGGGCTCTGTCTCTTCCAGTGCCTGAACGGTTTCAACCATGTCGCGTATATAATCCGAACCACCTGCATTGTAGGTTGTAATGCCGTTTACCCGGCACCAGTTCCGGGTCATCGGGGTTTTGGGGGATGTGGCCACAACCACTTCGCACCCGGCGCCGGAAAACGCGTCGATGACGTACCGGATCATCGGCTGGTTGTTAATGATAATAAGCGGCTTTTCCCCCATGTTGAGGCGGCTGCCCGCTCCACCGGCCATAATCAGCGCACGCATGCAGACAATGCCTCTATAATCTTTTCGTTCTCATCATGGGTCCGGACGGCAATACGAATGCATGTGGGCAGGTTAAACGAAGTACAGTCGCGGACAAGTATGTCATGAGTTTCAAGTTTTTTACACAATGGTGCGACACTGCGATGACAGTCCACAAGAATATAATTGACTGTGGACTGGCGGCAGTGCAGCCCAAGTTCGTCAATCCGTGAGGAAAGCCAGTCCCTCTCATGTTGAATGTATATCCGCGATTTTTCAAGTTCGTCCAGATGGCGGAAAGCCTCCAAGGCAAAAGCCTCTGCGTATGCATTCACGCTCCATGGCGCCCGGGCAGTTTCAATCTTTGCAATAAGGTCCGGATCCCCAAAGCCGTACCCGAACCGGATCCCGGGAACCGCGAAACTTTTTGTGAGAGAGCGCAGGACAAAAAGTGAATCCTCGCGCAGGTTAACCAGACTTTCGGCCTTATCGGCAAGCTCAATGAATGCTTCATCCAAAAAGAGCATACCGCCATGCGACGAGGCATTTTTGATTTGCCCAAGAAGAAAAGATCGCGTGTGCAGTTCGCCGGTTGGGTTGTTTGGGTTGCAGAAAAAAGATACATTTGCTGTACCTGGCGAGTCTGCCGGATTTGCTCCGGTAAGACTGGCGGAGAGTGCATATTCACCAAACGTAGGGGATTCAGTGAAGTATGTTTTGTTTTTTCCAAGCATCACCAAACAGAAAACACGTATTAATTCGATGGAACCATTGCCGACGCAGATCTCTTCAGGATCCCGGTGAAACGTTTTTGCGATACACTCTTTGAGGTGAATATACCCGTTATCCGGGTAGGAAGACAGGCATGCCGGATCGCAGTTCCAGGTGAAACGCGGTGGAAAGGGATTAAGGCTCGCGCTGAAATCCAGCAGGTTTTTACCGGTTTTTTCATGCTGCCGCTTTCCGGTTCCGCCATGCACTACGGGTTTTGGAAAATCAACAGCCATCAAATTGTCCTTTTTTTTTGAAAAATACTTGGCCGGGATGTCATAAATTCGTTTGGAGACGACCCAGAATCAAATCAGAAGATATATATACCATCGTGTTTCATTTTGGTTTATCTGGTTAAGTCAGACATGAGAGTTCCCCTTGTCTGACATATGTACGACAAATGACCGACATATGTCAGAAATGGAGATACAATGATGCAACGAATCACGCTCAGATTACCCGAACAGCAGATCAACCTGCTCCAGCAAATGGTTGACGCAGGCGAGTATCCCAATGTTTCAGAAGCGGTCCGGGCAGCCGTCCGTGAACTTGTTGAAAAACGTGCAAGCCGTGTCTTAAAAGATAATGACCAGGTTTCATTCAAGGTATGAGAGGGTAGAAATGCAGAGTATAATTAACGATGCGTTAAAAAATGCCGAACTTGAAAAAGAGGTAAACAAGTCCGGCTCAAGTGCACCGGAAGATGATTTCCTCGGTCAGCCGAGAATTGTGATTATTGGCTGCGGTGGCGGCGGAAACAACACAGTAAACCGTATCCACCACATGGGTGTAGCCGGCGCGGAAACAATTGCGATCAATACTGATAAGCAGCACCTGGACATGATCCAGGCTGACAAACGCGTTCTCATCGGGAAATCCCTGACCCGTGGTCTTGGTGCAGGCGGTTATCCGGATGTCGGTAAACGCGCCGCCGAGATGGCCCGCCCGACGCTTGAGGCATTGCTTGAATCCGCAGATCTGGTTTTCATCACAGCAGGTATGGGTGGAGGTACCGGTACCGGTTCAGCCCCGGTCGTTGCGCAGATTGCAAAGGAACAGGGTGCAATTGTTGTCGGTATGGTCAGCTACCCGTTCCAGGTTGAAAAAGCCCGTCTGATCCGTGCTGAAGAAGGACTTGAGGCACTTGCCGCTGCGGCAGACTCAGTCATTGTCCTTGATAACAACCGGCTCAAGAACTTTGTGCCGAACCTCCCCCTGGGTCAGGCATTCTCTGTCATGGACCAGCTCATTGGTGAGACCGTCAAGGGGATCTCCGAGACAATCACCGAGCCCTCGCTTATCAACATCGACTACGCAGATGTCCGTGCGATCATGTCCAAAGGCGGTGTCGCCTCCATGCTTGTTGGAGAGAGCAAGCAGCAGAACAAGGCAGAGAGTGTTGTCCGCGAGTGCCTAAGCAACCCGATGCTCGATATCGATTACCGCGGCGCAACCGGCAGCCTTATCCATATCACTGGTGGAACCGATCTTACCCTGCAGGATGCAGAAGAAGTTGCAACCTCGCTCACGTACGAACTTGACCCGCATGCAGATGTTATCTGGGGTGCCCGTGTCAGACCCGACATGGAAGGCAAGATCCGTGTTCTCGCAATCATGACTGGTGTAAAGAGCGCCCAGATCCTTGGGACCCGCCAGTCTTACAAGACAATGGTCCAGGAGATCGATACCAAGCGTTCCAGCCCAAAGCAGGTCGAGATGCCTCAGAGCAGGCGTGCTGCGCCACGGGATCAGACCAGTGGCGGCGGCGTCCTTGAATGGGTCGGTTAAACCTCACGCCCAATAGTAAAAATAAACAATTCTCCGTAAATTCGGGGGATAATAATTTTTTTATCCCGTTCTTTTCTTAGCGGCCGAAAAACTATTTCGGGTCTTTGATTTTTGGAATTACATCTGTAATTCCGGCGAAATGCTTAATAGGAGTCCACGCCTTTAAGATATAGTACATTCGACCAGATCGTCTGAAGGGAGAATGGCGGGCGACATTCCTGAAACGGGTGTCATCCATGTACCGGGTGTTGAACATCATGAACCGTGTGTCGAACAA
>DAOQAA010000007.1:0-53694 GCA_035353675.1 Methanoregula sp. | reverse complement strand
CAACATCCACAGATTCTTACTATTTCTCTTCTTTGAGGTTTTCTACAGAGCAAAAAAAACTGCACTTTCACGTAATCGACCGGTTCCCGTTATCGGCGGCAACAACAGCAGGGTTTTGGAGGAGTACAAATAATACCTGGCGCATCCCTCACAGGAAGTTACAGCGCATATCCCCAGTTTTATTAATCCATACAGCAACTTCCAGTTATCAGGGGTGTCTTATAATGCCGGTACATGTGAGTGGTAAAGACAAAGGTGCTATTATGTTGTACGCACTGTCAACATGCCAGTGGTGCCACAAGACAAAAATGCTGCTGGAAGAACTGGGGCTTGCGTTTGATTACGATTATGTCGATCTGTTGAGCGGCAGCGAGCAGGATACTGCAATGGATGAGTTAGAGCGGTGGAATCCAAAAGGATCGTTTCCCACACTTATAATCAACAACAAACGGGCCATTATCGGTTTTAAGGAAACTGAGATCAGGGGGGCATTTGCCGTATGAATATTCCGGAGATCACAGGAAATGAGATCGACGCTGCATATCTCTCCCTGAAAACAGATGCAGAAAAATACGGGTACCGGCTGAACCCTGACGCAGAATTTGTAAAAAATCTCGTACGCGGCCTGTTGAAAAACGAAAACCGATATGGATACCGTGCCTGCCCCTGCCGCCTTGCATCCGGAGTAAAAGACAGGGATCTGGATATAATCTGTCCCTGTGATTACCGGGACGCAGATATCGAAGAGCATGGTGCCTGCTACTGCGCCTTGTACGTCAGCGATGCTGTTGCATCCGGCAGACAGGACGTTGCCCCGGTGCCGGAACGCCGGCCGCCCCGGTCTGAACGGGGAAAGACTGTTATTGTAAAAACTGTTTCCGCATCACCGCCGCAGGGTTTTTCTTTACCAATCTGGCGGTGCAAAGTCTGCGGCTATCTCTGTGCACGTGAACAGCCACCGGGCATCTGCCCGATCTGCAAGGCGACAAAAGAGCGGTTTGAGAGGTTTGCCTGAAACTTTTTTTTGAGGAGAACTGTCCGAGAATATAGGGGCACTCTTTTTTTGGGACATATGCGGGGGCAGGGAATTCTCCGGGTTGATATCATGTGAGATTGTCCAATTAAGAGAGGGTAGTTGAATCAGGTTAAAAGCGCTAGGTTGAGGGCCTAGCCTCATAGGTGTTCTTGGGTTCGATTCCCAGCCCACTCATTTTTAAAAGTGGGTTATAGGTATCTTGCAAATTTTGAATTCCCTTATTTGTGATATCACAATGTTCTGAAAAATTACCTGCACAGCAGCGTGTTCTTTTCCAAAAACACTTGGTTGCATCAACAACTCTATAATGATTGCTGGCGCAACTATATGATTGCGCCAGCAACTTTGTAAATCTGACAAAGAAAGTCTAAGAATTGGAGATCATTAGAATCGGTGTATTCTCACATATTGACAAAAAAGGGGAACAAATGAGCAATAAGGGATTCATTGGAAAATTCGTTTCATTTCTCTACAGGTACAGTCAGATATACCTCGACAAAGAATTGAAACCTTACAATATTGGACCCGGACAGTTTTACCTTTTAATGCCACTTTTTCAAAAAGATGGAGTAAATCAGGAATCACTTGGCCAGTCCATTAATCTGGACAGGGCGAACGTCACAAGAGCCGTACAAAAACTCGTTAAGGAAGGCTATGTTTACCGACAAAGGGACGATGAAGACAAACGTTCCTATAGAGTATTTCTGACCGATAAAGGAAGAGCGATAGAACCCGGCCTCAAAAAGATTGCATCAGAATGGGAGAATATCCTATTATCCAATTTTGATTCTGATCAAAGGCAAACAATTGTGAATTCTTTCGAGGATATGATCAAAAACGTGTCCCGGATAATGGAGAAAAAATAGCCGGAGAGATCATGGAATTTAAAAATATTCACATTCTCATGCTCTGTCTCGTTGCATTTTTTGCAATGGCCGGTGGGGCTCTCCTGGCACCTGTATTACCGGAGATGGTGGAACCCCTAGGGACTACCGAACAGAATGTAGCTCTGCTTATGTCTGTGTTTACGTTCTCAACAGCGGTCTTCACCCTCATCCTAGGACATTATATTGACAGTGTAGATCGTAAGAGGATACTGGTCCCAAGCCTTATACTCTATGGTGTGACGGGGCTGGTAAGTTTTTTTGTTGCGGATTTCCCGTTACTCCTTATCCTGAGGTTTTTACAGGGCGTTGGCGTGGCGGGGATGACATCCATGGCCATGCTGGTCATAGGAGATGTCTACACCGGCCTTGATGGTGTGACGGCCATGAGCAAGATCAGCATATCATTTGCCCTTGGATCAGTATTTGCCCCGGTGATCGGAGGCGGCCTTGCTATGCTGGGATGGAACTATGCGTTCCTGTTTTATGCACTTTCCCTGCCATTTGCGATTGTGGTGATAACATTGCTTCCTGAGACAAAAGGACAGACTGACCCGGGTGAGCATACGGGCATGATTGAAGCGCTCAGATGTCTTGGGAAGTTGCCAGTCATCTATACGATATTCATGGGTTTCTCGATCTTTTTCATGCTGTTTGCCATGATGATCTATGTGCCATTCATGCTCAAGAGTGTGTTTGGATATGCGTCAGGAGGATCAGGACTTATGCTCGCTATTCCGGGGATCGCGTGCATACTGCTTGCATCCCGTGTGGGGCCCCTTGCCGGCAAGTATTCATTGCTCATGGTGATTGTTGCGGGTTTTGCCTGTGTCGGGCTGTCGATGTTATTCATGCCGGTTTTGCATTCCATTGCCGCAGTGTTTCTTCTATTACTGCTGTTCGGAGCAGGCCTTGTCCTTGCCCAGACTGCCATTGACGTGCAGATCATTCAGATCTCCCCCCCTGCATCAAGAGGAGGAGTAATTTCGATT
This sequence comes from Methanoregula sp., assembly GCA_035353675.1. Taxonomy (GTDB): domain Archaea; phylum Halobacteriota; class Methanomicrobia; order Methanomicrobiales; family Methanospirillaceae; genus Methanoregula. Next base: position 50,782 of record DAOQAA010000007.1, on the reverse strand, counting down.
CACAACTGCATGAAATACGTTGGCCAGAGTGCTTCTCCCATTGTACTTGGTATCATCCTCGTGTATTTCGGCCTGAACGCAGTTTTTATTGCCGCAGGTGTCTTCGGATTGCTTATTGCCCTGACAACGTACCTGATGAAAAAACAGTTTGGTGGTTCAAGCAGTCATCCGGGTAAAGATACTGGAGCATCTACTCTCTAGAAATCCCCAAATTTTTGTGTGCGAGTGTTGGAAACAGTAATGATTTGATGTGCGGTTTTTTTACTCGTTGCTTGTATCAGACGGTTAATGGCGGACGTCTTAAGATTGATCTCTTTTCCATTCTTCATCCCGTCCTTGATGAACTTCAATGTACTTCGTCCAACCCCGATTTTCTCTGCATCACACTGACAGAGGGCAAGGATTTTTCGGGCTATCTCCTGTTTAATCCTGAAAACCTGAGCATCCATAACAAATAGAGGTTGATTCACGATCTTGCGGCTTCCTTACCGATGATCAATATCCCGTCAACGTTGCCCTCATACCTGTGTTCGGGATGATCAACGTATTGGAGGATAGTCTGGTTAAGGGACTTGAATTAGTAAAATCTGGCATGAGGTCTCCCCCGCCTCATGGCCCCTCCCGGGGCACGGCGGGGCAAGTGCGGGTTATTCCTCACTGATCCGCCGCAGGGGCGCCTTGTAGGGGGCGGCGGGAGTCATCCCACCGGTCCAATAACCGGCCAGAATCTTCTTCTCACCCCATGTACCACATAGGAACAATCAACCGCCGGGTGAAGGTGACAGGGTACGTCGAACACGCTTGAAATCCTGGTTGAAAAACTCTCCGATGATAATGAGGGGACGCGGTGGAATGCGGCGGAAGCGCTGGGACGTCTGGGAGATCTCCGGGCCGTGGAGCCTCTGATCGACACCCTGTGGGACGATGATGCACGGGTGCGGACAAAAGCGGCCTGGGCATTGGGCATGCTCGGGGATCCCCGGGCCCTTGGTCCCCTGCAGAAACTCTACCGGATCGAGCGGGAGGATGCGAAGGACATCCTCCAGGAAGCAATGGAGATGATCAAACAGGGAATGGCCCGCGATCTAAAATGAATCTGTGCTCACCAGACCCTTTGGGCGGTGGCAATGCCCGCTCATGGGGGTATGGATGTGAGGGGCTCCATCTTCCGGATCCATTTCCGGAACTTACCAGATACATACAGCCACCCGCACTTTTTTTGAAAAATTCCGGTCGCGAGCGGACAATTCCAAAAAACCGGAAAAAATCGATCCACATGATGAGGTTTTCAAAAAATAATCGCATCACAAGCCGGCAATTGTAATAAAAGTTCGATCAGGTTGCTGAAGATTCACAGATACGTTCGACACCTCATGGCCCTGCAAAAGGCCGGGCCCACAAATAATCATCATATTCGCCGACGGAGCCAACCCGGACCATGCGCCCGTTCGCGAAAAAGTCCGGCCCGGGTGATGAGGATTGTAAAAAAAGAGCGGGTCGCGAGCTGGCAATTTCAAAATAAGTTCGATCAGGTTGCTGAAGATTACAAAAAATGATCGCCTCGCAATCTGAGAATTTCTAAAAAAGTTCGGGTCACGCACCGGCAATTCCTAAAAAGATCCGGGAGTAACCCCTACCTTTTAAAAAATCGGCACCTCCCTTCCCCCGCCTCTTGCGCCACAAAAAATTGGTCGGGCGACCCGATCATCAAAAGAAATCACCCCCTTTCCACCCAAGCCTTTCCCGGAACCCGGCAAAAGGTTGGACCTGATAGCGATGCAGCCATCCCAATACTAAAAATACCGTCCGCACAAACGTTACGTACATGAGTAATAACGTCCTTGTCGAGATTGTTGGCCTGAAATATTCCGAATGTTCGCCGTTTCCCTGCGACGGCAACCGGTCCTGCGGGCTTTCCGACTGCTACCCCTCGGGAAAACTGACAAAAGCGTTTGATGCGTTTAAATCTGTCTTAAAAGAGACCTACGGCGACAAAGTTGAGGTAAAACTAACCCTCATCGACGACAAGGTTCCCGACCATATCCGCACAATACTCGAAAACGATTACCCGCCAATACCCATGGTCCTTGTAAACGGGAAACTCACCCGGATCGGGAGGATTGCCCTCGACCGGATAAAAAATGAGATTGATACATGTTTGTAATTTTTCAGGCAATCCGTGTCAGGGCACCGGTGCCAAGATCATAATAAAGCCCGTGGACCTGCACTTTCTTTTCATCCACTGCCTTTTTTAAGAGGGGATATGTATACAGGTGTTCAATCTGGAGCCGGACATTTTCCTGTTCGATGAGTTTATAGCGCTCTTCCTGTTCAAGAGGCGTCTTTGGAGGAGAGATTGTTTTATCCACCCGGACTTTTGCTTCACGGGCATTGTTCAGCCAGAGAGGGATATAAGAATCTGTGCTTTCATGATCCAGTGCCCGGATCGCCCCGCAGTTTGAATGCCCGCAGATGACCACATCGCTTACATGAAGATGGGATATCGCATATTCAAGCACTGTTGCGAAGTTCCAGTCATGGATCGGCACAATGTTCCCGATATTACGCTGGATAAAAAGTTCTCCTGCCTTGGCCTGCGTGATATGTCCGGTCTGTAACCGTGAATCCGAACAGCCAATCCAGAGCACTGACGGGTGCTGGCTGTGTGCCAGTTCGCGGTAATAGTCAATATTTGGCGTGAAATCTGTTTCGCGGAATTTATAATTCCCCAGTAGCAGGTTGTCAATCATACAATTGTTCCCCTATGGCAGGACCACACGCGTCGCACGTCCATAGTAATTTTTACTCCAGTGGGAAGTATCTTAAATATTGTTATTTTTTCCCAGAGATAAGAACAGTAAAAAAATTAATAATTTTTTAGGGATTAGCCAAATAATTAATAATTTTTTGTTGACTTGCGCGTAAAATTGTCCCAAACGCGCGTAAGGGTAATTTTACAAGAATTACGACAGAATGTCAAAAATACCGAAAATTCGCAGCATTTTTTGTTTTTACAATCACTTTTGGCGGAAAACGAAACGCTTCAGACAGCATTATTTCCCTAAAAATTTGCACAACATATAAATTGACACAAAGATAATATATCCAGACTTTCATCCTTGTGATGAGCGGGATTGATTTTTCCTCCTCCTCATAAGGTTTCTAAAAAAAACCCGGAGTATTATAATACGCCAGCATTGTCATCAGAAATAAAACCGGAAGTATCCGGAGAAGATACGACACTGCTTGTACTCTACGCTCTGGCCGGGGAGGAATGCGGGACTTTTGTTACATTCCGTCCCCATATTTTCCACCGGATCCAGCGGCTCTGGCTCTCATCCGGAAAGGCTGCAATAGTCCATCCTGTTACCGGCACGATAAATGTCCGTGAACTTTCCCCTCATGAAATGGTCCGTGCAGAACAGGAACTCTGGATCCACTATCACCAGCAGAAGGCAAATACTGCAACGGACCGGCTTTTTGCTGCATTTGCCGGGACACAGCTTGTCGGAGTTGCGCGCTGCTCCCGGCATCCGGATGGCTTTGAGGTAGACGGAGTATATGTTCTTGAGGAGTATCGGCGCCGGGGTTTTGCCCGGTCGGTCATGAAACAGTTGATCGAAGAATGTGGCCGGAATGACACCCTGTACATGCACGCGAAACTGGAACTCATGGAGTTCTACGGCGGAATGGGTTTCTACCCGATCCCGGAACTTGACCTGCCAAAAACGATCCGGGAACGGTTCGATTTTGTCATGGGCAACCTTAAAGGAATTGATGTCTGCCCCATGAAACGCGATCCATCGTCCAGAATAATGGAACAGAATACCTGATGAGAGGATATATACAAATGAGTCCCAGATGCAGGAACCGGAATATATACAGTGCAGATGAGCAGCCACGCCCGCGTTCGCAGCGCATGGGACGGTTCCTTACCCGGAGAATCGTCAGGAGGATCTGATGTCAGACCTGCTTTTTTACGCAAGTATCGTTCTTTTTATTGCCGGAACGCTTGTCCCTCTTCTTTGCGCTGCACGGGATACCCGCATCATCCGGATCCTCTCGCTTGCCTGCACTGCCGGTGGCTCTGTTCTTCTCATCGTTCTGTCGCTTTTAGTCCTCATATCAGGAGTGCCCTTCACGGTTGTGGCGTGGCAGTTGTTCCCCGGATTTTCTCTGACCTTTTTTATCGACCGGCTCGCCGCGTTCTTCCTGTTTTTAATTGGCATGGTTGCTGCCTGCGTTGCGGTATACTCTTCAGGATATATCGAGCACATGGAAGGCGGGAACCGCCGGAACCTGCTCTGCGGCTGCATAAGCCTCTTTGTGCTTGCGATGGCACTGATTGTTTCCTCGGAAAACACGGTCTCGTTCCTGCTGTTCTGGGAACTGATGGCAGCGACATCATTTTTCCTCGTCATGTACGAGTATGACACACTGGAGACCAGAAAGGCCGGGCTCTTCTATTTTGTGATGACCCACCTCTCTACGCTCTTTGTGATGCTTGGAGTCATCATGCTCTGGTATGCATCCGGATCGTTTGCGATTGCACCGCTGCATACCTCACCCGCATCGCTTCCCCTTGCCACTGTTGCATTCCTTTCACTCTTTGCAGGTTTTTCAATCAAGGCCGGGATCATCCCGTTCCACAAGTGGCTTCCCTATGCCCATCCGGCAAGCCCGTCTCCTGTTTCTGCCCTGATGTCCGGCGTGATGCTCAAGGTCGCGGTCTACGGGCTTATCAGGTTTATCTTTACGGTGTTTTCACCCGAACTTTGGTGGGGCGTGCTTATACTCATTGCCGGCATCTCGTCAGCAGTGCTCGGCGTGATATACGCGTTTAAGGAGGACGACATAAAAGGGATGCTCGCGTATTCCAGCATCGAGAATATCGGCATCATCTTTATCGGGATCGGCCTCTATGTCATATTCTCCTGCGAGGGGCTTATTGTCCTTGCAACCATCAGCCTGCTTGCAGCGCTCTTTCATTCCCTTAACCATGCGCTCTTCAAAAGCCTCCTTTTCCTTACCGCAGGATCAGTAGTACACGCAACGCATACCCGCGATATCGAAAAGATGGGAGGTCTTTCACGGAAGATGCCGTACACTTCAGCGCTTTTCTTTACCGGCGCAATGGCGATTGCCGCCCTGCCGCCATTAAACGGGTTTGCAAGCGAACTTTTGGTGTATATCGCATTCTTCCAGTCGGTCACCGTTGTGGATCCGCTCATTAAAGTGCTCCTTTTCATCTGCCTCGCCCTCTTTGCCCTCACCGGCGCACTCTCGGCGGCATGTTTTGTGAAGGCATTCGGTTCTGTCTTCCTTGCACAACCGCGTTCACCGGAGAGTGAAAACGCAAGGGAAGTCAGCCTTTCAATGCTTGCCGGCCCGGCAGTCCTTGCCGCAGCCTGTGTCATCCTCGGGGTCTTTGCATACCAGATCTTTTTTGCTTTCGGCTTTGCACTCCCCATTCCGGATTTATTCCTTGTAAGCGTGCTCCTGCTTGTCATGATGGCACTCGCGTATACCTTCCTGTATTTTACGGCATCCAGGGAGACAAGAATAAGCGAGACATGGGGGTGCGGGACAAAATCACAACCTTCATCTACAGAATATACCGGCATCGGCTTCTCGGAACCCATTGTCACCATCTTCTCCTCGATCTACCGGACAAAAAAAGCCAGCACCAAAACATACTTTGATAAAAACGACTGCATCGTTGCAGAAGGAACCGCAGAGATCCGGCTTTTGAAATTCTTTGAAGAGTACCTGTATCTCCCGGTTGCACGCGGGGCGATGAAGGCCGCAAAAAAGATTTCACGCGTCCAGAACGGCTGTCTTGATACCTATCTCCTGTATGTTTTCATCGCCGTAATCGCAGTAATTCTCTATCTGGGGTGGTCGGCATGACCGTGGAATTCCTGGTATACGGAGTCATTAACACACTCTGTGTTGTTTTACTGTCTCCCCTCTTTGTAAGCCTGATAAAAAAGGTCAAGGCATGGTCACAGGGACGGCAGGGACCCTCGGTCTTCCAGACATATTATACGCTTGCAAAACTGCTCAAAAAAGAGGTAATTTACTCCGGTAACTCATCACGGATCATGAGGGCCACGCCCTGGGTGTGCATCTCAGCGGTCCTTGTGGCATCCCTCTTTGTCCCGCTCGTCTTTGTCACGGAACCTTTCGGGGGAATTGGAAACATTATCCTGTTTTTGTACCTGCTGGTGCTTGTCCGGTTTTTCATGGCTTTAAGCGGACTTGATGCAGGCAGCACATTCGGCGGCATGGGCAGCTCCCGCGAGATGAGTATATCGGCCGTCATAGAACCGACAACCATCATTGTCTTTGCCGCACTCGCATTTGTCTTCAAATCCATGAATATTTTCGACATGGTTGGAACAGAAGTTATTGCCGGAATCCCGGTCAGCCCGACACTTATCCTGATCGGGATCTCGCTGTTTATCATCCTCATTGTCGAGACTTCCCGCATTCCGGTCGACAACCCGGAGACGCACCTTGAACTGACCATGATCCATGAAGGGATGATCCTTGAGCAGTCCGGCAGGAACCTTGCCCTCATGGAGCTGACGGCAGCAATCAAGCAGACGCTCCTTATGGCCCTTTTAATAAACCTCATCGTCCCGTGGGGCCTTTCAACCACGCTCTCGTTTGCCGCAATCGCGGTCGCCGTCTGTCTTTTTGCCGTAAAAGGCGCGATCCTGTCACTGGTCATCGGGCTCTTTGAGTCATCCATGGCAAAGATGCGGTTCTTCAGGCTCCCAAGCCTCTTTATGATGGCTTTCTTCTTCTCGACCCTGACGATTATTATCGAGGTGTTTGCATGACCGACCCGGAATTTTTCAATGGAATTATCAAGGTCCTGTTTGTCTGCGTCATCATCACTGCCGCATATATCATCACGACAAAGAACCTCATTTCACTTGTCAGGGCATATGCACTCCAGTCGCTTGCTCTCGTCCTTATCGCGCTTTCGCTTTACTGGTATGAAGGGGCAGGAATCCTTCTTGCAATTGCAGGGATCACGCTGATTTTCAAAGTAATCGTCATCCCGTACTTTATTTCGAATGTCCAGGAAAAGATCCGGATTAAACGGGACATTGAATTCCATTTCTTAAGCCCGACAAGTTCACTTTTAATCTCGCTTGCCCTGATGCTCCTTGTCTATATCACGCTTTCCCGCATTGTCGGGATTAATGCGGTAACCGGGAGCGCTGAAAGCCCGTTCTTCTTTGGTGCCGTAATCGGGATCTCGCTGTTGCTCATGGGCATGATGGTGACATTCTCAAGGAAAAAGGCGATTACAAAGGTCCTTGGCTACCTCTCGATGGAAAACGGCGTGCTTCTCTTCGGCCTCTTTGTGACCGAACTGCCGTTTATTATTGAATTCCTTATCATCATCGATCTTGTCATCCTCATCCTGCTGACAACGATCCTTACTGTCGGCATTGATTCGACACTTGAAGAGTATCACAACCGGCTCCACCGGTTCTATCTCTGGGAAGAGCAGGAGGAATCGCCATGATTCTCCTGCTTTACGCCCTGTGCGCTGTCCTTGCACTGGTCCTTATTGCCGTCAGCCGCACCCACCGGCAGCTGAACTCAATTGCCGTTGGTCTCGGACTGTTCTTTTGCGCGATTACCGGGTATATTCTCCTGTATATACCGGTCCCTGTCGAGACCTTCACGGTTGGCAGCGGGTACTTCTTTATCGACCATCTTGGACTTTTTGAAGTACTGATTGTAGCAGTTATTTTCGTACTTGCCGCAATCTATGCCCGGGGCTATGTCGAGAACCTGCTCGCAAGCAGGGAACTGGAAACCGGCAGCCTGAAAATTTTCTATGCCACATGGTGCCTGCTTGAACTGGTCATCGTCCTTGCCTTTTACTCGGATAACCTCGCGCTCTTCTGGATCTTAGCCGAGATGACAACGATTATGTCTGCAATGCTTGTCGCCATCCTCTCGGCAAAAGAGAACATCGATGCGGCGCTCAAGTATATTTTCGTTGCATCTGTTGCAATGCTGATTGCATTTGTAGGCCTCATTTTCCTCTTTGAGATTGCGCGTTCCACGCTTGGTACCGGTACCCTCAACTGGACCATCCTGATGCAGCACGCCTCCGCATTCCCGCCTGGGATGCTGATCGCCGCGTTCACGCTCATCTTCATCGGGTTTGCTGCAAAGTCTGGTATCTTCCCGTTCCATACGTGGCTGCCCGAAGCCCATGCAAAGGCGCCGTCGGCAGTAAGCGCAGTGCTCTCAGGAGTGCTCTTAAACGTCGGCATCTACGGGATCATCCGGGTCTTTGCCATCGTGCACCAGACACCCGCGTTTACTTCCATTACGCCGTTGATCCTGCTTTTTGGCATTTTCTCGATTGCAATTGCCGCATTCTCCATGCTCCCGGAAAAGAACCTCAAAAAACTGATCGCATTTTCAAGCATCGAGAACATGGGTATCCTGCTTGTTGGTCTTGCCATTGCAACACCGCTTGCGATCTTCTGGGTGATCTTCCACGTTATGGCGCATTCGTTTACAAAAGCCTCGCTCTTCCTTTCAGCCGGCATCCTGCACCGGCAGTACAGGAGCCACCTCTCGGCCGATGCTCCCGATGATATCCGCGATGTCTTCCGGTTCCAGCCGCTTGCTGCATGGGGACTTATTATCGGCGGGCTGGCCATCATCGGCATGCCGCCATTCATGGTGTTCTTCTCAAAATTCTTTATCCTGTTCAGCCTTGGATCCGTTTCACCGCTGGTGCTTGCGCTCGTCCTCGTCATTATCTTTATTGCAACAGCAGCACTCGGGTACTTTGTGATCACTGCATTTACCCGCACAACCCCGCCGGGAGAACCGGTTGATCTTGTTCCCTACCAGACACCGATCAGCATGAAAGTGCCCATCGTGATCCTGCTGGCACTCATTCTTGTACTGGGGATACTGTTTCCAGCAGCAGGGAGCTCGTTTATCGATCATATTGTAACGGAGCTGATGTTCTCATGATCCACGGGGAACTGCCGCAGGAAAATGCCGCAACCGGGGCACTCCGGGAATTATTTGGCGCAGCTGCGGTACCTGCACGTATCACATACGGGCATAACAGGGAATGTTCAATCGACGTAAGCGAGCCGGAGTTTGACCTTGCAATACCCTACCTTGCCTCACGAAAATTTGTCCTGATCAGCCTCTTCTGTGTCGAAGGCTTCAGGAAGGAGGCACAATACTCACTCCTGTACGTTTTCGAGCGGAAAGGCAGCATCCTCATCCTTGTCCGGAACCTCACTGGCAACCGGACGACATCCATTGCGTCGGTCTTTCCATCAGCCACATGGCCGGAGCGGGAATGCCGTGACGGGTTCGGGATCGAGTTTGACGGCGCATTTGACACCCGGCGGCTCTTTTTGCATGAAACATTCCCGGCAGGCTTCCACCCGCTGAAAAAAACGGTGCCGGATACTCCTGTCAAAACAAGCGACACCATCAGTACTGCCGAAGAATATCCTTTCCGAAAAATGAGCGGAGAGGGTATCTACCAGGTACCTGTCGGGCCGGTACACGCCGGCATTATCGAACCCGGCCATTTCCGGTTCAGTGTTATCGGTGAGACCGTCTTTAACCTTGAGATCAGGATGTTCTACACGCACCGGGGCATTGAGAAACTCGCCGAGGGAAAAGATCCCCGCGACGCAATAAAGATCGCTGAAGCGGTAAGCGGTGACGAATCGGCAGCAAACGCAACCGCGTTCTGCATGGCCGTTGAACGGCTCTCCTGCATAACGGTGCCGGACCGTGCATGGTATCTCCGGACTGTCTTTTGCGAATCCGAACGGATTTGCTCGCATCTTGGTGACTTGTCGGGAATGCTTACCGATGTCGCGTTTGCTCTTGGCGCCAGCCAGTTTGCGGTGCTCCGCGAGCTGATGTTCCGCGAGAACGAAAAACTCTCCGGTTCACGGTTCCTGCGGGGGATGCTCTGTATCGGGGGTGTCAGCCGGGATATTCCAGATGACACACTTGCTGGATTCCGGGAATTTCTCGTGCAGTTCAGGAAACAGTACAAGGTTGGCCTCTCCATTGTGCTGTCCACTCCTTCCGTAATTGACCGTTTCTCGACGACCGGGGTTATTAAAAAGCAACTACTGCGCCCACTCAATATCACCGGCCCTGCGGCGCGGGCATCTGGTGGAAGAGTGGACGTCCGGGTAAACCACCCGTACGGGATATATGACCGGTTTGTCCCAAAACCACAACCCCTCAAAGACGGGGATGTCCTTGCCCGGTTCACGGTCAAAGCGGCGGAGATCATGGACTCGCTTGATCTGCTCGAACAATTGCTTGCTGCGATTCCTGAAGGGTCAGTCAGAAGCGAGGAGCCGGTGCAGGACGGACATGCGCTTGCGCTCGTTGAATCTGCACGGGGACAGAGCCTCTGCTGGATCAGGATAAAAGACAAAAAGATCGACAGGTACAAGGTCAGGACAGCCTCGTACTGCAACTGGCTTGCCATAGAGCACGCGGTACCGGGAAATATCATCGCAGATTTCCCGGTCATCAACAAGAGCCTGAACCTGTCCTATGCGGGAACAGACCTGTGAGGTGAGACACTATGGTAAATGCATTTTCCTGTCTTGTAAAAAAGAAAGTGACCGAGACCCGCCCTATACCCGGTGAAGAGATTGAAAAACTCGGGCGGGAGATCAAACGGGAGATCGATTCCCGGTTTGGCCACAGTCTTGCAATCCGGGAACTGGATGCCGGCAGCGATAATGCAGCCGAGATCGAGCTCAATAACCTCTCAAATGCATTCTACGATGTCGAACGGTTCGGCATTACCTTTGTTGCCTCACCCCGTCACGCGGATGTCCTGATCGTGACAGGCGCAGTCACGCACAACATGGAGATTGCTGCGAGAAAAACTTACGACGCCATGCCCTCCCCGAAATTTGTCGTGGCTGTCGGGGACGATGCCTGCGACGGCGGGATCTACAAGGGGACGTACGCGGTGCGTGGCGGAGTTGATACGGTTTTACCGGTCGACCTTAAGATACCCGGTAATCCACCCACGCCTGTACAAATCCTTACCGGCCTTCTGGCGCTCATGCAAAAGGCCAAGAACAAATCCTGAACGTTCTTTTTTCATTGATTCCTACCGGGAATGATTTATACCGGGAAATAACAACCGGATACCTGTATGAGCCCGGTTCGAAAATGGGGGGCAGGGCCCTACCCGGTTGTCGTTGTTCACGGGGGGCCGGGTGCCCCGGGAGAGATGGCCGCAGTAGCCCGGGAGCTTTCCGCAGTAAGAGGGGTACTAGAACCCATCCAGACCGAAACCACACTTGAAGGGCAGATACGGGAGCTGAGATCTGTTGTCGAGCGGGACGGTAGGGTGCCGGTTACTCTTATCGGGTTTTCGTGGGGGGCGTTTTTATCGTGGATGGTAACTGCCCGCTACCCGGCTCTTGTGAAGAAACTGATCCTTATCGGATGCCCGCCGTTTGAAGACCAGTACTCGAAAACCATCATGTTTAACCGGCTTAACCGGCTCAAACCGGAAGAACGCAGGGATGCGCAGGACCTGATAAAATACCTTGAAATGGCCGACGGTCCGGAAAATAAAAAAGATAAGAATGTACTGCTTGCACAGCTTGGAAACCTGCTTGCCCGGGCGGATACCTGCGAACCGCTGACCGTTGACGATACCTCATTTTTCTGCCAGTATGACGTTTTTCATGGAGTCTGGGACGAGGCATGCGAACTCCGCCGTAAAATGGCTCTCCTCCATATGGCCCGGGAAATCACCTGTCCGGTAATTGCTATTCACGGGGATTACGATCCCCACCCGGCCGAAGGTGTTAAGCTTCCGCTTGAAAAGGAACTGAAAAATTTCCGGTTTATTCTCCTGAAAAAATGCGGCCACCGGCCGTGGATCGAACGGAATGCCGCTGAAGAATTTTACCGCATCCTGATTGAAGAGATCTAAAACCGGAATCTGTTTTCATACGAAAACAGTGCGGAAAACCAAACGATGCCTTTGCCATTTTTTGCACCGGTTTTTTGCCGGGCCGCATATGGTGGCGTGAAGCAGCCCCCCCTGCCCCCGTTCTCTTTTTTTCCAACAGGGGGTCACCCCCCTCCCCATGTGCCGGGCTGACAGGGGCCCTACCCCCTCCCCCCCTTTCGACCGAATACGACCCCCTCTACCCAAAATAAGGTTTGTTTAAAATGTGATCTTCCGTCGTAGTTCCATGCGAAATCCCATTTATGGGACTGCACAAACCAGGGCCTGTTTAGTTTGATGAAATGGGGGACAGGGGCCCCACCCCCCCATCCATATTTTTCCTGGAGGGGGCCTACCCCCTCCCCCTGTGCCGGCCAAACAGGGGGTATACCCCCCCCACCTATAAAAAAAGAGGAGACCCCCCCCTCACCAAAAGTGAGAGCCAAACACATACCCGGATCGGTTACAAAAGGGGGGGGCAGGTTCCCGGACCTGCATTTTGGTTATTCCGGTATCCGGCACACAAGTCCGGGACCAGACCTGATTATGCCATTTGCGTTTTCTTTTTCAGCTGCTCAAGCACCCGCTTCTTTTTTGCGATGGCAGCTTCAGATGCACGCAGGACACCCTTTTTCATCTCTTCGAAATCCGGCACATCCGTATCAACCACTTTTTTCACCGGGGTATATGCAGACTCACGGAACCGGGGCTGGAAATCGGATTCTTTCCCGTCAGCCATCAGCACGGATTCCGGTTTTCCTGCCTCCACGTACCCGATCTCATGGCAGTTCACACCGGTAGAACGGATCACCCGGATAATCTCTGCGGCAGCTGACGGCGGCGCAACAATCAGCAGCGCATCAAGAGACACACCAAGGAAATCGATCTGCAACGCTTCAAGCATCTCCTGGACCCGGGGATTGACAAGGGACCGGGCGGCGTCTTCCTCCACGACCATCCGGCACCCGGCAGTCTCCGTCATCTCGAAAATATCGCCACGGAGCCCGCCGTTTGTCACATCGGTCATCGCGTGGATCTTATTAAAGACCGGGTTTTTGATCAGTGCTTCGCAGGTCACGAGGAAATTGAGATTGATAGTCTCTTTTACGACATCCGGGAAACCGGAGTAAATGGCAGCAGTCGCAATCGTCCCGCCACCCGCACCCTCGGTCATCAGGAGCACGTCACCGGGCTGCGTTGATTTCCGGGCGGTCAGGTGCCGGGCTACACCGACGCATCCCACGCAACCGGTAAGCCGGCTCCCAAGCACCATGTCGCCACCGATCCGGAGCGTCGAACCGGTCACAAGCGGCACGTCCATTGCCTCGCCGACGGTCGTTATCCCGGCAGTATAATCAAATATTTTTGCCACGTCACCGTCATCGGCCACATGGATGTCGGAAAAGAGCATGACCGGTTTTGCTCCCATGACGTAGAGATCGCGGAGCGTCGCACGGGTCACATGGAACCCGGCAAGATACGGGTAATCCGAAAGCCGCGAGTGCATTCCGTCAACAGTACAGACGATATACTCTCCACCGGCTTTTACCGCACCGGCATCGTCCATCTCGTCCACTCCGACAGATGCATTGGTCTTACCAATGATGCGGGCAATTTCCCGGTGCGCAAAAAAATCCCCTTTTCCCCGGGATCCTACCCCAAACTCCCCCATTTTAACCCGGGCCGGCTCAAACTCAAAAAAGTCGCCGGACAGGCCCTGCGTGTTTTTTACCTCATCTGCAACCGCACGCGCAAATGCTTCAGTAAACGCAGGCCGGGATTTTTTTATTTCCTGTATTCGCCCGACAAGGTTCTTTACGACCGTCTCCTCATCTTCACCGGCCGCAAGATGCATTCGGACGTATTCCTCAACATCCATGCATCCGTATTCGTGCCAAAGCCATAAAAAACGCAGGGTATTTTGTTACCGGTACCGGCATTTACCGGCGCAGGATCCCGAGGACATCCGAGAAACAGCGAAGGGCATCATCCAGCTTCTTTGCCTTTAAAAGGGACAGTCCTTTTACGATTCCGGCCCGGATATCGTGGGCATCGATGAAATATGCCATGTTAAACGCCCGGGCTGAATCTTCCAGCCGGCCAAGGGCAAAACAGGAGTTGGAAAGCACCACCCACGCATCAGCAATCGTTGCATCGTACATGAGTGCCTGCTCAAGGCACTCGACAGCATTTTCATGCAGGCCAAGCATCGAGAGCGCCAGCCCTTTCTGGTACAATGCCTGCGGATGATGGGGTTTGGCGGAAAGCGCCCGTTCAAGCGACTCGAGGGCGTCGCGGTATTTTTTCCTGTTATTCTGGGCAATGCCCCGGTTGAGATGGGCAGAAAAGTAATACGGGTATATCTTTATGGCCCTGTCGTAGCAGGCAATCTCTTCATCATATCTTCCCAGCTGCCCGAGCGCATAGCCTTTGTTTACCCATGCAGAAAGATAACGCCGCCTTAACTCAAGTGCCCGGTCACAGCACCGGATTTCTTCGGTAAACCGTCCAAGCATTCCAAGAGCTACGCCTTTGTTGTTCCACGCTGCGGCATTGTCCGGGTCAAGTGCAAGAGCACGGTCGCAACAGTCCACTTTCTCCTCGAACTGACCGAGTTTTCCAAGTGCAAATCCCTTATAGTTCCATGCTTCAACACAGGACGGGTCAATTGAAAGTGCCTTGTCGCAGCTTTCGATCTCCTCGTCGTAACGACACAGTTTTCCAAGTGCAAATCCCCGTCCTGCCCATGCAGCAGCATATAAGGGGTCTGCGTCAATTGCCCGGGTGAATGCGGCAAGGGCGTCCTCGTGCCGGCCTTCCCTTCCTAATGCCAGACCTTCACGGTAATCATTAAAAGCGGACTGGACGTTACTTTTTTTTCCCACGGCAAGTGTCTGGTCCATTTTCGCAGGGCGTTGTTTTTATCCGGTTCATGCCACGAATTCTAAAGAGGGGGCGTATGAATAAGTGTCTTCGATTATTATCGCGATGGTTTTTTAATATATGCACAATGCATGAAACCGGATTTCAGGGACACAAACTATATAACATGAACCGTTCTGGTTTCATAATCCACGTATCATTCTACCCGGTAACCGTGTCCTGTAAGAAATGTCCTGCGACACTCTTCGACATCCGGATGAGATTCCGGGAACATTTTTTCAGCCTGTTCCCAGACAGCACGTAAAACGGGATCATCTGAATGAAGGTTGAGGGTTCCTGTCACAGTACCAAGAGACTCCCCGGCCGGACCAGAGATTCGCATAACTACACACCGGTAGAACTTGCACTGCGCCGGGCTGTCACGGTGAATGGTACATCTCAGGAGATCCCCGTCCGGGCGGAGAAACCGGCAGGCATGAGGGTGTTTATCCGGGAATGTGTGATTTGAGAAAATCCCACGTTTGTCCTTATCGATGCAGGCGGTAAACTCTGTACCGGTTGAAACCGATTCACAGGCAAACTCAAACGGGCCGATTTGGTGATTGATGATAATATAGTCCCCCAGATACATGCAGCACGTCCCGCATTGCCGACAGGTAAAGACCATCCTTGCTCCCCCGGATATTTTTTCTTGTATTCCTGGTTTTTTGTATTCCCGGTAATTCCAGACTGATATTGCGTACACATTTCCTGTATTTTTATTCTCCAAAATGCGGTTCTACCGGATCTTGTCTGCCGCCGTCTTGGCCAGTCCTTTTAAGGTTTCATAATCTGTCGTTGTACCGCCCATGGTCAATTCTTCATAGACGTCTTTTTTGGTAAAGATAATTGTGTACGTGGATAATGACAGGGGATTAATCTTGTCGGTTATCCGGTAAGCAAACGTCCGGTCACCGATTTTCGGGCAGGGTAATTCATAAAATGCTGTCGTTTCGTACGTCTGGGATTCTATGGTGTCCTTTTGGATATCATAGATTTTTTTCATGTTTGCCAGGGTGTAAATCTGGATAACCTGCCTGAGTCCTGTCATGTCATATTTTTCCTCATTCATCCGGTAATATGACACGGAATACCCGGCTTTCCAGCCCAGATCGTGGTCTACCGGGTCCATTTCAAGATACGTTATGTCAGAACGGCTTTTGAGGATATAATCTGACGGGATATCTGTGGGCTGGAGTGCCATCCGGGACACCGGAACTGTTGCAACCGGGCTTTCAGTTGTTGGAAGCGGGGTCGGTTCTGGCGTTACAACAACAGGCTCTGGCACCGGCTCCGGAAAAATTGCCGAGAGGCAGCCGGCACTGACAAGCACCGCGACAAGAACTGCACCTATAATACCAGGTCCAAAATTCATGAAATACGATTGACAATAGCAGATGAAATGCTTGTTGGGGAAATGCCGGACATATTATTTTGTCTGACGGCGGTAATCACCCGCATAGGGGATGGAAAATATTTTGATAATCCTGATTTTTTAATAGAATTTTCACGGAATGTTTTTCTCGACAGACATCACACTGTTGAAAATAGAGAGGGATGGTGAAGCAGAATGGATGATCCTGAACTACATGGTGACGAAGAGATTCTTATGCGGACCGACGGTGTCCACGTAAAATCCATTTCGTTTGAAGCAATCCTCACAAATAAACGGATTATTCTTATCGACAGGATAAAAGGCATCCTGCCCCCGAAAGAGATCCCGTTAGCTACGGTAAAAACCGTAGAACCCGGGGAGAATGCAATCCGGGATCTTTTTATATCACTGGGGATTATCACAAAGACCGGAGGGTCACGAAAAATGGTGCTGACCTTCTCCCGCGAAGGCGGTGGAAACCGGCTTAAGGAACGCGACGAATGGATCCGGCAGATCCGGGCTTACCTCACTCCGTCATTTGAGCAGGTGATCCGCAAGGTAATGCCGGAGATTGAGTCCCCGCCGGCACCACAGCGAAAGCCCGGTGTTTCCCTGAAACCAAAGAAAATAGTTGAAAGCGTTCCGGAAGAATTTGTGGCGGCACCTGCTGCACCCCCTTCAAAAGAACCGGAAAATATTCTTGGCACCTATTGTACCAAGTGCGGTACGAAAGTCCCGGAGGGATCTGGTTTCTGCAATAAATGCGGTACCCGGATTATTCTGCCGGGAGAGGTTTTTTCACAACCGGTAGCGGCGCCGGCACCATCCGTTCCCATATCAACAGCACAACATAGTCGCCGGATCGACCAGGATATCCGGACAATAGAACCGCTTATTGAGAAATCCTCAGCGGCAATTCCCCGGGATCCGCTCCGTTCCGTGCCACAGGTACAGGTGGCAAGGCAGCCCGTTTCTCCTGAACAGGCCCCTGTTGCAGCACCGGTTGAACCGGAACAGCCCCGGGTTAAAGCAGAACCAAAACCTGCACCGAAGGAAAAGAAGCGGTTTATTCCCCGGCTCTTCTCTCCAAAAGACCTGCCACCCACCCCGCTTGTGCCGTCATCCATGCCAACGGCAGTCCCGCCACCACCCAAAAAACCACGGAACACAAAGAAGATCCTTCTTGCAGTGTGTGTCATCGTAATTATCCTCATCGCAGTGGTCGCAGTAGTTGTTGTCCTGCCAAAAATGGGCTCGATCGGAAAAATAATCCCCGGTTCCGGCAGTCCGGTTACCACAACCACGACAACTGCACCTGCTGTTACCTCCACAAAAGCGGCTTCAGGTTCCGGTACGCCGGTCGTTGTCGCGACAAGGACGCCCGTTACCATCCCGCAAACCGGCGTTTATGTGTACGTTAATTACCTGGGTGGCTGGAAAGGTACCTACGGGCCAACGGCAAGCCAGGTAACAAAGACAAATTCCGGCGAACGTATCATCGAAGTGGCGAATGCGACAGGCACAGTGACGGCCTCAGTCTGGAAACTGGATACTTCAAGCCATGAACTTACCGTATCTATCTATAAGGATGGTAAAGTCCTCACAACCGGATCAACCGCGGCTCCGAATGGCAAGGTAACGCTCTCGGTCGATGCAACGACCGGTGTCGCCCAACAGCCGGTGGTCAGTGGCAGTTCCGGATCAGTAACAGCAGCAGCAACAACAAAAACTGCTGTAACAAATACGACAAAGGCTGCTGCAAAATAATTTTTTTTTAATTCCTCAACATTCTGCACCTGTCCCGGTAAGAAACGACCATTTTTTTATGAGTAAAAACCGGATGGATTTGTTTTTGCCCATACCGGAATCATACACCTCAAAGAAAATTTTACAGAGGGCTCTCATTTTTTTGTTACTCATAGCGAGAGGTATCAAGTGAGACATTTTGTCCTATTCATCATCCATTTATAGGACTATACAACGAACATAAACCGTGAAAATCATGGAAACCACGCATTTTCCGATGAACACGCCATTTAAGCCGGCCCAAAAACTGGTATCGCTCCTGATCATTGACAGTTTCCTCTTTGTTCTGCTGATCCTCTGTATCAGTGTCCTGCCGGTATTGGCCGGGTCCGGTTTTGATCTTACGATTGCCGGAATTTCAGCAGCCTGCGTGATCGGGATTATTGCATTCATCGCGTTGTGGGCGAATCTCTACTACAAAAGTATGTGGTACGAACTCCGTGATGATGAGATCAGCTGGAAACGGGGAGTCTGGTTCCGCACCACCGGCATTGTTCCCTATAACCGGATTACAAATCTCGATGTCAGGCAGGGCCCGGTTATGCGGGTGCTGGGCATTTCAACACTCTCGATCCAGACTGCCGGTTACTCTGGACAGGCAGTTCCTGAGATCAAAATCGAAGGAGTTGTACATGCAGAAGAACTTCGTGAACTGATCCGGTCGCTTGTCAGACAATGTTCAGCTGCAAACGATGGTACCGGCGCTGTAACGCCAAAGAGGGGTGTCTCTACACCGGAAACAACTCAGGAAAAAATCCTGGCCGAGCTTGTGAAGATCCGTACGCTTCTTGAGCGGCAATAACGGGACCTCCCATTAATTTTTGACGGAATTTTTTGACGGAATAAATCCCGGCATGATGCAAATCCAAAAAGATCCAGATACAGATACATGGATCCCTGTCGCCGGGATCTTATCCCTCATAACAACCTGTTATGATGCAGAAACGGTTATCTGGTGTCACTCTTTTCAAAAACCATAAAAAAAGTTATTTTGTCTCTTTTATCTCTTTTGTCTCAGCCGGTGCAGGTGCCGCTGCCGGTTTTTTCCCTTTCCTCCACAGGTAGATCCCGTAAATTCCTCCGCCGATGATAATGAGCGGGAGAACGGTAAACAGGAAGATAATAAGCGCATCAATCATGCCGAGGAAACCCGCTATGCCTTCGTTTAACGTCGAGACAAAGTTATGGCCGGTCTCGCCGCCAACCGGTTCCGGTTCCTGGAGGTATACGGAAATTGTAGAAAGATCGACACGACTGTTGAGATATTTCAGCCGGCCTTCAAGCCTGTCCAGTTCGGTCTGGACCCGGTCAATCTGCTGCTGGACTGCGATGACATCTTCCACTTTCTCTGCTTTTTTCATGATGGCGTTGTATTGCGCCAGCTGGTTCTGGTACGAGGTTTTCTGCGCTACAAGATCGACATACTCTTCTGTTACATCCTCGCTCTGGGTAGATACTGATTTGACAGTCCCGATTCCTTTTACCCCTGCAAGAGTATCCTCAAAAGCAGCTGCCGGGACACGAAGCACGACAGTGCCGTACAACCGGTTGCCCGAGATCTTCTGGATATTTGTCGATGAGACATACCCGCCTTTTGCAATCGCCAGTCCCTTGAGAGTCTCGGCAGCGCCGGTTACATCTTTTACTTCAAGGGTAAGCGACGCAGTCCGGATGATCTTTGAATCGGTTCCGGTGTTCCCTGCCCCGGTTGGGGCCGGCGACGGAGTTGAAACCAGCCGGGGCATCGCGGAACTTTCCGAATAGCCCGCACCCTGAGTATAGATCCCGGATTTCACGGATAAATCCTCGCGTGTTGTAGTACCGGGAAATATTCCGCTCCCGCCGGAGCTTTGGTTTGACTGACTCATGCAACCGGCAGTTGCCATAACAATGCACAACGCTACAAGAAGCGCAAAACCTGCGTACTTCATACACCATGCATCTTGACTGAAAAATATAAAAATAAACCCTATACTACGATTTTTTTGGAAGTTACCGGTTTTATACGAAATAACGGCATTTTGGGGTCCTGATAAATTCCAGGATAATACCGGAATACATACCACCATCAGGTTCAATCCACGAACCTGTAAGATTTTACAGATTTAAAACGCGGGTTGCCGATTATTAAAAACGATATCCTAAAGGGAGATTTTCTTCCATCGTACCGGTTTTCGTGAAAAATACATGAGGGGGACCTATGATGAAACGCACACAATACAGAAAAGATCCTGTGAGACTGCGCAGGGACGGTAATCCCATGCTTTTGCCAGCAGGTCTCAGGCCAAAAACAAAAACCCGGCGACAGGACAGTTCGTCCCGTTAATTAAAACTGCCGGAAAAAGGGATCCGTATCCGGTACCTTTTTTCAGCCATTTGCCGGTTTTGCGATGATTTCCCGGTGCCGGATTATATATTTTAAAAATAAGATACATAAACACCGTTTTTAATAATTTTAAGGCAGTAAATAGTTCATGAGGATGTATTATGGCAAATACTAACGAGCAACCCGTTCCTGAAGGGGCGGATAACCTTGCAGGAACCGGGGTAAATATTCTTGTTTCTACCCTCCATTCCCATGCCGACCCGACCATGAGGAAACATGCCGCGTACCTGCTTGGTAATACCGGCTCTCCCGAAGTAATACGGCCCCTGATTGACGCGCTTGGCGACCCGGACAAATCGGTCCGGGAACAGGCAATGCTCGCGCTTGTTGCCATAGGGAAGGCAGCGACCGGACAACTTACAGCCGCAATGAACGACCCGAAATGGGAGACAAGGTACCGTGCGGCTGAGGCACTGGGGAAACTTGCCGATGAAAAAGCAATACAACCGCTGGTTGCCGGCCTCAAAGACAACCGCGATCATGTACGATACATGGCGGCAAAAGGGCTCAAAGAAATGGGAGATTCCCAGGCAATCGATCCACTCCTTATATTATTAAAAGATGAGAACCGGTTCGTCAGACTGATGACCGTCAGGGCGCTCTCTGCAATTGGCGGAAATAAGGTCGAGACCGCATTGAAAGAATGTCTTACCATAGAAACCGATGAAAAAATCAGGGAAGCAATTACTGAAGCGCTGAAATAAAAAAACCAAAAAAATTTTCAGGCCTGCTGCCAGATAACCCCAATGCGGATAATATCTTCGGGATACAAACATTTTGCCGGGATTTGACGAAATCTACCTGAAAATTTTTTTAAAAAAAAAGGAATCTGTTTTTACTCCTGCGATTTTTACTGTGACAAAATATTGCGCAGGATCAATTGCGAAACTTTATGATCTTGTGTTATATATGCATTAACTGAAATTTTGTACAAAATATAGATCTGGATACCATTCCGGTGATAAAGTTGGGAAATAATGAACCGCCATATCGAAAAAGCAGTTCTTTCTCCCGTTCACTTTTAATTGCAATGATCGTTCTTGTGGTCTGCCCTGTCGGTCTTATCACCGTTTATGACTATTGTTATCTTAAAAGCAGTATCGACAACCATTTTTCAGATCTCCAGATCCAGACGGAAAAGAGCGTCTCTGCCGGATTACGGCTGGATGACAAGGCATCCGGTATCCTGGATGACCAGCTCAATTTTAAGATGAAGGATGGTTTTGATGTGCTATTAGCCGAGTACAATCGTTCCGGGAAAAACCCGATGGCCATGGATCTGGCAGCGGTCAAAACAACCCTTGGTGAAGGATACGATATTTATATAATAAATGAATCCGGCGTTATCGTGTATACAACATATCCACCGGAACTGGGGCAGGATTTCCGAAAGATCCCGTATTTTTATGAATACCTGACCAAAATCAGGATGTCAGAGGGTTTTTTCCCTGATCGCGTTGTGCACGAAATACTTGGTACCGGCATATACCGGAAATATGCCTACAAGCCTACACCGGATCACCGGTATATCCTGGAACTTGGATATTCATCGCCCACTTTTATTACAGCTAACCAGATTATGGATAACCAGAACACCATTGCAGAAATTGTGTCTGTTAACCCCTTTATCGATCAGGTCCGCGTTTTTGATATGAACGGACACCGGGTCGATGATTTGAGCCTGCCGGATAACCAGACAAGTGGATATCTCGCACAGGTAAGTGCCAGCCGGCAGACTCTTGAAACAGGGGATCCAAAAAACCATACCACGACACGGTATCTCTTTGTTGACATGAAAAATCCCCGATATGGATCCGATTTAAGCAGGATCGTGGAGATTACGTACAACACGGGTCGCGTACAGGATATCCTCAACCGCCTTTTGTTTTTCCATTTTCTGGTATGGATAGGTGCCATTGTTGTTGGATGTGTCCTTGCTTATGGACTGTCCCGCTGGATGACACGTCCGATCGCTAAAATTGCCCGTGATGTTGACAGGATTGCCAGCGGGGACTTCGATCATCGTATCGGCACTACACAGGCACAGGAATTTATGATCCTTGAAAAGGGCATCAACACCATGATAGATTCGCTCAAAACCGCGAACCAGAAACTTGACGATGAAGAGAGCATACGCAGGAACGTTCTCGAACAGATACCTGTC
The DNA here is from genome assembly GCA_035353675.1 of Methanoregula sp. Lineage (GTDB taxonomy): Archaea > Halobacteriota > Methanomicrobia > Methanomicrobiales > Methanospirillaceae > Methanoregula. Next base: position 28,104 of record DAOQAA010000007.1, on the reverse strand, counting down.
GGGATCTTCCTGAAAAAAATAGATGACGGGAAGTATGTTTTCTGGAACCATGCAAACGAAGAGATTTTTGAGAGGTCTGCAACGGAAATTGTAGGGAAAACAGATGATGAAGTTTTCCCACCGGCTGTTGCAGCCCAGATTAAAAAGGAGGATGCAGACGCGATTACAAGCCGGGTGCTGGTGAAATATAAGAGACATACGGCAACAACACGCGGAGAATGTGTTTTCCATATCATTGTTATGCCAATTTACGATTCAAAAAGATCCATGAGGTATATACTTGGCATCGTAGAAGATGTAACCGAAGAGGCCCACTCTCTTAAAAAAGACCTGATATTCAGTATTACACGCAGCGACATTCTCCATCAGCTTGCGATTATCATGACATACCTCGAGAGGGCTCAGCTCAAATCCACGCATGAGGACATGCAGAAGTTCTTTGACAAGACCATCGGATCCGTTGAGTCCATCAAAAACCAGATTGCATATGAAGGAGAATTACAGAATCAGGAAGTAATCACCCCTCAATGGCAAATGATAAAAAAAGCATTCGCCGATGCAAATAAAATACTGCCAGAACACCGGGTGGATATCACGGATGATGCCGGGAATACTGAGATCTATGCGGATCCCATGCTTCCACGGGTATTTTTCACCCTTCTTTCTGCATCGTTCCGGTGCGGCGGATCGAGACTATCAGAAATCCGCTTAACTACCCTCAAGCGAGGGGATACCCTTGTCCTTGTCTATGAGGACAACAGCGGGGGAATTCCCACGAGCGAAAAAGAAAAAATTTTCGAATTCGGGTATTGTTATGATGATATTATCAGCCTCTTTTTAACCCGGGAACTGCTTGCCTTTACCGGTATTACCCTCACCGAAAATGGAGAACCGGGAAAAGGCATTCGCTTTGAGATCGTCGTTCCAAAAGGCAGGTTCAGGGAAGGAAAGTAAATTCCCCGGATTTATCCCGGTTATCGCTTTTGTGGAAATCCTAAAAACAACAGACTCACTTTCCGGGGTTTACATCCCTGCCGCTGATGCAATATTTTTGAATTTTCACGGATCCGACACTTCTGGTCAACACTCTACCTGAACTTCATGTGAGGAAGAGATCCGCAAAATAAAAGGGCACTATTAGCGCAGTTTTGCCACTCCGGCGTAAAATGTTAAAAAAGAAGCCAAAATCACGCGATTAAATTCCATTTCCGCAGGTGTTTTTGCGAATTTCGCAGTTTTTAGGGGGCCCTAAAAAAAGGCTGCATGGAAAAATCGCGGAAATCAGCCCCCAATTGCCAAAATGAGGCCATTTTAAAAAAAAACCGGATTCCCATAGAGAAACGATACTTTCCAAAAAACAGGCCTCTGGTAAAGCGTCCTCTTAATAGGGAACTTTCAGGTGACGTTTAAAGGGCAAAAAAGGGGTTTTCTACAGTTTGGGAATCAAAAAAATTACCGGATCTTTGTACCCGGTTCCACCGGTTTTTCCGGTTTTAAAAGCGAAGCTGTGTCCCCTGCTGCGAGGATCATCCCGTTGCTTTCGACGCCAAAGATTTTTGCCGGTGCAAGGTTTGTGAGCACGACAACCTCTTTTCCTGCCAGTTCCTCTGGTTTATAGAACTGGGCAATCCCGCTCACGATCTGTCGGGTCTCTCCCCCGACATCTACCTGGAGCTTCAGGAGCTTGCTTGATTTTGGGATTGCCTCAGCGGCAAGGACTTTTCCGGTCTTCATTTCAACTTTACTGAAATCCTCAATTGAAATCATCGGTGTCTTCTCCATCTTCTTATTCGCTTCACGGACACGCTGCTGGAGCACGGCGTCCAGTTCTGCAATCTGTTTGTCTTCAAGCCGGCAAAAGAGCGGCGCGGGTGCTTTCAGTTCTCGTTTGGGGACAATCTCTTTAGCCTCATCAATCCGGTGGGCTGCTACGGTATCGTCATACCCAAGCTGCGCCCAGCACTCCTGCGCTTTTGTCGGCATCACGGGTTCAATCAGCAGTGCAAGGGCTTTTACGATCTGGATGCCGTTTTTTACCACCCGGGCTGTAGCCTCACGGTCAGTCTTAACCAGTTTCCACGGAGCATTTGTCTGGATATACGTGTTCCCGAATGCAGCAAGCGCCATGATCGTATCTACCGCGCCCTTGAACTCGTACTCCTGCATCTGCATGTCCACGCTCGCAAGGCATTTCTCAATTTCAGCAGTAATCTCCGGGTCAACCTCTCCAGCCGGCACACCGCCGAATTCCTTGTGAGCAAAGAAGAGCGTGCGGTACACGAAGTTTCCAAAAATATTGACCACTTCGTTGTTAATCCGTTCGCCAAACACTTTCCATGAGAAATTGAGTTCCTTTGTGTGGCTGGTATATGCCAGCAGGTAATACCGCAGGTAATCAGCAGAGAGGCCCTTGTCGAGATAATCTTCGTTTGTCCAGACCACGTAACCCCGCGACTTTGAGAATTTGTGGTCGTCAACTTTTACCATCCCGCTTGCAACAACGGCATGCGGTTCACCATAGCCGGCGCCCTTTAACAGAGCCGGCCAGAAGATACAGTGGTGGTAGATAATGTCCCCGCCGATAAAATGCGTGACCCGGTTGTCCCCGCACCAGTACTGCTTCCAGTCTTTCCCCGCTTTTGCCGCCCATTCTTCGGTAAACGCGATATACCCGATTGGCGCATCGACCCAGACATAGACCACAAGGTCATCGCGACCCGGGAATTTTACACCCCATTCAAGCGTGCGGGTAATGCACCAGTCATGCAGCTCGTCTTTGATCCAGCCAATCGCGTAGTTCTTCGCGTTGCTCGTGCCACGGAGCTTGTCGAGGTAGGGAAGCAGGTAGTCCTTAAACGCGGACAATCTGAAGAAATAATGTTCCTGGTCGCGGAACTCCGCCTTTGTTCCGCAGACCTTGCAGACCGGGTCCTTGATCTCGCCGGGTTCAAGGTGTTTGCCGCAGCCCTGGTCGCACTCGTCTCCCCGGGCCTGCTTGCCGCAGTAGGGACAGGTGCCCTCGACATACCGGTCCGGGAGGAACCGTTTGCATTTCGTGCAATATGCCTGGCGGACGACCTGCTTGTAGACATAGCCGTTTTTCACCAGACGGTTCACGATCTCCTGCGTCCTGTGGTGGTTTGCCGGATCGTCGGTCATGCCGAAATAGTCAAAGTTGACCCCGATCCTTTTGAAAGTCTCATCGAAGTGCTTATGGTAACGTTCGGACAGCGCCCGGGGAGATGTACCCTGCTCTTCTGCCGAGACAACAATTGGCGTTCCGTGGTTGTCCGATCCCGAGACAAACACGACCTCTTCACCAGTCCGCCGCATATACCGGACGTAGCAATCAGCGGGAATGTACGTTCGCAGGTGACCAAGATGGCAGGGGCCGTTTGTGTAAGGAAGCCCGCAGGTAACAAGCAGCGGAGATTTTGTCATTGATGGTACTTTTTAGCATGCGATACGTAATAATTTCTGTACTATGGCAAAGATCGTACCGCTGGAGAGCCGGGCTTTTGGTGCGGAACCCGGTGTGCCGGATGTCGCCGCGCTTGCCAGCTGGGTTGCAGATCACCGGGGGATTTCTGCTGACCTGTATTCGTACCGGCTCGACCAGTCGCTTGCGCCGCAGCTTTCTGCCGGTATTACTTACCCGTGTGCCGGCGGCCTCTTTTGTAATGAAAGGATCCGCGCAAGTCTCTCTGGACTTTCCGGAGATATAATCACAGACGAGATCGGAGTAGAAACCGGGGTGCTCCGCGAAGACGCCCAACTTATTGCTGCGCTTAAAAAAGGAGTATGGTGCGCCATACCAGCTCCTCACGAACTCGGGCTAAAAGACAGGTATTATCATGATGAAGATGAGTGGAATGCTGCTCTTTCCGGGGCATACCGGACGATCATGCGGGAAATGCGGGACGCCGGGATCGGGGGGCATATAATTCTCTGCGCGGAAACAACCGAACCGGAAATCTCCCAGTTAGCCCGTGACAGGGTATTCTTTTTCCCGACTGATCCAAAAAAGGAAGGGCTCCAGGTACTTATGGAACACCAGAGCCGGGTTGCAGCGGGTAAAAAAATGCTTGACACGGTGTTTGATCTCGCGAATGAATACGACCTCCGGCAGTTGATTGTCATGGACCCGGATGAGGAATCAGTCCGGTTTGCGTTGTCGCACCTTGATCCCGACCAGATTATGGCAGGGGGCTATTGTACCGAAGCGTGTGACACATACTGGGAAAAACTTGTAGTGTCAGCAGTATACCGAAAATAAGGTGTATCGCTATCTCAGGTAACCGGGTATTATGCCCCCGTGGAGAGATTGCGGGAAGACCCCCGGAAAATACCGGGAATTCTCATCTTGTGATGACAGAATCCTGATGGCGTTGTAATAACACCAAAAAGAGATGTAGTAATTCCTGGAAAATCCGGATTTTTACTAAAAAAAATTCATAGATAATATTTGACCAAAAAACACCAAAGCAAACACTAATAACTACAGACGAGAGCAATTTTACATAAATAAGAGAGATAATATGAAAGGCTCTGGTCATATTGTCTCTTATAAAAAAATCATCGGACGGTTCAGAATGAAAACCACACCAGTAGTTTTGGGATGCCTGATCCTAATCGCCCTTGTTTTTCTTGTAGCCCCGGTATCGGCGGATAAACCTGTGGCCTCGTTTATCACAAACGAATCTTCCGGATCTATCCCGCTGACTGTACAGTTTATAGATTCATCCCTGAATTCACCAACATCATGGACGTGGTTGTTTGGCGATGGCGGGACTTCAACCGCACAGAACCCGGCGCATACATACGCAAATGCCGGATCTTATACCGTCACGCTTATTGCCACAAACTCCGCGGGCAGTGATACTCTCACAAAGACTGCATATATTACCGCAACAAAAGCCCAGGCATTCCCGGACGTTGCATTCGTAACCAATGTAACATCGGGCGCCATACCCTTTGCAGTTCAGTTCCTTGACACCTCGACCAACAATCCCACGGCGTGGGCATGGTCATTCGGGGACGGGGGAACCACCACCGAGCGGAATCCTACACATATTTACACAACTGAAGGTTCATACACAGTCACGCTTACTGCCACAAACTCTGCCGGAAGCAACACAATCTCCGAGCAAGGGTACATCACCGCAAGTAAAGTAACAGATACCCCGGATCCTCTTTTCAAATCAACGGTAACATACGGTTTTGCGCCGCTGAACGTCCAGTTCGTTGATGCATCGAGTAACTCGCCGACAGCATGGATATGGTCGTTTGGTGACGGCAGTACTTCTACGCTCCAGAACCCGAGTCATACCTACACCTCTGCTGGTTCGTATACTGTCACGCTTACTGCCACAAACTCTGTCGGAAGCAATACTATTACCCAGACCGGGTACATCATTGTTGAAGCCGCAATCCCTACATCCTCATTTACTGCAAATATTACAAACGGTGTTAAACCCCTCACTGTCCAGTTTACCGATAAATCTGACAATGCCCCCACCGGATGGTACTGGTCCTTTGGGGACGGGGGAACCTCTACTCTCCAGAACCCGTTACATACATACAATTCTGCCGGGACGTATTCCGTTTCGCTTGGCGCCTCTAACACTGCAGGCAGTAACACGACGACAGTATCCAAGTATATCACAGTCACAGATACTGCATTGGTTCCTCAGGCCTCATTCACATCCAATATCAAGGCGGGAACTGCTCCGCTTACCGTCAAGTTTACTGACACTTCAATAAATTCCCCGACTGAATGGGAATGGTCCTTTGGGGATGGTTTACAGGATAACGGGCAAAATCCCACACATACCTACAAAAAGAGCGGCACCTATACTGTCAGCCTGATTGCACTCAACGCGGCCGGCCATACGACAAGTACCCAGCCGGAGTATATTAATGTTTATTCCTCAGCCGCTACAGCAACACCGACAACCATAACAACAACAGTCGTCCCGACAAAAAACGCAGTAACGGCTCAGCCAACGGTCACCCCTTCAGTAACAACGACCGACAGCAAGACAAAACCTGAAGGTTTACCGTCATGGGCACTGCCCCTGATCGGCGTCGTGGTACTGGTATTGGTCATCGGTGCCCTCGTAATCCGGGCAAGAGGAAGACAACGATCCAAAGGCGGAAACCGGAGATCCCGCCGGGGTGGCAGGGGAGACCTGTGAGGCCGTATTTTACGGTTAATTTATCCCCGCTTTTTTAAACACGATCCTTCTGATATCGGGTAATACCTGTGAAAATAAGAATTCATTTATCCCATTTTTCCCGGCTGACGCATTCAAAATCAATAAAGCCGTTATAGGGGTCGGTGTTTAAGAGACGAACCCGCACTTTCTGGCCGACAGAAAGCCCCTGCTCTCCTTTAATAACCCGACCTTCTGCCGGTGGGGCAAGAAGCCGGACATATGTTCCCTTGTCTGCCGCACCGGTAACAATCGCATTGTAGGACCTGCCAATACTGTCCTGAAGCATAACCGCAGCGACAGCTTTTCGCATGAACCGTTTGACTTTCTTTGCCGATTTCTCGCGGTCGGTCAGCCATGAGGAACGGTCAACAAGTTCCGCTACGGTATAAGGACAGGGTTCATGTGCAAGAATAGATTTTACCATCCGCTGGTTGATCACGTCCACGTATCGCCGGTTAGGCGCTGTTGCGTGAGTATAATCGATGACAGCAAGCGCAAAATGACCGACCGGGGCCACGCCCGGAGCAAGCGTCATATATTCGCCCGGACCAAGGAGTTTTACTACCGTCAGGGAGAGATCAGGAAAACGTTGTGGGTCTGTCTCTTTTTGCTTCAGGAGAAATTTTGCAAGCGCCTTTGCATCCGGGGTCTCCGGCAGCGTTTCGCCAACAAGTGCAGCGGCAAGGACAATCCCGGGCCAGTTCCGGGGTGTCCGTACCACCCGCTGGATCATGGGAACCCCGGCGGCACCCAGCCATGAGACAAGCGTACCGTTTGCGGCGACCATGAATTCCTCGATTAATGCCCGCGCGGGGTTTGGCTCCCTTGTGATGAGATCCCAGATCACCCCGTTTTTAATAACGACTTCCGCCTCTCCGGTGTCCAGCTCAAGCGCTCCCTGCTCGCGCCGGTATTTTTTTAAGAGCTGCGATGCTTCACCCTGAAGCCGGAGCTGTTCTTCAAGACCCGGGACTTCCTGCACAGATTGAGGGATTGGACCGGTGCCGTCAAACCAGGCTCCCACCTCATCATAGACCAGTTTTGCTTTATTACAAACAACCGCCCGATACACCCCACAAGGACGGTAACTCCCGTCCGGGAGCACTGTGTATTCGATAATTACAGCCACCCGGTCGCTCGCCGGTAAAAGCGAAGTAATATCATGGGAGAGCCGTTGTGGCAGCATCGGGAATGTAATAATCCCGGTATAGATCGTGGAGCCGTTAAAAGCGGCATATTCATCGAGGGGAGACTGCTTTTTCACGTACGCATCGACATCAGATATAGCGACCCGTACAAGGATTGACCCGTCATCGTTACGTGTGCAGTACTCCAGCTGGTCAAGATCAAGAGAATCATAGTTGTCAATGGACGACCACAAAAGCAGGCGCAGATCCCCGGGATCATCCGGTTTTTCCGGAAATACCCGTTCTCGGATCGCATTGACCTCATTCATCACATCTGGCGGGAACGGGACCGTAAACCCGTATTTCTTCATTGCATGAAATGCGATAGTCTTTAGGTCAGGCTCAGAAAATTTTCGGGGTGTCTGCTTCCCCAAAAGATCATGATGGTTCCGGGATTTATTGTTCTGGCGATGGTTATTCATAATCGTGATGGGGAGTGGTTTTCTTTTGGGGGTTAAAAACTTCCTGATTGGAAATGAAAACAGGTTACCAAAAAATTGCTCTGTAGAAATGATCTGATAACACGCTGACGCTCCTGGGGCTGAAGCCCCGCCGCTGTGGCCTCCCCAGATGCGATAGCAACGAATTACCTGTACATTAAAACGATGAAATCGTGATCATGTTTCGCTGAAACATTATTTAAGCCGCCACGGGGCGTCCTCCGGGGCGGCGACAGGTATCCCAATGGGGGTATGGGGGCATGAGCCCCCATCATTGGAATTAAGGAGATCTACAGAGCAAAAAAATTGAAAATTTATACAACCGCCTTAGACCCTCTTGCCGGCCTACTCCGCCGGACTGCATTCAAAACTTTCGCCGGGTTTAAGGATTTTCACTTTCATATCAGTTGTCCGTTCAAGTGCCGTCCTGAATGACACCGGGTCGGCATGGATCTTGTCCCACGTGTTGTAATGTATCGGGATCACGGTTTTTGCGCCAATATAATTTGCCGCTATCATCGCTTCGGGAACACCCATTGTATACCTCCCGCCTATAGGAAGAAGCGCGATATCCGGATGGTACAACTCACCGATCAGTTTCATATCTGAAAACAGGGCGGTGTCGCCAGCGTGATAAACAGATACACCGTCCATCCGGATTACATAACCTGCCGCCGTTCCCCCGGGAAGGTCACCGTTATCCGAATCAATGCCGGCCGAATGCACCGCGGGAGTCATGGTAAATGAGACATCGTTTACCACAAACGTACCGCCAAGGTTCATTCCTTCGGCACATACCCCGTGCGCCTTTAGATAATGGGCGATCTCGCTCACTGCGATAACAGTAGTCCCGGGAACTTTTCCAATCGATAGTGCCTCGCCAAAATGATCATGATGCCCGTGGGTGATCGCGACAATATCCGGTTTTGTTGAAGCGACGCTGCCTTCAGGCACAAAAGGATCAATGAGAACTTTTCGCTTGCCCGAAAGTAAAACACAGGAATGGCCAAGCCATGTAAGATGCATATATGCAGATAGAGGCGCCGGGCGATGAAACTTTTTGTGAATGGCCAAAAACCACTTTTTTTGCTTGCGCCATTCCAGATACGGGTACGATACCCTAAAAAGATCGCAAACAAAAAAATAACCAAAAGTCAATTGAAAAAATTGTTGAGGATAAAATACCGCTCAGGTCACATCAATAAGTTCAGCTTCGGTGATATCAATCGATTCACCAAGGTTGTCGGCGGTGGCGCTCCGGGTCATCTGCTCTGAAAGATCGCGGTCTTCCATCACATCACGGATCCGGCGGATATAGGGGTCAATTGTCGGGTCTTCCTGTTCCTCGATCACGTGCCGGTATTCGCGCAGCGTAGATGGGCTGACACCAAGTTCATCGGAGACTTCCTTCATCGTCTTTCCCGATGCAATGAGATCTTCCATCTTTGCCTTGTCAAACGGCATCCTGAAGTCAAGTTCACGGAAAAGTTTGAGCCTGACACGGGCACGGGCAACTGTTTTACTGAGTTTCTCATCACCAAGCTCGCGGGCGATCTCGGTATCGTTCTTTCCTGCGTAGAATGAAGTAACAAGCTTTGCGAGCTGGATTGGCTTGAGTGAAGTCTTGAAAATTCCCTGTTCAATGATCTCCCTGATTACCAGTGCGACTTCACGTTCTATTGCATCGCTGTCCCTGAGGGTGCCATGAATATTTTTCATCGGCTCGACAATCTTTGTCTTGCCGGACATGGTGCTGAAAAGTTCCAGCAGCTGTGTTTTCCGTTTGTCTTCCGTCATTGCATTCCCCGTCTTGGGATTAGGATATACAATCCTTCGTCAACTATTTAATCCTTTCTTTACCTTCCTTTTAACCAAAAACCTTTTATTTGAGTCTGGATCTGCTCCTCTATCGCCCATTGTTTTTCAGCAGAAACACCCGTCTCACTTTATTTATTATTTTAATTGCCGAATTTTTTACCGCGCAACACTGACTGCACCTGTAACGACCGAAAACAACTAACGAACACGAGCCTTTTTGTCAACAGTCGTTTAACTGTATTAGAGAATATACGAAAATAACAGGGACCCTACATGAGTGACGTTTTTGAGAATGTAATGGACCTGGCCAAGCGCCGTGGGTTTATCTGGCCTACTTCTGAATGTTACGGTGCAGTGGCCGGCTTTATCGATTACGGTCCGCTTGGCGCTATGATGAAGCGGCGGATCGAGAATATCTGGCGGCATTTTTACGTGGTCCAGGAAGGCTATTACGAAATAGAATGCCCGACAATCGCACAGGAATCGGTCTTTATTGCATCCGGGCACGTGAAGGGATTCTCAGACAAGATGTGCCAGTGCCCGCACTGTAATGAATACCTGCGGGCCGATCATGTGGCAGAGGGCGGCGGGGTGAGTGGTGCCGCGACAATGAATAACGAAACGCTTGCTGCCGCGATCGCTGCCTGCAAGTGCCTTGCATGCGGAGAAGTGCTCGGAAACGTCGAGGTCTACAACTTTAACCTGATGTTCCAGACTTCAATCGGCCCCGGTTCACAGAGGGTCGGCTATCTGCGTCCCGAAACGGCACAGGGTATGTTTGTGGATTTTGCACGGCTGCTCCGGTTCTACCGGGACAAGCTGCCATTTGGTGCAGTGCAGATCGGTAAGTCGTACCGTAACGAGATCTCCCCGCGTCAGGGAATGATCCGGCTCCGGGAGTTTACGCAGGCTGAAGCCGAGATCTTTGTCCACCCAAACGAGAAAAACCACCACCCGGCATTCAAGCGGTATGCGAACTACCGGATGCCGCTTTTGACCTACGTCCACCAGCAGAAAGAAGAACCGGCTGTCGAGATGGCGATGCGCGAAGCGGTGGATAAAGGCGTCATCGCAAACGAATATGTTGCCTATTATGTCGCGCTTACCCACGAACTGCTGGTAACGGTCGGGATCCGGCCGGACCGGCTCCGGTTCCGCCAGCACCTCCCTGATGAACGGGCACATTACGCGACCGACTGCTGGGACGCCGAGGTGTACTCGGAACGCTTCGGCTGGGTTGAGACCGTCGGGATTGCCGACCGGACAAATTATGACTTGAACGCCCACGCAAAGCAGAGCGGGACTGCGATGACAGTGTTTATCCAGTATGATACTCCAAAGAAAGTCCAGCAGAGGAGGATCATACCGAACATGGGTGTGCTCGGCAAGCAGTACCGGCAGAAGGCAAAAGCGATCTTTGCCGCACTTGAAACCGCAACACCAACCGCAGATGGTGCTGATGTCACCGTTGACGGTGAAACGATCCACATCCCAAAAGACCTTTTCGAGGTCCGGGATGAGGTTGTCGATGTCAGGGGCGAAGAAATCGTACCTCACGTAATTGAACCCTCGTACGGTATTGACCGTATGTGCTACGCGGTGCTCGAACAGGCGTATGACGAGGATACCGCTGACGGCGAGAAACGCACGGTGCTCCGGCTCTCCCCGCAGGTCGCTCCCGTACAGGTTGCAGTCTTCCCGCTCATGGCACGTGATGGTCTCGATATAATTGCAGAAGAGATCACAACAACGCTCCAGAAGCGCAGGATCCTTGCGGAATACGATGACTCCGGCGCTATTGGCCGACGGTACCGGAGGCAGGACGAGATCGGGACGCCCTTTGCGATCACGGTTGATTATGATTCAAAGGAGAACCATACCGTCACTCTCCGTGACCGCGACAGCATGAAACAGGTCCGAATTGCGATTGATAAAGTACCGGAAACGATTGCAGTGCTCGTAGACGGAAGCGTGAAGTTTTCCGAGCTTGCGTGAACCGGTTAATTAAGAAAAATTCCCTCACTTTTCGTAATCATTGACAGGGGTTGATGCCCTCCCATGGGGGGGTAGCCCCCTCTTTAAAAAAATTTAGGACCCCCTTACCCCCCTTCCAGCCTATTGGGAGGATTGATTGTCACCCCCTCCTGTTTTAACAAAGGGAGGGGGTCACCCCAAAAATCCCGGTTCCAAAACCTGTGTTTCGTGTGGAGCCTCCGACATGAACATGGTGCCACCCCCTCCCAATTGTTCATGAGGAGGGAGCCTGCCTTTCATGTATCAGGAGGGGGTGACCATCAGGGCAATGCGGATCAAGGATACCCCCTATACCCCCTCCCTGCTTTTTTGTTAAAAACAGGACACCCCCTCCAGGATATGTTATGGGAGGGGGGTGGCCGGTCATGAAAAATGATTTTAACAGCGTATGCCTGGATGAAACGGAGATGAATCTATCCTGTCCATACCGGAAACAAAAAGAGGGAGCCTGTAATCTGTTATGGGATTTTTTCAGACAAATCGGTTTTACACTTTTCTGACGGGGAGCAAATTTTCCTGTCCATATTTACGATGCCTGCCGCCGCCCCGAAGGGCGCCCCGCGGCGGCTTCAATTACCTAAAGGGGAAACCTGTAATCTGCCCCGCCGTGCCCCGAGAGGGGCCCTGAGGCGGGGAGCCATCGTTACAATTAGAGCATAAAAAGAATCCTCTCTTCATTAGCAATTACTATCCTCACAATTCCCTATATTACCCCAGCCCGCCAACTCTTTTTCAATCATATGACCTGCATCAGCCACCCCCTCATTCGGCCAGACTGCATAGAGTCGCGGGAATACCAGCTCGCAATCGCGATGAAGGCGCTGGATGCAAATACGATGGTAATCCTCCCGACGGGTCTTGGGAAAACCGCCATCGCCCTGATCGTTGCAGCATCACGGCTTTATAACGAGAAAGGCCGGGTGCTGATGCTTGCCCCGACAAAACCGCTTGTGGAACAGCACCTCCGTTTTTTTGAAAAATTTTTACTCGCAAAAAGCCCGACCGGGTCGGACAACTCGCCGTTTGCCATGTTTACCGGCGAAGCACCACCGGAGGAACGAACAGCCGACTGGGAACGGGCGCAGGTCATTTTTGCGACGCCGCAGGTCATCAAAAATGATCTCATCGCGGGGCGCTATACCCTAAAAGACGTGACTCTCATGATTGTCGATGAATGTCACCGGGCTGTGGGAAACTATGCACACGTGTTTTTGGCCCGCAGGTATCATGACACGGCAGACAATCCACTGATCCTGGCGATGACTGCATCGCCCGGCAGTGCGGAAGTAAAAGTGCAGGACATCTGTGCAAACCTCGGCATCGTCCAGATCGAGAACCGGACTGAAAACGATCCGGATGTCCGGCCGTACGTCCACGAACGCGACGTTGAAATTCACCAGATTGAACTGCCGGGAGAACTAAAAAAAGCCATCCACGCGATACATGTCCTGATCGACGACCGGCTCGCGCTCCTTGCCTCACTTGGTTTTACTGTCCCGAAAAGGGAACGCCTTTCGATGAAAGAATTGAACGGCATCAACGCCCAGGTCCAGCAGAGGATCCAGAACCGGGACCCGGCGGGATATGCCGCAGCCTCGGTTTACGCGGAGTGCATGAAACTCCGGCATGCCGTGACCCTTGCCGAATCACAAGGAAGTGAGGTGTTCAAAGGATATATCGCAAAACTGGTTGCAGAAGGAACGAGTGCCGGGGGGAGTAAGGCAAGCCAGCGCCTCGGCAAAGACCCGGTCTTCCGGGACCTTTTTAACCAGACGCTTGGCTGGACCACCGAACTGCACCCCAAACCCGCCATTGTCCTTGAGCTCGTAAAGGAACAACTCGGACTTCACCCTGACAGCCGGATCATTATCTTTGCCACATTCCGGGACACCGTACAGCTGCTTGTGGACTTTCTTGAAAAAAACGGGATTGCCTGCGAACGGTTCGTAGGACAGGCAACAAAGGACGCAGAAAAAGGTCTCTCGCAGAAAAAACAGATCGCTGCCCTCACCCGTTTCCGGGAAGGCGAATTCAAGGTACTTGTCGCAACCTCTGTCGGGGAAGAGGGCCTTGATGTCCCATCAACGGATATGGTAATCTTTTACGAAGCCGTGCCATCCGAAATCCGGTCAATCCAGCGCAAAGGACGCACCGGCAGGTCTGCGGCCGGCAGGGTGGTCGTGCTTGTGACAAAGGGCACGTCAGATGAAGTGTTCCGGTACGTAAGCCAGTCAAAAGAGCGCCAGATGCAAAAGAGCATGCGGCAGATGAGCGGCCATTCAGTCTCTCAACAAAAACCCGTAGTGGTCGAACAGGCGTCAATCGAACAGTTCACGCCGCAGGGTCCGGCAATCCTTGTCGATGACCGCGAAACATCCTCAAAAGTTGTTGAGGAATTATCCGAACTGGGCGCAGCGATCCGGATTGAACGCCTGCCTCAGGGAGACTACGCGGTTGGCGACCGTATCCTTGTCGAGCGTAAGACCGCAAAGGACTTTGTGGACACGCTCATCAACCGGGACCTGCTCGGGCAGGCAAAGGCACTTGCGGATGCAGTGCCCCGGCCGGTCATGGTCATTGAAGGCGGGGACATTTACCGCGAGAGGGATATCAACCCGAACGCGCTTCGCGGAGTGCTTTCCGCCCTTACTATTGATATGGGGATCTCGCTTCTCTTTACCCGCGACGAACAGGACACTGCACAAATGCTCTTTGTCATTGCAAAACGCGAAGAGGGCGAGAGGGGCGAAAGAAAAGTCCACCCCCACAAGTCGTTTAAGTCGGCAAAAGAGGAACTGGAATATATCGTCTCCGCGTTTCCCGATATTGGTCTTAAAAATGCACGGCTTCTTCTCGCGCATTTCGGATCCGTTCAAAGGATTGTGAATGCAAACCTTGAGGAACTGGTCGCGGTCAAGGGGATCGGCGAAAAGACCGGAACGAAGATTTTCGAGTTGTGCCGGAGGGAATATGGGTAATTTTAGAGCCTTTTTTGGCATGGAATCCTGTCAGCCAATACAGGGTCTCCAGACGATATTTAGCACATATAAATTAGAATTGTGTGATGCTTTTTGATGCCCTGCCGCCGCCCCGAAGGGCGCCCCGCGGCGGCCTCAATGAGTAGAGATTTTATACGGTAATCCGCCCAGCGAGGCCCCGACGAGGCGGCCGAGCGACCCCCGAAGGGGGTGGGAAACCTCGCATGGGATAAAGAAAGCCCCCCCTTTTTTGTAACCTGCACAGCCATGCTCCGTGAGGGATTCCTTGAGACGGGGAACCATATCATGAAATTAGAGTGCGATACCTTCGTTTGTGATTTATCGCGTTACGCAGCACCAGTACCGTGTCTGCTCGTGCCTTCATCGTTTCCGGATCCCGTTATCTGAGTCAGAGTCACCGGAAATGCGGTTACGGGCAATGTTCAGGGAGTACAATTCCCCCGCCGCTGTAAAAGAAATAGAAACGAATACCGCGCAAAAAATTTTTGATATGTGCCGCCGGCCTTACAGCTGACGCAGGTTCACGAGCGCATCTGTCCCGGTTTTTATGGCATCCATGTAAGCAAGGCAGCGCTCGGGGTCCTCATCCTTTTTTATGCGCTGGCAGAGCACGAGAATTGTTGCTGACAGTTCACGGGACAGCATCTCCACTTCCGGGGGAATGGAAGCGCCGGGTGCTTTAAAAGGGATGGGCGAAAGTGTTTCCGGCGCTCTTTGGGCTTCCCCGACTGCTGCCGGAGCCGGATGTACATGCGCAGCAGGTACAGGGACAGTGGGTTTTTTTTCAGCGCAGACTACACAAAAAGTTTTTTTCTTGTATTCAAAAAGCGGGCACCCGCATTCGGGGCAGGTTTTTTCAAGCATCTTTCCTCCCTTGAGGAGATACTCTGCCATAATCTCGTCGTCTTTTCTCTCGGCCATACCATCACCGTCAGTCGTAATATCCAAACTATATATGCGAGTTCTACGTATTAACTACAGGTACATTGGTAGGTGATACCATGCCGAATCCAGAAAAAACAATGGAAAACTGTATCCTGATGTTGCAGCACATTCAGGAAGACAGCACAATCCCAAGAAATATCCGGCGCGTCGCTGATGAAACTCGGGTGCTGCTTTCAAATAACACAAAGGCTATGGGCTTACGCGCTGCGGAAGCCATCTCAAAAATTGATGAAATCTCAAACGATCCAAACATGCCCATTCATGCACGGACAAGGATATGGGAACTCGTTTCCCAGCTTGAGACTATCCCGCTGGACTAAACAGCCGGCACTCTTTTAACCAGTTTTTTTATTCCGGGTATGATTTTTATCCGGATCCTTTCGCTGTTATACAGATACAGAACCGATTTAGAGAAAAAACCGAAATGAAAAAATAATCGTCAGGCATATACGGTGTTTTCTCTTTGTCATCCTGGAATACCGGCTCCTGCCGGTATATCAGAAACCAGCAGTACCCTTTCACGGGTTTGTATTGCGGCAGGCCGGGCAGTTCAGCGCATAGTCCCTGATAACTTCATTCCATGGCGTAAAGCCGATACACACTGCCGGCTTGGTATCATGGATCCGGCAGTATACCTTTCCGTCGCCGGCGCGGAAATAAAACGGGCAGTACGAGAGGGCCCGGCCTTCAGGGCTGACCCAGTAATCGATACGCCTGACCCGGGGCAGGTCGGCCAATGATATAGCTGTACCATTGCATTTCTTCCAGCCGGCAAATGTAATACCAACATGCACAAGGATGTCCTGCCGGCCAGCCTTAATCCATGGGATGAGATCTTCAGGGATCCCTTTCTGGCCCCACCCCCACTTCTCGCAACAGCGGCCGCACTGCCGGCATTCCTGTTCCGGTGGCATAAGATGTCCTCGCAGAGCAGCGCCGGAATACGGAACCGGCACTGTGTTTGCTGTAATTTTGTTTCTGGAATCGTAAAAAATATCATCATTGTTCCCGCTCCCGCAATACCGGAAATCCATCATTATCCTCCTCATCATATTTATTGCCGGCATAATACCGGATTTTCCCGGGTCTCTGCCTACAATTTTTATAATTCTGGCAAAATTTAAATAACCGGGTTCAACCATCATACCGTGAAGGTATCGTTCAATGCCAGGCACAACGGATGAAAAGGCACCACAGCGGGCAGTGGGGAAAAATACCGAAACAAAAGGGCCGGTGATTTTTTCTGTCCCGGGCTTTGCCAACCGCTATACCGGAGCGTTCATACTCCTTGTGCCAGTGATCCTCTCTCTTGTGATCCTTGGCATCATATTTTTTCCCGGAGGGGCAATCAGGCCCGGCACCGTTATGTTTGTTACCGGCCTGCTGACGGTCATCCTTGTCTTTTTTACCTTTGTAATATTCATGAACCGCATATCCACCGCGCTCAGGACACTGGGAAACAGGGGAATTCTCGTGCCCGGTGACGGGATACCGTTATTCCTTGTCGATACCTTTGCCCTGATGGATAACAGGCTCCAGTGGGTGATGGCAGAACTATTTGCGATACTCCCAGTATCGTGGTTTGTGGCAGTCAGACAAGGTCCCCTCATGGGCGAACCATTTCAGGTATTCCTGCTGGTTATTGAGATATTTATCGCATTTTTAATCGGCCTTATCGCGTGGCGGCTGGTTGTGACCGGGCTGCAGATCCGGTCGGTTCCATTCCGGTTCAGTCTTGAACTGCAACCCGGCCATCCGGATCAGTGTGGGGGTCTTGCGCCGCTAGGGAACCTTTGCCTGATCAATGCGCTGATCATCTCACTGCCGGGCATTTATCTTGGCGGATGGATGGCTGTTGGCCCGGCAATCGGGTTTGTGGCAATTTCAGAGACATACCGACCCATTTTTACCATACTGCTCCTTGTCCCGGTCATCTTCTCGGTCATTACATTTTTTATCCCGTTGTGGGAGACTCACCGGGTGATGGTGGGAAAAAAGAGAGAGATCCTCCGTAATCTGGACGAACTTGCGGAATCTATGAACCGGAGAAACCAGGAACTGCTTAATGTCCCGGAGAACGCAGCGCCGGATATCGGTATGGCAAGGATCAAAGACCTTGAAACGATCCAGACCCAAATCGCGTCGCTTGAAAAGATCTACGGGCAGTACCAGAAAGTCTCAGAATGGCCATTCAACACCCGGATCTTTTTACAGTTTATGACAACCCAGGCAGTTCCGGTGCTGACTCTTGCGGGAGTCAGCCAGCCGTTAGCCGGATTCATTGTCTCAATATTTGGTCTTCTGATGGGGACTGCATAACAGGTTAGACAGGATACCTGCGTAAAATGCTACAGGGGAGAATCACTTTTATTGTAATCACCCTTCATTTGCCTCAACAGGTCTTTCAATGGAATAAAACAAGGCACATTCCAAAGGTAAAAGGACGGGCAATTTTAACTGTGCGGGATATCGTAAAAATTCAGGATTTTTTATGACAAAAAATCGCTAAAAATTTTTTTTAAATTTCCCGGTCCTGCCATCCCACTTGTCACCGGACTTTATTCCAGTACATGCCAGACGGTTGGGAAACTGATCTGGTTATCAAACCTGACCTGGTAGCCATCCGGGAAGGTAATCGTCGTTACATCAGGAGATAAATCAGGAGTGATGAGCGGGGCAAACCAGTACCGCCTGAGTTCATTTTCAGCACGCGCAAACGAGAATGCCGGGGTCATCATGGCCGGCTGCCCATCGTACTTGCGGATTGCGGCAAAAGACGGGATATTTACCTGAACAGAGGAACTGTCAGCCTTTGTCACCGTAACTTCCCGGTGAAAATGGTTCTCAAGAGCAGCTTTAAGCTCATCCGCGGGATTTGCAATATTGACAAACACCGCAGCCTGTTCCACAAATGTAAGTTTATATTCATAATCCACTTGTGCATTCCCGTACTCATCAAGGGTTATTGAAAGCGTTTTGGAAGTAAACGCCTGTGCAGGCATAACTGCAAATGCAAGAATGCATAAGCAGCCAATAAAAAGGCAGCCGGTTTTCATGCGGTTCAAATAATTATCAAACTTTTTTGCATAAAATCTTATTTATTTAATCGTTTATCACATCAGGAAATGCGAATTTATTGAGAGAAATTTTTTTTCTTTAAAAAAAAATTCAAAAACAAATTATTGGCACAAGAGATCACGAATTAAAAAAAATTAACAGGTCACCGGCGCTCATGCCGGCCTGCTGCAATTGACACACATGCAAACGCTCCGATAACCGCACCAAGAGTTACCCACAAAGGAAGCGGGGATTGTGTTGTTGGAACAGATGTGGTCGTTGCCATTGTTGTCACGGCAGATTTTGTAAGTGTTGCCTGGATTGTGAAAATTTCCCCACCGGCCGGGTATTTGGTGATGGCGCCGGACACTGAAGTATAACCGGTCTTTTCGACACGGTATGTGCTAAACGGTGTCCCGGTCGTTGAGACTGATACATGCAACACGCCGTTTGAGATTACGCCTTGGTATGAATCGTCAAAGTATACTTTTGCGCCATCGACATTACATTGCACCGCATAGGTGCCCGTCCCGGAACCGACCGGTGCCGCCGTTGTTGTCGTTACAACCGGATAGAGGGTGACGTAAATATCCCGGGTCTGACCGGCAGCCGGGACTGATGAAACCGGGCCGGTCACGGTCACATACCCGTCCGCACTTACCAAATATTTGGAGTACGGTGTTCCGGTTGTATACACCTTGACGCTGAGTTCACCGTTTGAGATGACCCCCTTGTAGTCATTATCCAGATAAACCGATGCGCCATTGACATTGCAGTGGATCTTATACCACCCGGTGCTCCCGCCAATGGGTGTGGATATTGTGGCCGGGGCGCTTTTTGTCGTAATGGCAGTAACGGGTATCGGGTTTAAGGCCGGGTACAGGTCTGTTGTCATACCGTCAGACGGCATGGTCACTGATCCCGTATAGGCATAATAACCGGATTTTGAAACCGCATAGGTGGTATAGGGTGTGCCGGTGGTACTTACCTCAAGGGTAAAAATACCGTCTGTAATGGTCCCTTTCTTAACGCCGTCGAATGCAACCGAGGCGCCGTCAACATCGCAGTGGACCGTGATCCACCCTTTACCGCTGCCGGCCGGTTTTGGCGTGAGAGTGACGGCAATTTCAATATTGGCCTCGCCGCCCGGCACATAATTAATATCACCGGTGGCAGGGTAATAATTGTCCATCTCAACAGTATACGATGAGCCATAAGCCCCGTTTTCAATGTCAAGAGATCCACCGGAGATCATGCCCTTGTAGGTATTATCAACGTAGACCGATGCTCCGTCAACATTACAGTTGATGGTCAGCCATCCCTGTCCGCCAGCCGGGGCGGAGGCAGTGACGGCAGGTACGCTGCACGCAATCAGGGTCAGCAAAACCGTAAATAGAACACCACGTTTTACCATACGATCACAATCCAGAATATACTGGAACTGCCAATATTGCGCATCGAATCTAGAAAAAAGTGATTTTATAAGAGTTTTTAATATTTTTCTGCGATTTTTACAAGTTCGTCAAAGTGCCTGCTCTTTTTAAACAGCCACCATGTAAACCGCTCCACTACTGTAAAATTAAACGAGCCTCCTGCTGCAGCCGGATGCCCCCCGCCGCCAAACTCCCGTGCAATCAGGTGACTGATCGGGGGAACAGACCGCAGGGAAAACTTCCCGTCTTTCCCGATGATTACTTCAATATCGGTTTTTGACTTGTCCCGGATATAATGTGCGGTCTCGCTCGGGTATCCATAAAGCGGGGCAAACACGATCCGGTATTTTTTTCCTGAAAATGTCGCGTGTTTCAGGCTCCGCTCCATCATAGCGTCCATCTCGGCCCTGATCTCCGCGTACTCTGTCTCAATATAAGGATCTGTAAAAATTCCCCCAATAAGGCAGTCGCGGACATGCTCGCGGTTTTTCTTTCTCTGGAGCACCTGACCGAGAATGGCAGAACGGGGATCGGCATGCTTCCAGAGATCGTAATCGCAGACAACCCGGGCAACCTCAGTCGCCACCGGGTTATCCTGTGCAAGGTCGTGCGCGACGATACCCGCTGCGCATACTTCCGTATCGATATGAAGGATGGAGATATGTTTTTTTATTCCTGCAATCTCTTCCTCACGCCAGCGGTGATGGTCCCGCCACTCAATCACCCAGCCGTTTGACCGGGCCTTCGCCGCAATGGCCCCCATATCCCGCTGGCAGCCAAGATCTGATATCGACAACAGGTCGCCTTTCCCGGGACAGGACGCAATAAGGGCAAAAAGGCCCGGAAACTTTCCCACCGAACTCCAGACTGTAAATACACCATCTTTCCCGAATTTCATCCGGTGGATTGCATCCGCCCCGACTGCATCGAGATCGTTATGCGTAAGGTGGACTACGTGGGCAGTGCGTGAGGCAACGGCGCGAAAAAGACCGGCATCATCCCCATTATTCGGAGATTGTGGCATTGGATTATTACTGGCATTGCAGGACATAAATAAGAACGGTCGGGGCTTTGCCCGGGTTGCGAAGCATATTATTTATTAATGAGAACTACAAACCATTATACTCCTGCCCTAGTAGCTCAGACTGGGAGAGCGCCAGACTGAAGATCTGGTTGTCCCCGGTTCAAATCCGGGCTGGGGCATTCAGGCAAAGGGATACATCCCAATTCTAATCCGGGCATAATCTGCCCGGATTCACCCTTTGATCTTTTACATTAAGGAAAAGAATTTTCATTCCAGCACAGCACCCTGAAATGGATTTTTTCGTGCGTTCCATAATGAAAAATTGCGATCTGCCTTTCAGAAGCGTTTCTCATAACGATTAACTATTTTCACAGCGGAATATGTACAGAGTTTTACCTTTCGGGGATGTGTTTGTGGACATTATACTTGCTGTTGTCTGTGTCCTCGTTCTCTCAATTTTCCTGCTTCTGCTTGGACAGCGGTTCAAGCTGCCAAGTATAGTCAGCTTCCTGATAATCGGCATGCTTGTCGGGCCGTTTGGCTTTGCGCTCATCACCGATCAGTCAGTCATTGATATGGTTGGCGAGATCGGGATCATCCTCCTGCTCTTTACCATAGGTCTTGAATTCTCATTCCAGACTTTGCTCCGTTCGTGGCGCGCGGTCATAATCGGAGGTATCGTCCAGGTCTGCACAACAATTGCTGCAATTACCCTGGTCGTCGTTTTCCTCCAGATGCCATTTAACGAAGCCCTGATCTTCGGTTTTATTGTATCCCTCTCGAGTACGGCCATCGTCATGAAGATCCTCCAGGAAAAAGGAGAGGTCGATACGGTCCAGGGAAGGACGCTTCTTGGCATTTTGATCTTCCAGGATCTCGCCATTATCCCGATGATGCTTGTGCTTCCGGTTCTTGCCGGAAACAACAATGGCTTTGATCTCTCCGCAGTGCCCTTCCAGGTTGCAAAGATAGCAGTAATCATCCTTGCGATAATTGTTCTTGGTTACTGGGCAATTCCAAAGCTGCTTTTCCGGGTGGCAAAAGAGCGCAGCCGCGAACTCTTCCTATTTACAATAGCAAGCATCTGCGTTGTCATTGCATGGCTGACAAACGAAGCCGGGCTGTCATTCACGCTGGGCGCATTTATCGCCGGACTGATTATCGGGGAATCAGATTATAACATCGATGCACTGGGCCACATCATACCGTTCCGGGATGTCTTTGCAGCGATCTTTTTCCTGTCGATCGGCATGCTCCTTGACACAAGAATTATTTTTGACAATTTCGGCTATGTTGCCATGATAATTATCGGAATTTTCCTTGTCAAGGTGATCACAGGTTCTCTCTCTGCTGTGGCACTTGGGATGCCGGTCCGGGTCTGTGTCTTCTGCGGCCTTGCCCTTGCCCAGATTGGGGAATTCTCCTTTGTGCTCGCGAAAAGCGGTCTCGATGCCGGGATTATACAAACCTCTGCGTACCAGCTTTTCCTTGCCGGGGCAATTGTGACGATGGCATTTACACCGTTTGCCATGAATGCATCACCAAAAGTTGTCGACATTATCTACCGGATATTCCCGACACGGAAACCAAAGGTCAATGCACTCTTACCGAATGAGTCCGCACCGGCAGAAGTGCTCTCGAACCACATTATCATCGCCGGATACGGCATTACCGGGAAAAGCGTTGCACGTGCGGCAACCCTTGCCGGAATCCCCTTCATGGTCATCGAGCTCAACCCGGAGATCATACAACAGGAAAAATCCCAGTACCGGCCGAATTTTATTTTCGGTGACGCGGTAAATGAGGAAGTGCTCGAACATGCCGGCATCCACCAGGCCCGGACGCTTGTCGTAGCAGTCTCTGAAGAGGAGGCCATTCCACGCATTATCCATGCAGCACGACAGCTTTCCCCGAATGTGCATATTCTCGCACGGACACGGCATATCAGGAATGCACAACACCTGCTCGATCTTGGCGCTGACGAGGTTATTTCCGAAGAGTTCGAATCGGCTCTTGAAATTTTTACGCGGGCGTTAAAACACTACCAGATCCCGGAAGAGGAACTTGTACGGATCATCGAACGGTCAAAACGCCTCGGTACTGCGCTTTTTACCCGTTGCACTGACCAGAAACAGCATGAACGAATTCAAAATTTTGAGACGCTCTTTAAAGCAACGCATATCCATACAGTAATAGTGGAGGCCGGGTCAGAGGCTGAAGGAAAGACCATTGCCGAATTAAAACTCAAAGATAATTTCGGGATCCGGGAATTCGGGTTCCGCAGGGGAACGATGAAATTTATCAAGCCCGAACCTTCAATGAGTCTTCTTGCGGGAGATACACTGGTCTTCTTTATTACCGATGAGAAGGCAGGAAAAATCATCCCGCTTTTCTCAAACGTGAAAAAATGATATCGGGATAACATTTTGCCGGAAAATATTTTCCACAACGCAAACCCGTTTTTATTTTATAACATTTTTTGGGAGGTGCAGGGTAAATGTGCTGCCCGTTCCCGGAGTACTACGAACCGTAATATCCCCGCCATGGATTTCCATGATCTTTTTTGCTATGGCAAGTGACAGCCCAATCCGGTCGAACTGCCGTGACAGGCTTGTCGCATCGGCAAGCTGGAACGGTTCAAAGATAGAACCGAGCGCCTTTGCCGGGATCCCGACACCATTGTCCGTAATTGAAAGATGGTAAAACGGGTCGTCTTTTTCGGCCAGGAAATCGATAATAATTTTTCGCGGGGGAAATGAGTAACGCATCGCATTTGAGAGAAGAGACTCCACAACGATAAAAATCCGGTTTGCATCCGCCTCAACGCTTGTATCCGGAGGGATATTTACAAAAATTTCTGCCTGCGTGGAATATCCGTGAACATCGATTGTGTTTTGGACAAGATCCGAAAGGGAAAACCGGGTTATTGCGAGCTGGAGTTTTCCGGAATCAAGGACTGAAAGGTCAAGCATGAGGTTAATTATCTGGCGTTCGCGATCCGCACTGGCGAGGCAGCGTTCAAGGATCTTTCGGGTCTCTTCTGTCAGCCCGGCTTCTTTTGGGTCTTCGATAAGCAGGTTGAGGTATCCCAATAATGGCTGGAGAGGCGTCCGGAGTTCGTGGGCAACCGTCATCATAATCCCCCGGCGCCGTTCGTTATCACTCTCGATCCTGTCTTTAAGCAACTGTTTTTCCGTATTATCGATCACATTGATGAGTACTGCCGCTTTCCCGAAATGCTGGATGGGTATAGTAGTTAATTCGGCGGTCCGGAGTTCTCCTTTTGCAGTCCGGAACCCAAACATGCTGACCGTTGAAATTGTCGTCTTTTTTTCCCATGCCTTTACCTGCTCCCTGCAGGAATCCCAGTCAGGTTCCCCGACAAGCATGCAGACATCTTTACCTAAAAGGGAACGTGCAGGCATATCCATAAACCGGCTGAACGTAGGGTTGACATACCTGATCGCACCGTTCTGCACGATTATGATACCCACCGGAGAGTTCTCGGTGAGCTGCCGGTATTTCATCATATTGCTGCTGCCCGATTTTTCTGCAAGTTTCCTTGCGTTGATATTTACCGCCGTGCAGTTGATGGTGTGGCGGTTCATCCGGCTCCACGACAGGTTCATCCAGCAGGGTGACCCGTCTTTTGTTTTAAGCCGTACCTCAAAATTATCAATCCCGGTTTCACGGTTTATCTGCCCTCTGAACCGTTCCTTTTCTACTGATGAATACATGAGATCGGAAAGCGGTTTCTTTTGCAGTTCAGCTTCAGTAAAATGGAGCATTTCGGCAAATTTCCGGTTGCAGCGTCGTATCGCTTCATTTGTCTCGCTAAAGATGACGATGCCAAGCTGGGAGTATTCAAAAACTGCACGGTACAATGTTTCCTCGTTACGGATGCGCTCGATCAGGTACGCAATTATGCCGGCAATCCCCACAAAGAGCACGGCCTGGATAGTAATTGCCGTAAGCCCCACCGGGTCGGGATAGCGGAAAATGTACCCTGAAATTTCGTACACAAGAGCACATATGGCTGATACAATGATCCCACGTTGGGGAAACACATAAACTGCATAGAAGATAGGGATAAAGAAAAGCTGGGTGGTAATGAGATCAATATTAAGGGAAAAGGCGACGAGGGTTGTCAGCGTACAGAGCGTGACCAGAAGCGCGATAATACCAACGCGCAACAGGTTGTCGCGTTCAGATGCGAACCACCGAATATGCAGAAATGAATCAGCCATCAATATTGAGGTTTTTTCACTTTTTTGTTATTTATTCGTTCCCTAATCTGATTCAGGGAAACCTGAAAAAACCAGTGCAGGTATTCTTTTTAAAAATGCTCTTGTTTATGAGGGGTATAAATGACAAAAACAAGAACCCTATTCATATGCGCCCCTCGGTTGTTGTCAATGTGGCGATGAGTGCGGACGGGAAACTGTCAACCCGCGAACGCCGGCAGGTAAAAATTTCCGGTGCCAGAGATTTTGCACGTGTTGACCGGCTCAAGGCTGACTGCGATGCGGTGATGGTCGGGATCGGGACGGTACTTGCCGACGATCCTTCGCTCACGGTAAAAAACCCGGCATACAAACTGGAACGGCAGAACAGCGGGAAACCGGAGCACCCGGTCAGGGTTGTTATCGACAGCATGGCACGGATATCCCTTGATGCTTCGGTGTTAACCAAAGGAGAGGGGCTGAGGGTTGTAGCCGTATCAAAACGTGCCGATCCGTCAAAGATCGAAACGCTGCAAAAAAAAGCAAAAGTAATTGTTGCCGGAGATAACGAGGTGGATCTCGTCCGCGTGCTTGACGAACTCGGCACAATTGGTATCAGGCGTATAATGCTTGAAGGCGGCGGGACACTGATCGCGGGAATGATTCGGGCGGATCTGGTTGATGAGATCTACACGTT
The DNA here is from genome assembly GCA_035353675.1 of Methanoregula sp. Lineage (GTDB taxonomy): Archaea > Halobacteriota > Methanomicrobia > Methanomicrobiales > Methanospirillaceae > Methanoregula. The sequence goes on along the minus strand of DAOQAA010000007.1, from coordinate 2,029 downwards.
TATCGGGAACATTATCATCGGCGGGAAAGATGCGCCAACTCTTGCAGACGGCCCGGGCTGGACACAGGAAACCGAGTTTGCCCGGCTCACGCTCGCAGACGCAGTACGAATTGAAGACGGCATCCTTCTCCACTGGCAGGTAAACCGGGGCTGAATTATTTTCTTTTTTTGCTTGTGTAAAAAACAAAATAAAAAAATCAAACCCCCCGGCGTTACAAGTCCCAATGCAGGGACTGGACACTTATCACGATGTCGTTTAATGCCTGTATCCGGATATCGTACCGGATGCCAAACCTCATCAGCCTTGATTTTGAAAATAATCCTTCACGTATATCGCACTCATCGTACTTGCCGCCGTCTTTATCCTGATTGCCGTGCGGCAGGTAGGCAGGTTCACGCTCAGGATCTGGCAGATCATGCTTGGCGGAGCAGTGGCGGTCCTCGTCACGGGCCAGATCGCCCCAGTTGACGCCCTTACTGCGATAAACATCGATGTGATGGTCTTTTTATTCGGCATGTTTGTCGTGGGGGAAGCCCTTGTCAGGAGCGGCTACCTTGACGTCATTTTCCACCGTGTCTTCCGGCATGCCCGTACACAGGGCGAGCTCATCTTTGTTGTAATCTTTGCCTTCGGGATACTCTCCGCACTCCTGATGAACGATACGCTCGCGATCATCGGGACGCCGCTTGTCCTCGGCCTTGCAACCCGGTGCGGGCTCCCAAAAAAAATGCTGCTTCTTGCCCTCGCGTTTGCGATCACGACCGGCAGCGTTGCAAGCCCGATAGGTAATCCGCAGAACCTGCTGGTCGCCGTAAACAGCGGGATGGCTGCACCATTTGTCACGTTTGCGATCTGGCTGCTTGTCCCGACACTCGTGAGCCTTGCCGCTGTATGGCTGGTGCTCCGGGTGTTTTACCGTAAAACATGGGAATCAGCCGGCCATGTCTGCGAACCGGCCCCGGTTGTTCAGCCGGATCCCGGACTCACCCGGATTGTCAAGTGCTCGCTTGCGATCCTCATCGGACTTGCAATGACAAACATTGTCGTGTCGCTTGTAACCGGTGCAATCACCCTTCCCCTGCCGCTGATCGGGCTTGTAGCGGCACTTCCCATTATTATCTTCTCGACGCAACGGGTCGCAGTGATAAAATCAATTGACTGGTGTACGCTCGTTTTCTTTGCCGCGATGTTTGTTTTAATGGAAGCTGTCTGGGAGACCGGCTTTTTCCAGTCACTTGCCGGGGTCGCGGGCGTGACGTCCGTTCCTGCGATTCTTGCAACGAGCGTTGTCATCAGCCAGTTCATTTCGAATGTGCCGTTTGTCGCGCTGTTCCAGCCGCTGATCATGCAGGCCGGGGGAACAACCGCACAGCTCATGGCTCTTGCCGCCGGGAGCACAATTGCCGGCAACCTGACGATCCTAGGCGCTGCCAGCAATGTGATCATTATCCAGCAGGCGGAATCCCGGGGGGAAACGGTGACGTTTTGGGAGTTCGCGGAGATCGGGGTGCCGCTTACTTTGATTCAGGTTGGGATTTATGCGGTGTTTCTTATGGTGGTGTGAAGAGGATGATGATCCCCAACGGGTTCAAAAATGTATCGCATGGAACAAAATTGAACCTATACTACTGGTGCACCTCCTGATAGTGCCGAAAGCCGGGCAACGGTAAAAAAGCAAAAAAACCGGAAGAAATCTGGAAGCACGATCTGAACAGGCCGTTTCATCCGGTACTGCGACCAGAATAAACCCTCTTTTTTTTGCAAACCTACGGAAAAAAGATTATGCCGGCACGGTATCGCAGAGGTGTTTGCGGGAAATACGTATGGTTTTCGCTTTTGATACCGGGTTCGGAATCTCCTGATTGTCTTCCAGCAGTCCTTCAAGATGAAACTTTATTGCAGATTTCATATTCTCAAAGGTCTCTTCCTGGGTGCGCCCGGTAGCAATTACCCCGGGAAGATCCGGGCAGTACGCAGAACAGTTGCGTTTCCCGGTTTCGATGATGACGGTATATGATACCATTATGT
>DAOQAA010000006.1:10012-54681 GCA_035353675.1 Methanoregula sp. | reverse complement strand
TTTTTCACTCCGTAAATCCTTCTTGGATTTAGGTGTTAAAATAGCATATTACCCTAATGAAAATTTATCAGGTTTTTTCCTCCACCAGTTCGTGCTTGTATCAATCCTGTTCGGGCTCTTCAACTACACTGGTGAAATGGTCCAGAACCAGGGCGTAAAGGTGAATTTCACCCGGAAGATTAACCATTTTGCCACCTTTTTCTGCCGATCATCCTTGGCCAGTATGAGTATATGATAAATCCCCGCTTGCCACGACACTTGCCGAAGCGTATTTGCCGCTTACATGGGATACGCCGTTTATCTATGCAGTGGCCAGCCGGCTCCTCATAGGAATTGTGACATTTGTCTGATCGTAATCTGAACGGTTTTTATTTGGCTCTACTATAAAAAACGCTAAAACAAAATCAGCAATTTTTTATATAAACTATTATATACACTTTGATGTGTTCGGACAGGTTGGCGGTTGATCACAATTCTTCGCCTTCAAAAAATCATTATTAACCGTCAATTTATCAGAACACCCCACACTTATTCACGTATCCGTAAAGCCATTTTTCTGGAGGATTGGGTGTATTAGACTCTGAACGGAATACTACAGAATGAAACCTGAGGAGTATCCAAAAAAAAGAAATGTTATAGCGCCGGTTTTGTTTTCAGCGCAGCAACAAGCAGGTTGACCCCACCCTCGATATCACGGATATCCATGACTTCTACCGGGGAATGGATGTACCGGGCTGGCGGGCTGATCGTGGTACTCGGGATCCCGCCCCGTGTCAGGTGAATGGATGTCGCATCAGTAGTTCCCCCGGTACCCACTTCAAACTGCACCGGGATATCCTGTGCCTCGGCAGCTTTTTTCAGCCACTGGACAACCTTCCGGCTCGCAATCAGGCCACGCCCGCTGCTGTCAACAATCGTAATGACAGGTCCTTTTCCCATCTCAACTGCGGCATCTTTCATTTCGATACCCGGATGATCGCCGGGGATTGTTACATCTGTCGCAACAGCCCAGTCAGGATTAATGGTAAATGCACTGGTCTTTGCTCCTTTAAGCCCGACCTCTTCCTGCACGGTAAAAACTGCATAGACCGTGAAGGGGGACTTCATCTTCTGCATGGTTTTTATGAGCATTGCGACACCGGCACGGTTATCGAATGCCTTTCCTGTCACCCGGTTGTTGGCCAGCTCGGCAAATTCCCGGTCAATCGTAATAGGTGTGCCGATCTCGATACCCAGTCCTGCAATTTCATCCTTGTTCTGTGCACCGACATCGATGAACATATCGTCGGTCTTGACACTTTTCTTGCGGTCTTCCTCGTCCATCATATGCGGGGGTTTACCGCCGATAACACCATACAGGTCTCCTTTTGTCCCGTGAACAATAACGCGCTGGTTATAGAGCGTCGGCGCATACCAGCCGCCTAGCGTAACAAAACGAAGGAAACCCTTGTCATCGATATATTTTACCATGAGCCCGATCTCATCCATATGGGCTGCAAGCATCACTTTTGACTTGTTCCCGTGCTTAACGGCTATAAGATTGCCCATCGGATCTTCGGAAATCTCATCGACATAACCTTTTAGTTCTTTTTTTATGACGGCAAAAACGCTGCCTTCGCTGCCCGAAACACCGTGGGCATTTGATAATTTCTGTAAAAGTTCTTTTACCATATTATTCACCTGTTGCTTTTTTGATCCTATCAAGAGCTCGCTTGAGATTGTCACGGGATGCGGCATAACTCATGCGGGCATAATCCGGAGCATTTGCGCCAAACGCTGATCCCGGTGTCAGGATTACGCCACGGTCGATAATCTTCTGGACAAGCGCCGGTTTCATCGGGACAAATGCATAAAACGCACCTTCTGGAACCGGGAATGAAAAGCCCAGTTCGGAAAGACCCTTGACAAGCAGGTCGCGCCGTGCCTGGTATTCCGTGCGCATCTTTGCAACCGGGGACTGGTCACCAATATATGCGGCAAATGCCGCGTACTGGGAGATTGATGTTGCGCAGGCCTGGCAGTACTGGTGGACCTTGAGGCACTGGCCGACAATTTCAGAGGAGGCTGCAAGATAACCGAGCCGCCAGCCGGTCATTGCATAGGTCTTACTTGCCGCATTGATTGTAACCACATTGTCGCCAAACCGGGCTGCACTCCAGTGTTTCTTGCCGTAAATGAAATGCTCGTATACTTCATCGCTGACTATGGTGACCCCGGCATCATGTGCATACTCGACAAGCGCCTTAATCGATTCTTTGCTCTCGACAGCCCCGGTCGGGTTTGACGGGGAGTTGAGGACAAACAGCCGAGCGCCTTTCATGAGTTCCTGTGCCTTATCCACATTGATATGGAAGGTCTCATCCAGCGGGACTCCAACCGGCCGTCCCCCGGCAAGCGTTGCAAGTGCTGCATAGGAAACAAACCCCGGGTCGGCAAGAAGGACCCGGTCACCTTCCCCTACAAGAGCCTGCATAACAATATGGAGAGCCTCGCTTGCACCGGCAGTAACAATGATCTGGTCAGGAGAATACGCGACCTCGTTTTCTTTTTTAAACTTGGCGCTGATGGCATCCCTGAGTTCCGGTATCCCCGTGTTGCTGGTATATCCGGTCTTACCGGACTGGATCGCCGCAATCGCTGCATCCTTGATGTGCTGCGGCGTGTCAAAATCCGGCTGGCCAAGACCAAGATTTATCGAATCCGGACCTGCGGCCTCAAAAATTTTCCGAATTCCTGAAATTTCAATTCCTTTTACCCGGGGCGAAAACTGTTCAGCCATAACTCTATCTCCACACTTTTTTATCATTCAATGTTTGCATGACGGTTCTTAAGCGCTGATTCGTCAGTCTTTGTGATCTCCATGAGTCGTGAAATCACTGCATCGGAAAATACCAGCGACGCAGTCTCAAAGAGCGTCCCGAGCGGTGCAAACGACTTGTGATCGCCAAGGAGCTGACGAATCTCGAATTCTGCTGCATCATCTTCAATATTGTCGCGCTGGTGCTCGATAATGACATTACAGTCAGCAATTTTCCCAATACGGGAATCTGCATTCGATGTAATAAGGCAGATATGTGCACCGATCTCTTTTGCAGTCTCGGCTAAATCTGCGATGGTTTTGGTCTTACCGGATCCTGAAAAAATTATAATAACATCACTCTTCTGGACAGCCGGTGTTATGGTCTCCCCGACTACATACGACTGGAGGCCAAGGTGCATCAGGCGCATGGCAAACCCTTTTGCCACAAGCCCGGATCTGCCCGCACCCATGACATAAATTCTCCTGGCATTCAGGATCTCAGCAATAAATGAATCTATATCATCATCTGATAACTGACCTGCGATTGCCCGGATCTTTGATGCCATTAACTGCATCATTTCCTGAACTCTGTGATTCTCCATCCTTCTCGTAAGAATGATATACGCAATAGTAGATGAGAATTTCGTGCAATTGAGAGGAATTTGCTGATCGGGGGACCGTTGTTTTGATAATACGATAAAACGGCGCATCAGGTTGTGAAAAAAAGAGTGCAGTTAAGCATCAGTTATACTATAGTGAACAATTTCCCCATACGGCACAAGTTTCCCGTTTTCCAGCAATGATACTGCGCCATGTCCGCCACAGCACAGACAGCGTTTCTGTAAAGGTGCAAGTTTTTGATCGGTTTTTGCTATAAGTTCGAGAAGTGCCTTGCGTTCTTTTCGTGCAAGGTCGCTGTCAACATTGACCGATGTTACAAGGAAATCTGCAAGTGAACTATACGTCGCCCGTTCCTGTGTGAGGCTGGAAAAATTGATCACGGCATCAGCAGTAAAGATCAGCCCATCGGATTCTGAAAACAGGTAGATTTGCCCGTATGTATGTCCGCCAAGTCCTTCGAGGACGAGCAGTTCAAGATCGCCGATTTTTACCGTCCCAAGAACCGGGAAGATACTGCATTTTTCCTCTCCTGCCGGTGGCAGGCATGTGATCTTCTTTGAGGGGTTAAAGAGCGAAAACAGGTTGATCATCTTGGTGTAGAATGCCTCAAGGACGGAATGCTCACTCCGTGAGCCATAAGCACGGTTGTTTGTTTTTATAATATTCTGGGTTCCCGTATGCATCAGGGCGCCTGCCGGGAAAAATCCACCGGCACCGCAGTGATCGGCATCCGCGTGGGAAATAATCACCCGGCTGAACCGGCGTTCATCGCCAAGCCCGTAATGTGCAAACATAGCCATGACATCGTCATGATAGATACCGTAGCCGGTATCGATCATCAGGGCATCATCTGCGGTCATCAGGGCGTAGATACTCCCTCCGCAGGGTAACTGGAAACAATACAGGTCAACCTCAGGTGTTACGCGGATTTTCTGGACATCTGCATAAAAATTTTTACCGGTTGTTGCACGCAACGTACGTCCTGTGAGGAGAACGCTGTCAAAAACCTGGCGGGGATTGTTCCCATGGTTCATCAGTTCCTGGGCAATATGGTTGGTATCGGCCAAAAACGAGAGCAGAAACGTATTCTCTGATTCGCCAATCAATTCCCGGATCTCCTGTGCAAACCGGACGTAAAAAATTGTATCGTCTAAATGCCTGCCCGTGGTATCGTATTCAAGGATCTCAATCCTGTACCGCGATTTTAACTGGTCAAGCATTTTTTCAACAGCAGCCGGATCTTCGAGATTCAGGCTGAGCGTCAGCCGGTCCGGGTACCTGCCGGAATCGTCAAAATCAATAAATCCGATGTTGGCCCCGGATTCGGTTGTATATCTCAGGAACTGGTACAGCGATCCGGTTGTATGGGGGAGATGTACAGAAAATTTCAGGAAACTAACCGGTTTTAATGACATCTGGAGATACCCGATGGCGGCAAGGTCACTTGTTATTTTTGCATAGGCATCTTCTGTTGCAGTTACTTCATAAAAGACGGTGCAGGGATCAATCCTCCGGTCATACTGGATGCGGTTGATATTACCCTCATATTTTTTGATAATTCCGGCAGCCCTTTCAAGAGAACCGGGCTCATCCGGCATATGTGCAATAAAACCAAACTTATTCGCGATTTTAACACCCCCGATTGCAAAAAAGATTTGATTTTTAGTTCATTATACGTTGTGGTAAAAATTAAAAAAAATTCCAGGCTTCCCCGACAGGAGGGAATTTTTTTTATCTTTTTATCTCTTCCTTTGTCCGCTAATAAGGATCAGGACTGCCGCTGCAATACAACCTGCAATGGGGGTCAACGGGGACAGTGGGACGTCAATCGATGACTTTACCATCTCCGGTGCGATCTCTGTGGGTTTATTTTCAGAAATTATGACATTAATCGAACACGTAAGGTAGCCCGGGGATTTAATTTCCACCAGGTGCGAGCCGGACGGGACGGACGTGAGTTTCAGGGGTGTTTTTCCAACCATTACGGAATCAAGGTATACGGTTGCATCTGCGGGATTTGAGGAAATTATAAGAGTCCCGGTTTCCTGTAAAGTCACTGTCTGAGTAATAGTCGGGGTGACGGCTGAAGTGGCGGGGACTGTTGTCTCGTTTGTAACGGGCAAGGTTGTAACCGGAGTCTGGCTGGTCACTTCCGGCGTTGCTGTTACCGTGACCGGTTCGGTAACAATCAGCATCTTTGTAATACGGTTTTCAAGACTGGGGCTGCCGATTGTTACGGTATACCTGCCAGGGGGCATATCGACATGGAAACCGTAATTAAAATTCCCTCCTGATGTGACAGGGGATGTAAAAGTGTGTAACTTTTTGCCGGAAGAATCGGTCACAGCGATCTCAATTGTGCTCACTCCCTTTTCTGCTACCCCTGTAACCTGGACATACTGGTTCATGACCGCCGGATTCGGAGTCATCGCGGCATAAAATTCAGTCTGTCTTAACGAGATGATTGATGATGCATTAATTTCCTGGTGATTCCGGTCGTATGCTGTAATGGTATACCGGCCGTTTAACATCGTTTCAATACCTGTTGCACGGTTTGTATACCAGTAAAAAACCCAGTGACCTTTTGCATCAGTTTCTGCAGTGTTACCGGTTCCCGGAACATCAGTCAGGTTATATGGAGGCACTCCTTCAGCCGGCAGTCCGGGGCCGGTGATCTTTACTACCGTCATATTACTAACTGTGTTCAACCCGTCAAAAGCAATGATATCCCCTACATTATATCCAGCTTCACCACGAAGCGTAATAGACACAGTGCCATTCTCTGCATATGCCGGTATAACACAAAAGGTCATGACCGCCATAACAAAAACCAAAAGAAAAATTCCATTGATTTTACCTGATTGCATTTTCCCTCTCCAGTAAGAGGATATTCCCGTCAAAGAATATATATTGTTATTGCCGTTTTAAGAAAAATTACGGCTCATTTGAAACGGAAATGACCCTATCCGGTTCATACCGCCACCCTAAAAACCAGAAAAAGATTGTATCAGATCTATTACCACATCCTTAAATTTCACATGATTTTCATAGGGAATCCTCTCCCGACTCCCCACTGTCGGGACGCTTTGTCAGATGAAACGCCTCGCGGAAAGTATTATTCCTGTAGGGAAAACCGGTTTTGCAAAATGGCCCCCTGTTTGGCAATCGGGGGCTGATTCTGGCGATATTTCTATGCGCTGTTTTTTTGGACGCCCGAAAACATGCGGAATTCATTAAAAACACCTGCGGAAATGGAATTAAATCGCGCGATTTGGGCTTCTTTTTTAATATTTTACACCGAAGGGGCAAAACTGCGCTAATAGAATCCTTTTAACTTGCGGATCGTTTCCTTGTATGAAGATCCGGCAGGCTAGAGGCACCCTGAAAAGCCGGATCCGTGATAATCCGGGATGACGCTTTAGCGGCAGGAGATTATAATCCCTGAACGTGTATCTGATGTTTTAAGGATGCCAACAAAGCGTATTTTTATCGATTCCAGTTGTAAGGACTGGAAAACAAGTCAGTCGGAACCCAAAACCGGTTGGAATTCCCCCGGGCATAATAAAAAAAGTACAAGATTTCAGGAATTAGTATACCCCGGTAATTAGATCGTTCCGGTTTTTCGCAGCAACAATCCGATGGCAAAATAGACAAGAACTGTTGCAACAATACCGGCAAGAATCATTCCAACAAACAGGTAATTACCCAATATAAGTGCCTGCGCCATTATTACGACAATCTTGAAGATCCCGATGGCGACAACTATGATTCCCGCATAAAAGACCACAAGGGCAACAATACCGGAAATGATAAGGTCATCCATCACCGCACCTCATTCAAGATACCCCGCCAGCAGATCATCGTAAAGCTTTTTTATGTTCTCTGCGGTCTTTGGCATTTTCGGGAACCCCCGGTAGTGCCGGGTCATTTCAAGATCGGCTGCAAGATCAATGCGACCCTGTTCCTGCGAATGATACCAGCCCTTTTGTTTGTAATACCACGAAAGGTACTCCTGCTCGGTCTGGCCGGGTGTCGGGATTAAAAGAGCCCGGTTTTTCCCAAGCTCAGCCAGTTCCATTAACGTTGTATATCCGGAACGGCAAATCACGCACTTTGCCCGGTTCATCAGTTCGGCCTTCTCTTCGGTAGAGACATAGGACTTACATACCCAGTTTCCGACCCGCTTTATCAAATCCGGTGTTTTCGGGTTTCCGAGCAACGCTACACCGGTGCCGCGTATCTCGTCCATTTTTTCAAGCAATATATTTTCAAGGTATGTCCGTTGCGGTTCAGGCCCGGAAATCACGGCAAGGTAATCGAGATCCTGCGTACATGCAATCTGCCGGGTATCTGTGAGGATCCCGGAGAAAAAAATCCGTTCCCATGCTAACTGTGTATCAGGCCGGGAAAGCTTGCCGGCAAGTGAGAGCGGGCCCGGGGGATTGTCAGGCACGACAATCCGGTCATATCGTTCATGAAAAAACCGGTTAACCGGAATGGCAAGGATCTCTGCCGGCCAATACACAAGCGGCATATGATAGTGGAGCTGGTGCGACACAAAGAGTGACGGCACTTTATTGGAGAATACCCCCAGCCGGTTGTCGCTGATGACCAGATCGTACCGCTCCCTGGAAAGGATTTTCTCAAGCGCCGAATGTTCCTGTACCATCCCATGAAACATAAAGGGAAACGACGCACAGAATTTCGGGATAAACAGGCTCCCGGAACTGTACGGAACGGGATAATCCGGCAGCTCAACGGACCGGCAATCCGGAAACTCCTGTTTAAGGGCTGACAGGGAACCGCCGCACCCGGCAATTGTAACTTCATGACCGTGTGCAAGCATCGTCCGGATTACCGGGATGTCGCGCGTAGCATGGCCGAGCCCCCAGTTCAACGGTGATACCAGCACATGAGCCATTTTTACAAATTCCCTTGGATTATGATTAATCAAAGATATTATATTGAGATGATCTGTTGTTTTTACCTGAAACTGCGTGGGAAAGACAACATGGAACCAACTGCCTTTATTTCAAAAAAATCCGGAAATATTGACTCCCGCAAATGGGGAGTTTTCCGGATAAAAAAATTCAAACCATCCGGATCGGGTCGGCCTTCATGTATTCCCGGCAGACCGTTGTGGCGTAATGTCCGGGCGGAAGCGTAAATTTCAGGCGGACGGTTGTCCAGTCTACAGATGCATCAATCGAGGTCTTTAAAGAAACCGGGCGCCATGCCCCGTCAAATTTTGTTTTTACAAATGAAGAGGCCTCGCGGAAATCCTCTGCGGTGATTTGCATATCTGCAAGAATGGCACGGATGGCGTCATTTCCGGTTACTGCATCCATCTCATCTTTGCCCGGCATGAATAGCGCAATGCTGCACCGGCCTCTGGCAAGATGGATCTTAACGGCTGAAAGGTTTGCCTCCGTCACCGCATCGGTCCGGCCGTTTGTAAAGATCAACCGGTCTCCTGGTACCGGGTCAAGGAGCGTGTGGCCTTCACGAAGCCGCTGCGATAGTGCGCAGTTGAAAAGGTACGACTGGAATGCAGAGACAAACATCGATAAAAGTTTCGGCGGCAGCTGCTGGAGCGCCCCGGCATAATCTCCCGGATGAGAGTGAAGATAGGAAAGCATTGAACGCTCAAATGACATCTGGGGTGGCATTTCCTTTAGAGCGGCAAGCGGGTCGCGGCTCTCTGCAAAAAGAGTCCTTACAACTTTTACCTTTTCCGGTTCATGGGGGAATGCATGTCCCACGTACATCATGACTGCCTGTTCGTAATCCCGGTGCAGGATCAGTTCGCCGATTCGGTGCGTCAGCGGGCGGATTACGCCGAAACGCTGGAGCCCGAAATAGTTGGGCAGTGCCAGTGAAGCGGTTTTTGTCACCTCTTCAACCCGCCCGGCCAGGTCTTTTGGGTCGGCATCCCGGATACAGATATCAAACTGGTTTCCCGACAGATCGCCAAGCGAGAGCTGCTCGTTTGACTGCCCGACCGGTTCAAGAACGATATCCTTTAAGGAGAACTTTGCGATCTCTTCCGGTGTTACCTTGTAAAGCGAGATAAACTGGGTAGTGACTGCATTCTTGTCTTTTGTCCCGGCCCAGCCGATCCTCCGGTGGCTGATATTGAGCCGGCGGGCGATCTCTTTTACCGCATGCTGAAGCTCCCAGTTGTTCTTTGTGAGCCGGCAGATCAGGTACGGGCCGGCGGACTGGCTTTTTCCGGACGGGGGGATCTCGTCAACCCTGAAATCTTCCGGCACGGTACGGAGTGTTCCGCCAATTCCCTGTGTATCGGTTGCATAAAATTGCATGCCGAGCTCGCGTTCGAGCGTAAACGGAGTTTCCATCATAAGAGCGACAACGTCCCGGTGATCCTGTCGAGGTCTTCGGATTTTGCCGGCCCAAGCCCAAGGGCAGTAATAGTGCCGGGCGGGATCTCGGTCATACCGGCATCCTGGATCAGCGATGTGGAAATCCCGGCCCGTTCTGCAATCACTTTAATCTCAAAAAGTGCCCGCTCGCTGTCAGCCTTTAACACAACTTTTTTCTGCCCTTCGGCCTGCCATGCCTTGCGCAGTGTCTTGTCCGCATTCTCAAATGCCCCGATTGACGCATGAGCTGCCTGTGCGCATTTCTTCCCGCAACTCATCTTTACGTCGTTTCGTAAGATGAGGCACTGCTTGTATCTGAAATCGGGCTCATTTTTGGGTATTGGTTTATTTCCTGTTGTTTTTTGCATCGCAATTTTTCTTTAGTTTAGGCGGGGATTAACCTTTTTCTGTATCCCCCTGAAGTCACCGGATAGTCGGGAATGGTATGGTCCTTATCGGGTTCCATTGTTTTTGGAGATAGACAGATAATGGACAGGTTTTTTTTGTTTTTATTTTTCAATCAACAAAGTAACGCATATTTTCTTTGACACTTTTTTGTCTTGTCTGACAATAATATCTGTAATATCACCATTTTTACAATCCGTGAGCTTTAATCAGGTTGGCTGAAGACCAAATTTGCCCTGCAGGTTTTAACAGCATTATAAAAAAGTAAGGAAAACCATTTTTCCCTTAACTTACCGTAATGGTCTTAGCCATAGCGGAGGTATCACATCCGGCAGCGTTACAGGCAATCAGTTTTACCTGATAAGTTCCTGCTGACGTATACGTATATGCCGGATTCCTGAGGCTGGCGGTTGTGGTATTAAACCAGGTGCCATCTCCAAACGACCAGTTCCACATATTCGGGTGGCCATTTGATGCATCTACAAACAAAACAGTAAGCGGAGCATTTCCAGAACTTATATTTGCGGCAAAGCTCACTGATGGCGGATTAAGAAGATTAACCGTAATGGTCTTGGCCGTAGCGGAGGTATCACATCCGGCAGCGTTACAGGCAATCAGTTTTACCTGATAAGTTCCTGCTGACGTATACGTATATGTCGGATTCCTGAGGCTGGCTGTTGTGGTATTAAACCAGGTACCGTCTCCAAACCACCAGTTCCACGTATCCGGATTGCCGCTGGATCCATCTATAAACCCTACTGTTAAAGGCGCATAGCCAGTACCCGGGGTTGCAATAAAGTTCACTGTTGGCCGAGTAAGAAGGCTGACGGTAACGGGCTTAACAAGCCCGGTTGTGTTACATCCGGCAGCGTTACAGGCAACCAGTTTTACCGGATAAGTTCCTGCTGACGTATACGTATATGTCGGATTCCTGAGGCTGGCTGTTGTGGTATTAAACCAGGTACCGTCTCCAAACGACCAGTTCCACATATCAGGATTGCCGCTGGATCCATCTATAAACCCGACTGTTAGTGGTGCATAGCCAGAACTTATGTTTGCAGCAAAGTTCACTGATGGCTGGGGAAGCAGATTAACTGTAATGGTCTTAACAGGCCCGGTTGTGTTGCACCCAACAGCGTTACATGCAATCAGTTTTACCTGATAAGTCCCTGCTGACGTATAGGTATATGTCGGATTCTTAAGGCTGGCTGTTGTGGTATTAAACCAGGTCCCATCTCCAAACGACCAGTTCCACATATCAGGATTGCCGCTGGATCCATCTGTAAAACCGACTGTCAGAGGTGCATTGCCAGTACCCGGCGTTGCAATATAGTTCACTGATGGCAGGGGAAGCAGATTGACCGTAATGGTCTTATCCGGAGCGATTGTGTTACATCCGAAAGCGTTACAGACAATCAGTTTTACCGGATAAGTTCCTGCTGACGTATATGTATGTTTCGGGTTCTTCAGGGTAACCGTTGTGGTATTAAACCAGGTACCATCTCCAAACGACCAGTTCCACATATTAGGATTGCCGCTGGATCCGTCTGCAAACCCGACTGTCAGAGGTGCATACCCGCTGCTGACATTTGTCACGAATTTTACCGTGGGAAGTGAATTACCGGATGCTTTCACGGTTATTGTTTTACCAGGAACCGTAGTATTGCAAAGGCCATTGTTGCATAGGGTTAATTGTGCTATGTAGGTACCTGGAACGGTATAGGTGTATATTGGATTTTTGAGATTTTCATCAGTAGTGTTAAACCACGTACCATCTCCAAATGACCAGTTCCACATTGTCGGACTTGTCAAGGAGGTGTCCAGAATTTTTACAGGTCGTGGAGCATTGAGGTTATTTGCACTGGGGATAAAGACGACTCTTGGAGCCTCGTTTGATACCATACAGGAAGCAGCAGATGTGTCAAACCAGGTAATATCCCCAAGTGCCTCGTTCGACGTTACTGGAATTATCGGCGATGTATCTGTAAATTTTACAGATAATGGAGCATTGCCGGTACTTACATTTGTAATGAAATCTACAACTGAACCTTCGTTCCATATGTTGCTTGCCGTGTTCGAAGTGATTGTCCCAAATGTCGGATCAACAAAGTTTGCGACAATCGTATCGGTCCCCGCAGTAGTACTTGTGTACGTAAAGAGTGCTTTGCCCTTATCATCAGTTGTTGACGTGCCTGTTGTGCCTCCACCCGGGCCGGTTGTAACGGCAAAATTCACGACTATTCCCTTAACCAGATTATTACCGGCATCCCTTGCTGTCGCAGTAAGGGTGTATGGTGTTCCTTTCGGGGTTGTTGCAGTTACTGGTGTCAGGAGAAGTGTCATAGTTGCCGGGGCAGTCGCCGGACCTATAAATTTACCAAAAGCCACAGGAGAAATTAATACAGTTACTGACGTTATAACGGTGTTCTTATCAGTGTCAATCACCGACACCTTATCGCTGTAATGGTCTGTCACGTATACTTTTGTTCCCGCCGGATTAACATCTATTCCATAGGGTGAGATTCCCACATTCACCGTTGCTATAACGGTATTTGTTGCAGTGTCAATTACAGATACCGTGCCATATACATGGTCTGCCACATAGTTTGCGACGTATACCCTTGTTCCCGCCGGATTTATCGCCAATCCATGAGGATTAGTTCCTACGTTTATCGTGGCTATTACGGTATTTTTAGCAGTGTCAATCACAGATACAGTGTTGCTGACCCGGTTTGCAACGTATACCCTTGTTCCCGCCGGATTTATCGCCAATCCAAAGGGGTTGTCTCCTACAGTTACGGTCGCTGTAACGGAATTTTTCGCAGTGTCAATCACCGATATAGTGTTGCCGTAGGTATTAGCGATGTATACTCTTGTTCCGGACGGGTTGACGGCTATACCCAAAGGCCCTGAGCCTACCCCAATCGTGGCGACAACAGTGTCTGTAGCAGTGTCAATCACTGACACTGATCTACCGGCCCGGTTTGCGACATACACTCTTGTTCCTGTCGGATTAACCGCTATACCTTCAGGTTCGAATCCAACCGGTATCGTGTCGATAATAGTGTTTGTCGCAGTATCAATCACTGATACAGTTTTGCTGCCACAGTTCGTCACGTATACTCTTGTTCCGGACGGATTGACAGCTGCTCCCAAAGGACCCTGCTGTGCAGGTATCGTGGCAACAACAGTGTCTGTAGCAGTGTCAATTACCATTACTTTCCCATTACACATGTGTGGAATATATGCAAAGGGTGCTGCTGTGGCACACCCCACAAGCAGCACAAGCAGGGTTATTCCCAATATTATTCGTGGATTATTGCTCATTCTTGCTCACCTTTCCTCTTCATTCAGTTTTTTTCAGGACATTTGCAATCAGAACATCTCACCACATTATTATTTTTCAAAACGCCATAGCTATGACATCCGGATCCTAAGAATGAGAAATGTGAAATTACCCGTTGATATGTTTGTGGCTATTCCGGCGAATAGTTCTGACTGTCTTAGGACCAGACATACATCCCCTTTAAAAATTATAAATTTAATTGTATGTTATAATGATTATGAAATATGAACATTCAAAAAAACTGATACTGATTGTTAGTATCCCCATTGCGAATGACCTGTTTTATTCTTTTAGTGCAAAGGAAATTTCAAATAAGAAAATACACAATTACAAAATATTCGCAAAATCGTGATTCTTGGCGAATGTGCAACTATATTAATTATAAGGATATTGGTCGTTTTCTTCCTGTTTTGAATAATTTACGCCGGTTTGAACCGGGCTTAGGGTTTGCCCGGGTTCAAGAGTCATTTTGTTGTGTTTAGCGTTTCTTTGCATTGACTACTCTCAACTCCGGGTTAAATAATACAGGTATTGCATATTATGGAGTAAACGTGGGAACGTAATTGAAAATCACAAAGGTTTTAATTTCTTCTTTTCCAGTTCATTACGATGCCTGTTTTGCGTGAAGACCAGTCCAAAGTAATAAAATCCCTCGGACTGGTCTTTGGAGATATTGGAACAAGCCCCATTTATACCGTCGGGGCAATCCTGCTTTTTCTTCTCCCGACAACAGGAAATATCCTCGGGATTATCTCGCTTGTGATTTGGACCCTCTTTACCATCATCACGGTCCAGTATGTCTGGATCGCGATGTCGCTTGGGACCAAAGGTGAAGGGGGCACACTTGTGCTTCGCGGGATCATATCGACCCTTTTAAAACCGGGGATCGCCCTTTCAGCAGTTACGGTCCTGACAATTATCGGCATCGCGCTTTTTATCGGGGACGGAATTATTACTCCGGCAATCAGCATACTCTCGGCAGTTGAAGGGATCAGCCTCATCCCCGGGTATGAGGGTATCGGCACTAGTGGGATCATGCTTATCGCCGCCCTTATTGCCATCGCCCTTTTTGTAATCCAGAAAAAGGGGACGGAAAAAGTTGCGTGGATGTTTGGACCGGTCATGCTTGTCTGGTTCCTCGCACTTGGCGTTACCGGTGCAATTGCGATCCTTGCAGCACCGCAGGTCCTTCTTGCAATCAGCCCTACGTATGCCCTTGCATTTGTGATGGAAAACGGCATTACATCGTTCTTTGTCATGTCCGCAGTAATCCTCTGCGTAACCGGGGGCGAAGCGCTCTATGCTGATATGGGTCATCTCGGTCGCGAACCGATAGTAACCGGCTGGTACTGTATCTTTCCCGCGCTCGTGCTCAGCTATCTCGGACAGGGTGCATACGTTATTGCCGGCGGCTACACGCACAACGTTTTGTTCTCGATGGTCAATTCGATATTCCCCCTGGTTTACATCCCGTTCCTTGTCTTAAGCATCTGCGCCACGGTAATTGCGTCACAGGCAATGATAAGCGGAGTATTCTCGATTGTGTACCAGGCTATGAACACGCGTCTCCTTCCAAGGATGAAGATCGATTATACTTCAGCCGAACTGCGTTCCCAGATATACATCGATACGATTAACTGGATCCTCCTGTTTGCCGTACTCATCGTGATGTTCGGGTTCCAGACTTCAGAGAACCTCTCCTCTGCCTATGGACTTGCAGTCTCGGGCACAATGCTTATTTCGGTAATCCTGATGCTTGTGATTTTTATCATGCGGGCCGATGCACTCAAGGCAGTAATCTGTTCCGTCCTTCTTGTCATTGACATACTGTTCCTGCTCTCAACGTTTGTAAAAATCCCGTCCGGGGCATACTGGTCTCTCTTTATGGCAGCAATCCCGATGATTGTGATTTTTGCATATATCAAGGGACAGGAACGGCTCCACGTGATGCTCCGGCCACAGCCCATTGCCGAATTTTTGATAAAATATACTGAAGCCTATACGACTCTCCCCAAAATCCGGGGCACCGCGCTCTATTTCACGAGCCATGTATCGCAGGTTTCGGCATATATAGGGCAGATCTTCTTCCAGAACGAGATTATCTACGAGAACAACATTTTTGTCTCCATCCAGATTACCGATAACCCGTTCGGCGTAAAAACGGATTTTGACACAAACCTCGGACCCGGCCTCCACGTGTTTACGATACGGTGCGGGTACATGGAAATCATCGATATTATCCCGTTGCTCCGTGCACAGGGAATTGAAGAGAAGACGATCTTTTATGGTATCGAAAATATCATCAGCGACAGGATCTACTGGAAACTCTACGGACTCATCAAAAAAGTCTCGCCGCCTTTTGTCCAGTATTATGCGCTGCCCCCGGAAAAGATCCATGGTGTCGTAACCCGGGTACTGATGTAACAGGAAATTCCTGTAAAAACCTACATTATCCGAGACATCCAAAAATACTAAAACGCGTACGTGCTCCATGGCCACTTTTCAGCCCGACAAAATAATCCGTTCCCGCAGGAAGACGATCTCTTTGGAGATTACAAAAGATGCGGCACTAATCGTTCGGGCACCGTTGCGGGCACCGGATTCGTATATCACAAAATTCATCCATGAAAAACAGGCATGGATCGAAAAGAAGAAAGCCGACATAAACAGCCGTCCGGTACCGCCCAAACGACATTTTTTAAATGGGGAATTATTCCCATTTCTTGGGAAGGATTACCCCCTGTGCATCCTGTCGGGAAGCGATGCCGGAATTACCCTTGGCGACAAGCTGTATATTGGTGAGACCCGCCTGCCTGAAATCCGTGATCTCCTGAAAGTCTGGTATGCCGGCAAGGCATGTGAAATCATGCCGGTACGGGTTGCCGGTTACGCCGCGATCCTTAACTACCGGCCAAAAAAGATCAGGATTTCAGATACCCGGCGCCGCTGGGCTTCGTGCAGCACGTCAGGGACGCTCTCATTTTGCTGGCGACTTGTTCTTGCCCCGCCGGAAGTGATCGATTACGTGATCGTCCATGAACTTGTCCACATGAGGCAGCCCGATCACTCAAACCTGTTCTGGGAAAAAGTACAACAGGCAATGCCGGATTATAAAAAACGCCGGGACTGGCTGCGCGAAAACGAGCGGATGCTGGAAATCTGAAACGTGGGTTTTGGAAAAATTCCTTTGAGATCCGTACTTGAAACGGTGTCTTTTACAAGAAAAATTCAATCAGAAAAAATTACCGGAAAAATCACTACCGTGATTCCGCCAGTTGTTTTGCGCCTTCAATCGCGTCGTTGAGGTTGCCGATCTGGTCAATAAGATTGATCTTTATCGCGTCACTTCCCCGGATCACCCGGCCATCCTCAATATCAGCGCGGGCAATCACCCGCTGTCTGGTAATGTCCGTAATAAACTCCTCAAAACTTTCGTTTACGATCTTCTGGGCGTACGTACGCTCATCCTCTGTCAGTGCACGGGATGTCGATCCCATATCCTTCCTCTCCCCGGATTTTACGACAGAGATGTTGTAACCCTCCTGTTTTAACCAGCTGCTGATATCGGAGAATGTCCAGATAACCCCGATGCCACCGGTAAATGTATCCGGGTTTGCGTAGATCCTGCTGCCATGGGCGCTGACATAATATGCTGCCGAAGTAGCTATATCGCCCATCGATATGACTACTGGTTTTTTGGCCTTGGCATATTCCAGGTCGCGGATAATTTCCTCCGCAGCTGCCGGTGATCCGCCCGGGCTGTTGACACGGAGAACAATTGCTTCGACCATCGGGTCATCAGCCGCGTCCCGGAGCTGGTTGCCCACGTACTCGCTTCCCACACCGGTGTCATCGAAAAAATCACCGGTTGAGAGAGTACCTTCCATCCGAATGATCCTGACCCCGGGATACGTATTATCTGTAAAGTAGAACGATGCGATAAAAATCCCAATCACTATGATAAGACAGAGGGTAATCGCAAGAAACCATTTCAGCCCGGAACTCTGTGGTCCCGGACCGGGCACAGAAAAATCCGGGGATGTTTGAGGGATTGTTGCCATAATGGGTAAACTCTTATGAGTACAGCACGTCAAACTCGGAAACAAGATTGCTGCCGCACAGGTAGTATTTCTTTAAATTTAACCGGATCATCTCATCTTCTGAATTGATATGCATTCCGCCCACAAGGGAGGGCGTATCTGATCCGCCGACAATAAACGGCAGGTGGATGAGCCGGATTTCATCGACAAGCTTGTCATGGAGCATGTGCCAGTTTAAAGTCGGGCCGCCTTCGATCATCAGTTTCTTTACGCCAAAATCGGAATAAAGGATCTTCATGAGCAGGGGAAGGTCGACATGATTTTTCCCGGCAGTAACTACAGTCACGCCCTTTGCCTTTATTGCTTCGATTCGGTCTTCAGGGGCCTGTTCACAGACAGCAATGATGGTTTTTGCATCAGGGCCAAGCACGTTTGCATCAAGCGGGATATCTGCCATGCTGCTGGGGATGACACGGATTGGACTTTTTCCTGGCACAAGCCGTACTGTTAAAAATGAGTTATCGATCCGGATGGTATTTGCACCTACCATGATCGCATCGTAAGCGGCCCTTGTTTCGTGGAGCAGAATTTCAGTTTCATGCGCCATGTATTTCATCAGGATCTTGCTGGATGCACCTTTTTTTAAGGTGAGCTTGCCATCCGCAGTAATCTCTGACATCAGTAAGACATGAGGACGGGCCGGTGTTTCTGCCATCAGGTTTCAACTCTCTTGTTTTTATTTTGGTGCGCGATGTAAATAAAATGATGATTGTATGCAGGTAATAATATTACACGCAAGTTGTGTGTTCTGTTCATCCGGTATTTCCCCGTAACTATTAATGGTTCGGATGCTTATCTTAAGCAACATGAATATTACTGCCCTCCGGCCAAGGTTCAAACAGTACCTTGAACCGGTTGCAGATGCTTTTGTCCGGTGCGGTATCACCCCGAACCAGTGTTCGTTTTTAGCCCTTGTTGCAGGAATACTTGCAGCGGCTCTTTTTATTGAACGCCAGTTCCTGGTTGGAACCCTCATGCTGCTTCTCTCGGCCCTTTTAGACCTTGTTGACGGCAGCATAGCCCGAAAAACTAACTCCCACACGAATTTTGGTGCGGTCTTTGACTGGATTGTCGATAAATACGTGGATGCCCTTGTCCTGCTCGGGATCGGTCTTTCGGGCATAGCAATTGTCAGCGGGATCCTGCCGGTTTCACATATCTTTGATTTCGCCATTGTCGGGCTTGCCATGACCGGCTCGCTGATGAACACATTCATCAAACCGGTCGTCTACGCGGAGATCGGGTACCGGGAAAAAGTTGAAGGTAAGATCGATGATCCGCTGGAAGGCGTCGGGTTCTTTGGCAGGCCGGAAACATTCCTTGTTCTGATCCTTGGAGGTTTAACCGGATTTATCTGGGTCTCGGTTATCATCATTGCAATCTGTACGAACCTCTCGGCGATTCAGAGGATTCTGTATCTTTACAAGACACTTTCGTGAGATGAGAGCGAGGGTTCTTTTTTTAGTTTTCTTGCTGACTTTTTCTCACAAGGGAGCGAGTTTAAGAGTATAGATAAGGACGTAAAATTAATCCTGCCCCAATCAGTTCCCCTAAAATTGAGATTATTGAATGAAGGCTCCCCGGCTCAGGGAGCTCCTCACGGGGCACGGCGGGGCAAGTACTTTAACAGGGTGTCTAAAAATTTTACATAAGATAAAACAAGAGATTTTCTTCACACACCCTTGTATAACCGCCCTGTTCGGACGCGGACCTTATGATGCATCGTGCTAACCCCCATCAGGGGGGTGGGAACCATCGTTATATGATGAGATCCTGTTACGTTTTTTTATGAAAATTTGGGACACGAAACCTGATTTTCCCAAACACTCCCGCGAATTACCCTGATTTTATGCCAATGTGCCATCAGTGAGAACAAAACAGCAATAGTGTAATGCAAGAAAATGATAAAAGAAGGTTATCCCACGGCACACTCTGCCAGTCGCTATTCTTTCATCTGCTCATCAGGTACAACCACAGGTACCGGCGGCACTGTTTCACTTACCGGTTCCGGAGAAGACACCGGCTTTTCCGGCCCGTTGTTTTTGCCCCGGCCAAATCCATTCACGACTTCCCCATAATATAACTGATACAGTTCTTCGGCAAAAGTACCAAGCCGGGGGATAAGGGTGAAGAGGCCATACGCAATCAGGATCAGGATAATCAGAGCAAGAATCTCTGCGATCACGTTATGCGCCCAGAAGAAACTCTCGTATCCGATTTCGCCGTTGCTGGCAATTTCCGGCCAGTAAGGGAACCACTGGCTTGTATATGCCATGATAACAAAGGCGTTCCGGAAGAGGTTGAGTATGTAGATGGTTGGTGCAACGAGCAGAAATGCATAGATTTTCTGACGGAGCGTTGTCGGCACTGCGGCGGCAACCCCGAGCATGATCGCAATGCTCTGGATGCCGGTGCAGGCGAGAATGATCTCGACCCGGAAACCGTGTTGTGCGATAATGTTCCATGCCTCAAGGCTGACCGGGTAATTTAAGAGATGAAGCAGCCAGACTACCTGTCCCACTACAAGTGAAATAAGCCAGTCGCCGACCGCTGGAATATACTCAAACGGCGCGTAGATCAAAAATGCCACGGCAGCAGCCCGTGACAAATTCATAACGCGGGTATCCTCAAGAAGCAGGTATTTTATTGTGACATACAGGAACGGCACCGAAAGCGCTGCCATGACGGGATAGAGTAAATTATTTTCGGCAAAATACTCTGGTAGTGTCCCGAAAAGGAAAAGGACAATAAAAACCCAGCCGACAATAGCTGCATATTTCCGGTGGCGACCGGGTACCAGGAATGCCAGAAATCCAATACAGGATATCAGGACGAGATACTCGATCATCATAGATATATTCACACTTTATCAGAAAAAGGATTCTCTCTTGTCATTTTCGCCGGACAACGAATACTGATCCAATGCTGTTCTGCAAACGCCGGCCTGCGACTCCCGGGCAACAGAATCATGATAATCAGTTTAATGTTGTAGCATGACCCATATTGTTATCCGATGTTTTGTCCAGAATGTAAATCCCTGCTTATGTCTTCCGGGGGTCAGCTTAAATGCCGCAAGTGCGGGTATATCCGTAAGATCGAAGCGAGCGAACACAGCCAGATGACCCGCGAGAAGAAGCGCACGGAAAATGAAATTACCATAGTGGACGACGAGAAGGAAAATATCAAAACGCTCCCCACGGTCCAAACAAAATGCCCTAAGTGCGAAAACAATCTTGCCTTCTGGTGGCTCCGCCAGCTCAGGGCTGCTGATGAAAGCGAAGTGCGTTTTTTTAAATGCACAGAGTGCGGTCACACGTGGCGGGAATACGACTGATATTTGGAAATACAAAATAAAATTTAACGTTTCTTTTTTGATCTGTTGAAACTGACATGAACCGATTCCGGTTCACACCGGAACGATGAAAAACCCGTTTTGTAATCCAATCCCACAACCGGACGTTCACACCACAAGTCTGTTTCCAGGACCATTCGTCCCGGCCCATACACCCTGATCTGAAACATAGGAGGGGGTATACCCCCCACCCATGTGCCGGGCAAACAGGGGATCACCCCCCTCCCCTTGTGTTGGGCAAAGTGGGGGCCTACCCCCACCCCCTCCGGGATCAAAGGAGGGGGCCACCAATATTTCAAAAATTCCGGAAAAGCCTCATCCACTCGACGAAGGTCCCACGCGAAATGCAGGAAACGTTCATGCAAAAAGAGAGGGGTTCGCAACCGGAAGACTTGGAGGAGGGGCCCTACCCCCCCACCATGTGTTCCCTCAACAGGGGGTATACCCCCTCCCCCCTTGTCCGCAAAGGAGGGGGTGATGGGGGGTGGGCCGGTTTTTCTTTTCCGGAAAAATTCGGGTTCAATGTTGTAATTGCCTAAAAAAAGGGCTGCCCGGAAAACTGGTTATTATCTCAAGAATACAGGGTAACAAAATGGGTTTAAAAAAGAATAAAGGAAATTTACAGCAGTCCCGGTGCCTTGACCCGGAATTTCTGCCAGAGCACGCGGCCTACGACGCGGTAGGTGAAATCGAGTTCGTCGAAACTGGGGATATCGTGTTCTTTGAGCATCTCACGGCCGACGTTCATTGAGTCGCCGCCAAGCATTGTTGCGATAAGCCGGTTCTCGGTCTTTTCAGAGAACCGCAGGATTTGCCGTGCCAGCTGTTCTGAAGTCAGGACAAGGTTGGGGAACTGGACAATAAACGCGATGTCCCAGAGGTCTCCGTGTTTTATCAGCACGTCAAACGTCTTTTCAAACCGTTTCTCGGTCGCATCACCCAAAAGATCGATGGGGTTACCCTTGTTCCAGAACTCGGGGAGGAAATCGTTGAGTTCATCGATGACATTCTTTGGAAGGTCAACAAGCTCGATACCGTACCGCTCCGCGTAATCGGATGAGAGCACCGCAAAACCACCGGCGTTTGTAATGACAACCGCACGTTTGCCCTTGGGGTATCTCTTGGGGTGGGCAAGCATCCGTGCCGCGAGGAACGCACCGGTCAGCGTGTGTACCGCGATGACACCGGACTTTCGAAACGCTTCCATGTAGACATCGTACGAACCGGAAAGCGAACCGGTGTGCGATGACGCCGCTGCCGAACCACGGCGGGAAGACCCGGACTTGATGGCAATCACCGGCTTTGACTGCGTCACCTTCGACACAACCTCCATGAATGCCTTGCCATCGTTGATCTGCTCGATGTACATAATGATCGCTTTTGTCTTTGGATCCTTCTCCACGTACTGGAGATAATCGAGGAAATCAAGATCGCTCTGGTTGCCGACCGAAATGACATTTGAGAAACCGAGGTTCTGTGCAAGGCTCCAGTCCACGACCGTATTGATGATAGCTCCGCTCTGGGAGAGGAACGCGATGTTGCCCGGTTTTGGCGACTGGTGAACGTAGGTGGTATCAATGCCCCGTGGCGGGACGATGAGGCCAAGGCAGTTGGGCCCGATAAGACGGGTGCCGTGACGCCGTGCAATTTCAACGACACGGTCCTCAAGCGCTTTGCCCTGATGACCCATCTCCTTGAAACCCGCCGTGATGATAACGACCATCGGGACTCCTTTTGCACCGCACTCTTCAACGACTGCCGGCACATGGATGGCAGGCACCGTGACAACCGCCATGTCTACCGGGGCCGGGATGGCAGAGATATTGGGATATGCCTTAAGACCCTGGATCTCGGACCGCTTGTTGTTGACCGGGTACAGCTGCCCCGGGAAATGCAGGAGGTTGTGCATAACGGCGTACCCCATCTTGCTTGAGTCCTGCGAAGCTCCGATCACCGCGACTGAACGCGGGTTGAAATATTCAATGGGCACCGGGATGCGCTCTTTTTCTTCCTTCTTCTGCACGGTATCTGTTACTATCACGCGGGCGTCCACCGCACAGGCACCGGATTCATACAAACGGAGCGGATTGATATCGAATTCAACTATATTTTCATTTTCCAAAAAGAAGCGGCTGACGTTACTAATGATCCGTACAAGGGCATCCTCGTCACGGGGTTTTGAGCCACGGTACCCGGCGATGAGCGGGTACGCGTTGATCTCATGGATCATCTGGCGGATCTCCTCTTCGGTTACCGGCAGGATACGCAGGGTGATGTCCTTCATGAGCTCGACCATCGTACCGCCCATGCCAAAGGTGATCACTTTGCCAAATGCCGGGTCAACTTTCCCTCCGATGATCAGTTCAAGGCCGGGCTCTGCCTGCTGCTCAACCATGACACCGTCGATCTGTGCTTCGGCATTGTAGGCCTTCGCATTATCGATAATCCTGGTGAACGCACCAAGGGCTGCTTTTTTGCTGCCGATACCGACCATCACACCGCCCGCATCGCTCTTGTGGACGATCTGCGGGGAGATAATCTTCATGACAACCGGACATCCCATCTTTTCGGCTGCGGTTGCTGCATCCTCACCATTTTTAACGATCTGGTACTCCGGGACCGGGATTTCGTATTTCCGCAATATGTCGTATCCTTCTGCTTCAGAGAGCATCTTCTGGGTCACTACGTTCACCTCGATTCATGTCACGGAGATCCTGACATAGAGTGATCTCCCCTCAGATTTAGCGAGAACTGCACAAACAGGAAGGTCCGGACATGAGGACACCTGCGCAATCCCGATTTTAATAATACGATAAGAAATTTGACGAATCCTGATTTAAATGTACTGAAATGTGAGCAACGCGCGAAATCGGGCAAACGGACAATAATTTAAGCGATTTTGGCTGTTTCGACCACAAGGATTAACTTTAATTCATCATTATTGATAATGTAAATTAGAGGATGAGAATGGTCAAGAGCGCAGATTCCAAAAAGGAACCGAAATACTACATGCCGGATCCTTCTTACCGGGTGCACAGCTGGATGGGTGATTATACCTGGACATACAATGAATTTGCAAAGGACCCGGACAAATTCTGGGATAATATTGCAAAGAAACTCCACTGGTTCAAACCTTATGACAAGGTCTGCGAGTGGAATTACCCGTACGCGAAGTGGTTTTTGAATGGTAAGACCAACATTACGTACAACTGTCTGGACCGGCACGTGCTTGGCGACCGGCGAAACAAGGTTGCGCTAATCTGGAAAGGTGAGCACTTTGACGAAGAGCGGGTCTTTACATACCGTCAGTTATTGCGCGAAGTGCAGAGGTTTGCAAACGGCTTAAAAAAACTCGGTGTCACCAAAGGCGACCGGGTCTGTATCTATATGCCGGTTATTCCCGAACTTATTATCGCCATGCTTGCATGCACCCGTATCGGTGCGGTTCATTCGGTGGTCTTCGGGGGGTATGGGGCGGCGGCACTTAACCAGCGGATTGTTGGCGCCGGGGCAAAGATTGTTATCACGGCAGATATGGCAATCCGGCGGGGCAAGGCCATCCCCCTCATGCATGTTATCCAGGAAGCGATCATCAACGCCCCGACAGTCGAGCATCTTATCGTCCTGCGCCGGGAACAGCGTACTCCGGTCGAACTGCACAGCGAAATGGAACTTGATTTCTATGATGTGATGGCGGATTCTGACGAGGACTGCACTGCGGAAGTCATGGATGCGGAAGATCCTCTCTTTATTCTCTACACAAGCGGAACAACCGGAGCCCCGAAAGGGATTGTACATACCTGCGGAGGATACATGGTCGGCGCTTACTACACGACCAAATATATCTTCGATATAAAAGAGCACGATGTCTACTGGTGTACCGCAGACCCCGGCTGGATCACCGGCCACAGCTATGTTGTATACGGGCCGCTTTCTGTCGGCGCTACCATACTTCTGTCGGAGAGCACCCCGGATTACCCGGACCCGGGCATCTGGTGGAAACTTGTCGAAGAGTACGGGGTCAATATCCTGTATACTGCCCCGACCGCGATCCGGATGTTCATGAAACTCGGGAGAGAATGGCCTGACAAGTATAACTTAAGCTCCCTTCGCGTACTCGGATCGGTTGGCGAGCCACTCAACCCGGAAGCATTTGAGTGGTTCTATCACGTAATCGGTCGGGACAAGTGTCCTATTGTTGATACGTGGTGGCAGACCGAGACCGGTATGCATATGCTGACAACGGTGCTTGGCGAACCGATGAGGCCGGGTTACGTAGGTAAGTCCATTCCCGGCGTTGTAGCCGATGTGGTGGATAAGGACGGTAAAAGTGTCGAGCCGGGAAAAAGAGGATTCCTTGCTATACGGCAGCCGTGGCCATCGATGATGCGGACGATCTACAATAATGACGACCGGTATCGCAAATACTGGGAGACCATTCCCGGTTGTTACCAGGTCGGCGACCTTGCGATTAAAGGAGAAGACGGTTATATCATGGTGATCGGGAGATCGGACGACCTCATCATAGTCTCCGGCCATAATATCGGCACAGCAGAAGTCGAGAGTGCGCTTGTCTCGCATATGGCTGTTGCAGAAGCAGCGGTGATTGGTAAGCCGGATGCTCTTAAGGGTAACACGATCAAGGCATTTGTGACACTCCGTGTCGGCCATACTCCGAGCGAGAAACTGAAAAACGAACTGATCTACCACGTGCGGATCACGCTTGGCCCCATTGCTATGCCTTCAGAGATCGAATTTGTTGACACGCTCCCAAAAACAAGGAGCGGTAAGATTGTCAGGCGTATCCTCAAGGCAAAAGAGATGGGAATGGACCCGGGTGACGTTACCACTCTCGATGATTAATGCATACACCGGTCTTCCGGTACAATTTTTTTATTTTTTTCTCATAACGAACAATACTAAAACCACCTGATCCTGACTTTTTTTTGAATTATTAATGTCTGCCGGGTAATCCAGACTGGCTTCACAATTTTCCTTTAAATAGCATTTACGCCGTTTAACCCGATGCATTTTTATATGGTGCTTGCCTTTCTTTATATGCTTTATAAATGGGGATAGACCACAACGATATCTCCGGTTGTTAAAAGAGATCGCTAACGAAAAGGTGGAAAAGTCATGAAGGTCAAACCAGAGGATTCGCTTAAAATAGAAAACATTGTTGCTTCCGCAAAAGTAACCGATTATCTCGATTTGCCGGAACTTGCCTCCAAGATTAAGGATGCCGAATACAACAAAAAGCGCTTCCCGGGTGTTGTGCTGCGCATGCAGAACCCCAAGATTGCAGCCCTTGTTTTTGGCTCGGGAAAAGTTGTGCTGACCGGGGCAAAAAGCATCGACAGCCTTTCAAAAGGCCTGGCAATTCTTGGGGACCAGCTCCGGAGTTTCAATATTGACATTCCAAAAAAACTCACCTATAAGGTCCAGAATATTGTCACCTCCGCAGACCTTGCGACTGCAATTAACCTGAACAAAATTGCCGTCGGTTTTAACCTTGACCGGATCGAATACGAGCCCGAACAGTTCCCCGGCCTCGTATACCGGCTTGAAAACCCCAAGGTTGTTGTCCTCCTCTTTGGTTCGGGAAAACTGATCATCACCGGGGGCAAGGAGCCTGAAGATGCAAAGAAAGCCGTTGTGAAGATCCTTGCAGATCTCCGCAGCCTCGGCCTGATGTAATACTCTTTTTAAAAATATTTTTTTAGTGCGCTAAGCTTATTATTAACAGTAATATACGTATTTTGATAAAAAGGGTATTTTATAAAAACATTTAACATTTTATAAATATTTACCAAAATTGGATGAAAATAATCCTATATAAAATAAACGGCCGTTGCACACCAATAACAGGCCATATATATCATTTTGAAGATAAATAATAGGCAAAGAATTAGAAATTATTGTAAAGGCGATTCAATGAGAACTGAAAATGTAACGTATTTCACAGAAAAGGAAGAAGAGTTTGCCAATCTTCTCATCGAGATTGGTACAAAGAAAAATGTAGCAAAAGTGCTGGTGTTCCTGGCAAATATCCCGGAAGCGACATCTCGTGCAATCGAACGGGGAACCGACCTGCGCCAGCCCGAAGTCAGTATTGCAATGCGGTACCTGATGGACCAGAACTGGATCTCAAGCCGCGAGAGCAAGGCCGAGAGCAAGGGACGCCCGGTCAAGATCTACGAGCTTGCAAAACCCATCAACGAAATTATGGACAGCATCGAAAAAGAGAAAAAGAAAGAAGCGAACAACCAGCTCGCGATGGTCCAGAAATTACGGGACTACATCAACTGATGTAAGTACCCTTGTACTTTTTTCATTTCCGACAATTACTGTCGTGTTATTGCTAAACCGGGTAAAGAGCCCGCTCTCAATTACTCCCGGAATTACTGCCATTGCTTCTTCAAGCAGGGCAGGATCTGCAATTTCGTCAAAGTGGCAGTCGACGATAAAGTTCCCGTTGTCCGTAATGACCGGGCCGTCTTTTTTGACTGCTTCACGGATGACCGGGCGGCACCCAAGCCCGCGAAGCTGTGCCATTGCAGTCTTTGTCGCAAACGGGAGTGTCTCAACCGGCACGATACCGGATAAACGGGGGACCATCTTTGCCTCGTCTGCGACGACAATAAACCGGAATGCGGCTGCGGCTACGCATTTTTCCCGGGTGAGTGCTGCGCCCCGGCCTTTGATCATCCGGAACTGCGGATCTATCTGGTCTGCGCCATCAATTGCGAGATCGAGCACCGGGTTGTCATCAAGCGTTGTCAGGGGTATCCCGCATTCCCGCGCCCTCATTGCAGTCTGGTAGGACGTCGGGATACCTGAAACTGAAATTCCTTCACGGATCCTGACGCCCAGACGTTCAATCGCATAAAAAACCGTTGAGCCGGTCCCAAGGCCGATTACCATTCCATCCTCGACCATATCCGCAGCTTTGTATCCTGCCGCACGTTTTGCGGCAGCGATGTCTTCTGTTATACCTGACATAATTGTGGATAGGGTTAGAGTGCCCGTATAATTAAAACTGGTGAGCACCCGGTGCTTTAATTAAAAAAAGACCTTCTTTGATTCATCATTTGCTGCATACGCGGTACAGTCAAGCGTAATGGGAGTAATTGAGACATTGCCTTTTCTTACTGCATGCACATCGGTGCCTTCTTCGGCATCTTCAATGAGCGGACCGTTGATCCAGTAATAGGGCCGGCTCCGGGGGTCAAGCCGCTTTTCAACACCGGTGTGGAACAGTTTGCGGGCGAGCCGGGTCACTTCGTAACCGCCGGTTAGCTTTGACGGGATGTTGACATTAATCACATCGGCATTCGGGGAGAACCCGGATTTCAGCACACGGCTCACTACGTCCCTTACTACTTTCTTTGCGTCATCAAAGCTCTGTGCAGATTGCCCGGGATCGTCAAACTTGTCGCCCTGGTCCTCAACCTGTAACGAGAACGCAATGCCTTTTGTACCCTGGTTTGATGCTTCAAGCGCTGCGCCCATGGTGCCTGAGGTCATAATGGATTCATACGAAAGGTTCTCGCCGATGTTTATGCCGCTCACGACAAGCGTCGGCTTTAATTTGAGCGCATACAGTCCGATAATTACCGCATCGGTGGGTTTGCCCGCGACAGCCCAGGCCGGGATATTATTGATTTTTATCCGGTTTACCCGGAGGGGTTCAAAGATCGAAATTGACCGGCCGACTGCACTCTGCTGGGTTGCAGGCGCTACAACCGTCACATCCGCGATCGGAGCGAGCGCTTCGTAGGCCGCCCAGATGCCAAGGGAGTTCACGCCATCATCATTGGTGAGGAGGATCGCGGGTTTCATATGCGGTTACTTTTAGGTGAACCCTAATCAAAAACCCACCTATCCGGTGTGACCACTTGCAGTGAAAGGCATAAGGGTAATTTTATTCAGGTGCAATAGTACCTGCAATGAAAGTTCTCCTTGCCGAGTACACAATGGCCCGCGATCCTTGCCTTGCTCCCGAAGGCGCGGCAATGGTTGATGTCCTGTACAAGAGTTTTACCCGGTGCGGCCATGAAGTCGTGCTGCCGGGCACCGGTGATTTTTACGAAGAAATCCTGCGCCTTGCGCCAACCTGTGACATGGGCCTTGTGATCGCGCCTGACCCCCTTCTCGCAAAATTTACCCTGCCGGTCGAACAGCATTCACACAACCTTGGCTGCGGCAGCATGAATATCGCGCTCAGTGCAAACAAGGTAACGACCGGAAAAGTCTTAAAAAGTCACGGCATCCTGGTCCCGGCTGATTCCACTACCGGAAAACACATCGTAAAACCGGTGAGCGGTTGCGATGCGCAGGGCGTAAGGCTTACGACAGACGCGCCCGGTAAAGGAGAGTTTGCGCAGGAATATATCGAAGGGGAGCACTACTCGGTAAGCATTGTCCTGAGCCGGGTTGTCGGCGAAGCGTGTTTATATTTTTCCGGAAACCCGCCCCTTGTCCTTGCCATCAACCGCCAGAATATTACCCTGCGGCCCGATGGCACATTCATGTACTCAGGAGGCGAAACTCCGGTTCACCCGGAAAAGGAACAGGAGATCATCGATACTGCTGTAAAGGCAGCAACTGTTCTTGGCTGCCAGGGATATTGCGGTATCGATGTTGTTGTCTCTGACAGGGTCTATGTCGTGGATGTCAATCCACGGATCACTACAAGCCTTGTCGGGATCGCTGCATGCATGAAAGAAGAGATCGCAAACCTGCTTATCGACGCCTCGCATGGAAACACTCCAAAAGAAGTCCATTTATCCGGAAAAGTGCGGTTTGACACGCACGGGACGGTCATTCCCGCATGATCGGCATTGATGTCGGAGGTGCAAACCTCAAGGTTGTTAACGATACTGGTGTCCACATCCACTACTGCCCGCTCTGGACCGGTGCCCCGTTAAAGGACCTGCTCCTCAATTATGCCAAAAGCCGCGATGATGCCGCTGCGGTTGTGATGAGCGGCGAACTTGCCGACTGTTTTCAGAATAAACTGCAGGGAATAACATTTATTGTCGATTCGGTGCGCGAAGTCTTTCCCAGGGCCCGGTTCTACGGCACCGATGCACGGTTCCACGACCGGCCGGGGCCGGAACTTGCCGCCGCAAACTGGCTAGCGTCCGCAGATTTCCTGCGGGAAAAATACCCGGATGCCGTGCTTCTTGATATCGGGAGCACCACGGCAGACATTATCCCGCTTTCCCGTTTCCCTGCGCTGCTTGGCCTTTCAGACCTTGCCCGGCTAAAGAAAGGATACCTTGTTTATACCGGCATGCTTCGGACCCCGGTTGCGACACTCATTTCTTCTGTTGACCTTGCCGGCACAGCAACCCCCGTCAGCACGGAATATTTTGCCGCAAGTGCCGATGTGCACCTGGTGCTTGGCCATATCACGCAGGACGAATATACCTGTGATTCACCGGACCGTAAGGAGAAGACCGTTGATGCTTCACTCCGCCGGCTGGCCCGGGTAGTCTGTGCAGACCTTGAAGAGACCGGAAAAGACGGGGCCATGCAAATCGCAAGAGCGTTCTGGGACCGTCAGCGGACGATTATCTGTGATACAGTACGTCGCGTGGCACAGGAAAACGGGGCATCATCAGTTGTCGTGGCGGGAATCGGTGCGGATATTTTTGCACACGAATGTGACGGAAAAAATCTCATGCGGGAACTCGGGCCGGCTGCCGATGCATTACCTGCTTACGCAGTCCGGGAGGTTGCCTTACGGACGCGTGGAAAATAAGTCTTGTCCTTCTTGCGGCATCCCTTGGCATAACTGCATTACTCTGGAGTCTGCATGTGCCGTTCTTTTTCTTCTTCCTCTGTATCCCGTTCTTCCCCTTCTTTTTTTCCGGCAAAAAAAGAGTCGTGAAGCGCTGTCCGGTCTGCGGATGGGAAACCACAGGCCGCGAGAATTTCTGCCCCTTCGATGGGACTATGTTGTCCGGATCTGGCGGCGAGGGTAGAGAGTGAGACAATCGACATCGGGATTTTAATCCCGAACAGATCGTTTACGGGTATTTGCCGGAAGTGTTCCTTTACGTATAACCGGCAGCTTGTCCGGTTTACCACCACCCCCATTGCATCCAGGTACGTTGCCGTGCGGTTAACCGGCATCATGGTTGCAAGAGAAAGGCACAGGTCAATAACAGGCGACCCGATCCGGGTACCCGGATAGATCGGTTCATCAGCATTGATGATGTGGTCGCAGTTCCGGCAGTAAAAACGTTTTACAAAAATCCTGATCGTTCGTTCCTTATCGTCCTCACGGATAACTGCAAACACTTTTTTTTTGGTATCGTATCCAGAGACCGTACCCCCGCACACCGGGCATGCCCCAAGCTCATCAAAGGTTACATTATCCACCGCTGCAAGTCCGGTCTGGACAAGCGTGGGTAATATCGGGGGAATGCGGGGAGGTTTCATTGCATCTTAACGTAATTTTGCCGGAAAAATCCGGAACTTTTCATAATCAAACAGCTGTCACTGAAGTTTATCATCAATCTTTTGAGCATCTATGTACAGTTCCTTAATATTAATTCGCGGTCACTTCCGGGAGGTGAACGTTTTTACTGCCTGTCCTCGTCCGGTCATACAATTAAAAAAAGAAGGGCTGCCGGTAAAACACCAAAATATCCATGAGAATATGCGGTTTACATCCCGTTCCCGCTTGTGATCCAATAGGTACTCCTTGTGAGGGGAATCACACAAATTTATCTCCTGCTTTCAATGGCACCGGTATAATCCGGATGATTTCACATCCATTTTCCACCGGGCACAAATTTTCTTAAAAATTGCATCGGTTTTTAACAACAGGCAGCAGCGTTTATTGGAGTACATGCAGTTTCCGGAACACCTGCACCCGGGCCCGGGTTGCCGGTGTTGGTTCCGGTACCGGCTCCTTGTCCCTCCGCCCGCCAACTGCACCTAGTATCGCATTAATGGCTGCGGGCTGGGACGGCCCGTATCCTCCTTCAAGAACAAATGCGGGGGGTAAGTCAAGTGCGTCAATCACCATTCCGGTAAGCGTGCCATAATCTGCCGGGACAAGTCCCATTCCGCTGACCGGATCATCTGAAAGTGCGTCCTGCCCTGCCGAGACAAGGATGAGATCGGGGCGTGCCCTTTTTATCAGTGGCAGGAAGAGTTCGGAAAAGACATGCACGTAGTCCCCGATCGTGCTTCCATGAATAAGCGGGGCGTTTACCGTATAACCTGTACCGGTACCAGTGCCGATCTCATTTTCTGCCCCGGAATGGGGAAAAAAATCATCCGCATGGACAGAACAATACAGCACGCGGTCTGTGTCATAAAAGATCTCCTGAGTCCCGTTCCCGTGATGCACGTCCCAGTCAATGATCGCCACGCGGTCAACTGACTGGAGCGCATTTGCCGCTGCAATTGCCGTATTGTTAATGATACAAAAGCCCATTGCCCATCCGGATGCTGCGTGATGGCCCGGGGGCCGGACGAGCGCAAAACAACTCTCGCCATCCATCGCACGTTTGGCAGCGGCTATTGCAGAACCTGCGGCATAGGTTGCAACTTCATACGACCGCGGGTTGATGTAAGTATTTGCATCAAGAAATCCTGCCACATACGTATTGCCGGTAAAATACCCTCCGGAACATCCGTATTCATCGATTGTATCATATGCGCTGTGAATGGCACACTGCCGGTGGAGCCATGCAAGATACCCGGGCATATGGACGCGTTGTAAGTCTTCTTCCTTTGCAGCTACCGGTTCGTGGACCGGGATACCATTCGGTAACTGTGCGGTAATGGCACGGAGACGATCATAACATTCAATATGGCCCGGACGGTTGTGGTATTCAAAGACCGGACCGGTGATTAAAGAACACTTCACAGAATTGCCCGTCCTACATATCGTACTAGAATATCCATCAATTTTCCTGATGAACATTATGGCAATGGCAGAGTACCTTTGGGGATTCGCATAAGATTTCCCGGCAGGGGCTTGATTTTTGTATCCGGGCGCAATAAAGACTGGATTCCGATTAATTTCGTGTAAAAGTAAAATATCTCCCCAAAACACAGGGATTTTCAGGTTTAACGCGCGGATGGTTGCTGCCAGTGCCGCCATTTCAAAATGCGATAAAAATTTTGAAGGTTTTAAAATTTTTTACGACGTGGGCCTGACGAAAATTACATTTACTGCCGTTCATTACATACCCCGAAAACCGGACCGGTTTGCAGGCGGATAATGACAAAATCGTTTTACAATAAAACTATTCTCCGACGTGAGGGTACCGGAAAGCATTTAGAAAGGTATTAATAACGACAGAAATTATGATCAATTTAGCCTATGTTAAGCAATGTCCGATTCTCTCTGGCCATGATCAGATGCCCCCGGTTGCTTGGATAGGTTGAAACGTTTCAAGAGGTGTGTAAGAGAATGGTGTTTCATGCTCCGGTAGCAATTGTCGCCAAGGCCGGCGATGCCGGGAAATACAAAGTAGGCCTGCCCACATGGAACATGATCGTCCGTGGATTCATGTCCGGGGCGTACATCGGTATGGGTGCTGCACTCGCAACAGTTTGCAGTACTGGTATTCAGGCCACTGATGCCGCACTGAGATACGGCACAGCAAGCGCCGGGTTCTCCCAGCTTGTTCTGGGTGCAGTCTTCCCGGTGGGTCTTATTATCACCGTCCTGACGGGTGCAGAACTCTTCACCGGTGACGCAATGCTCGCTCCGATGGCAGCATTCATCCACAAGATCAGCTGGATGCAGGTCATGAACCTGTGGATCTGGGTATACATTGGAAACCTTATCGGTTCAATTGTCTGGGCGTATATCTGTGCGAACGGACCGTTTGTTTCGTTCGATGCCGCCGGAGTGGGTACGGTAACCGCGTTTGGTACCCGTGCAATCGCGATTGCCTCGGCTAAGACCTCTTATGTAGGTATGATGGGATTCTATTCGGCATTCCTCAAGGGCATTGCCTGCAACTGGCTTGTCAACCTTGCTATCCTGCTCGGTATATGTGCAGATGACCTGGTCGGCAAGTTCTTTGGGATCTGGTTCCCGATCATGGCCTTCGTTTCGAGCGGATTCGAACACTGCGTTGCGAACATGTATTTCATCCCCGCGGGTATCATAACGCAGGGATTCGTCACCGACCCCACAAAGATTGTTGCAAGCGTCAACTGGGTCACAATGTGGACATCCAACCTTATCCCGGTTACGATTGGTAACATTGTCGGTGGATTGTTCTTCGTCGGTGTCGTCTACTGGGTTGCGTTCCGCAAAGAGATCGCAGCACTGAAGTAGATTGACCACTCATAACTCTTTTTTAATGAAGATTGGTAACGTTGAAGTAAAGGTCTCACTTCTCGCCATTGCGGTGTTTGTGGTCTTTACGATATTCCTGCTCGTTGCATCTATAAACAGTGCAGAGGTACGGTCGCAGCTTATCTGGTTGATCCCGGCACTTTTCATGCTCCTTGTGATCCCGATTGCGCTCAACTACATGAGCCGCAGGGAATACGCGGATATCACTCCGGCATACGAGGCTGAGGCAAAAACAGTCCGAGTCAAGCTGATTAACGAGAACATGATAGGTAAACCGGTCCGGATTGAGGGCGTTGTTGAAAAGATCCGCTTCCAGTTCCTCAACCGGCCGCAGTATATTGTTGCCGACCGTTCCGGGGAAATCTCGTGCAAAATGTTTACAACTCCCTTAGAGGAAATTCACGAGCATGATGTTGTGGAAGTGCTCGGCCAGGTAATCAGGAGATATGTCATGGTCGGAGATCCGGTTATTAACTGTGTTTCGATCCGGAAACTGGATAAGAAAACCGTGCAGGCAAAAGAGCGGTAATTACGCACTCTTTGTTTTTTCAGATGTGATTCCTCATGTCATCACCAGTGGTTACGGCAAATAATACCTCACAGAATACGAAATCATATGAACTTGCGGTACCGGTTTTGTCGTTTGGAGGCGCCGCGCTTGCGATCTTCCTGTGGGTATCAGGGCTTGCAGGCGATGTACGCTACACGATTGCAGGGTGCCTGGTTGCGTCATGCATACTTGCGTACCTTGCATGGATCCGGCCAAAGAAAGATATCGTTGCGCTGACGACGCCGGTTTATTCGATTATTTTCTTTGCAATGCCGCTTGATGAACCGGTTGCGACAATCACTCTCGAACTGCTCTATGCGGTGAGCCTGTCGATTCTCCTTGTGCGGCTGAAATCCCGGTTTGGCGAGGCAGCTGTTGCCCGCGAGGAAGGGACCCTTTCCGGTCCGCTCGCGGACTATGTGGACAAAATAAAACCCGCCTGCACTGCCATTCCCCCGGCCGGTGCGCACCGGGCGGCAGTAACATTTTTGCGGTATGCATCCGGGGAGTACGGGGATGTTCCTGATGAAGCCCGGGACGGCGTCCTTGCCCTGGACGGTTCCGGGTGTGCTCCCGCATTCAAAACGGCATTTGAGATCCTTGCGGAGCAGGCTGTAATTACGGAAAAATCCCAGCCTGTGCCGGAATGGTACAAACAATTTGCCTCCGCAGATGAACCGCTGCTTGCCCGGCCACTGCCACCCCAAAAGAAAAAGACCGATGGATACGATGACGGGTTCGATGCAGCGCTCGATAACGCGCTGCTCCTGCTCTTTGCCGCTGCGTGGAACGGCTCGGAAGCAGATCGCGGGTATCTGTTCAAAGCCGATGCGTTTGCGACACGGGTGATTGAAGGGTAAGGCGGTATCACCGGATCATTCTTTTTTTTATCGGATATTTCTCTTCAGTAGTATTTTTACTATAATACTAGTGCTTTAAAGATACTGAATTTTTTAAGCAGATTTTAAACAACTCTCCCA
The DNA here is from genome assembly GCA_035353675.1 of Methanoregula sp. GTDB lineage: Archaea > Halobacteriota > Methanomicrobia > Methanomicrobiales > Methanospirillaceae > Methanoregula. Next base: position 18,802 of record DAOQAA010000006.1, on the reverse strand, counting down.
AAATGGGAATAGTAAAAGAGGGTTCCCTGCCACAAGGAGCCCCTCGCGGGGCACGGCGGGGCGGTTCGGTTTGTTCGGGTTTTGGAAAATTCTGGTAAATATAATCGAAAACTAACCATCATTCAAACGTGCATAAACCATCCTGCCCAGGCGCGACCCGACGAGGCGTCGTGCCGACCCCCCATCAGGGGGGTGGGGACCCTCCCTAAAAAAACAAAGTCATGCCACCGATTTTTCTAAAATAATTGAACAACCAGATAATCCTATAACATACGACAAATCACTTCAAATCCCAAAACCAAAATCTCCCGCATCCATTTTCACCCTCCGCTTATCAAAGAGTTAAATAATTCACCACCAACGATCAAATAAATCGAATATTAAAATCCCATAAAAAAGGTTTTTTTCCCATGAAGATCCTCCATACCTCTGACTGGCACCTGGGCAGTTCGCTCTTCGGGCACAAGCGGTATGACGAATATGAGGCTTTTTTTTCATGGCTGGATTCCTGCATACAAAAGGAAAAGATCGATGTACTTCTCGTGTGCGGCGATATCTTTGACACCGGAACGCCGAGCAACCGGGCACAGGAACTCTATTACCAGTTCCTTAACCGGGTCGCTGCAATACCGGGCCTCCAGGTCGTCATAACCGCCGGCAACCACGATTCCCCTTCGCTCATCAACGCGCCGCAGGCCCTGTTAAAACAGCTCAAGATCCATGTCTTCGGGTCGATCCCGGCGGATCCGGAAAAGGAAGTTGTCGTCATCAGTGATGAAAAGGGAAATCCTTCGCTTATAGTCTGTGCCGTCCCGTACCTCCGCGACCGGGACATCCGGCTCTCTCTACCGGGTGAAAGCATTGATGACAAAACGCGGAAACTTGAAGCCGGTGTGCAGGAACATTACCGGCAGGTTGCCGGGATCGCAAAGGATTTGCGCGGAAAACTCGGGGCACAGGTCCCAATCGTTGCAATGGGACACCTCTTTGTCTCGGGCGGGAAAACCGTTGACGGCGACGGTGTCCGTGAACTATATGTAGGAAACCTTGCGAGAATCAGGGCGGAAGACCTGTATGACGGGATCGATTACCTCGCGCTCGGACACCTTCACGTATCGCAGGAAATTTCCGGAAACGCCGCGATGCGGTACTGCGGGTCGCCGATAGCCCTTGGATTCGGGGACTCCGGCCAGCAAAAACAGGTCGTAGTTATTGAATTCGGGTCCGGAAGAGGACCGGAGATCCGCGACATACCGGTGCCGAAATTTCGGGATATCCGTACCCTCAAAGGAGATATCGACACCGTTGAGAAAGGGCTCGGATTGCTTACCCGGGTCGGCCACCCGGTCTGGGTTGAAGTGATCTTTTCCGGCAGTCTTTTGCCATCAACAGTGCAGACACAGCTCCGCGAGCTTACCGAAGGGACAAATGTCGAGATTATCCGGACACGGCCACTGGATGCAGTAAATATTGTTATTAACCCGGAAGAAGAGGGCGAATCACTCGAAGACCTCTCGGAACCTGATGTGTTCCGGCGCTGCATGGTTGCAAGGGAAATCCCGGGGGAAGAACAACAGGAACTGATGGACACGTTTACAGAAATCCTAGAGGAAACAAACGAAGAGGACACACTCGCAGAGTGAGGGAAAAATGCGTATTCTGTCTCTTCGTTTTAAGAACCTGAACTCCCTTGCCGGTGAATGGAAGATCGATTTTACCGACCCGGAATACGTATCATCGGGGATCTTTGCAATCACCGGTCCCACCGGCGCCGGGAAGAGCACTATCCTTGACGCAATCTCCCTTGCCCTTTACGGGAGGACACCCCGGCTGGGGAAGATCTCAAAAAACGCCGGAGAGATCATGTCCCGGCAGACCGGGGAATATTTTTCCGAAGTGGAATTTGTCTCCGATAAGGGCCAGTACCGCTGCACATGGAGCCAGAACCGGGCGCACAAAAAACCGGAAGGCGATCTCCAGTCCCCGAAGCACGAGATCGTTGACGTAAAAACCGGCATACCCTTAGAATCAAAACAGGCGGCAGTGCAGCAGAAAGTCACCGAGGTCACCGGTCTTGATTACCAGCAGTTCACCCGGTCCATTTTGCTTGCACAGGGTGATTTTGCCACGTTCCTTGACGCAAAAGCAGAAGAACGTGCGCCGATTCTCGAGAAAATTACCGGTACGGAAATCTACGGGAAAATCTCGGTTGCGGTCCACGAGCGCTATAACCGCGAGAAAACCACGCTTGATACGTTAAAAAACGAGTCTGACACCATTGAAGTGATTTCGCCGGAACAGGAACTGGAGTATCGTGGGGAAATAGACCAGCACGAAAAAGAAATTACAGAAATCTTCGCTCACTGTAAAAACCTTGAGGCTGCGGCTGCGTGGCTGGACACGATTGCATCACTTGAAACGGAGATCTCCCGGTTGCAGGAGCGACAAAAGACCGTTGTTGCCCGCCGGGAAAACTCCAAAAAGGATCTTGATGCCTTGTTTTGGGCCCGTAAAGCCCGTGACATTGAAGGTATCTGTTCCGGGCTTTCCGCATTACGGGCACAACAGGAAAGCGATACGGCTGAAAAGAGATCCTGTGAAGGGCAGCTTGCGGGGCTTGATGCGACTTATACGGGCTCGCTTGAGGTTTGCCAGTCAGCACAGGAGAAACGGGACGCAGCAATTCTTGAGAAAAAACGCGAAGATGAGATTATAAAAAATGTCCGCGAACTCGATACCCGGATCCGGGAAACTGCAACAAAACGGGACGAGCGCGAAGAAGAAAAACGGCGACTTGACAAACAAATCGGCGTGTATAAAGAGGCCATTTGTTCCGCTGAATCCCGGTTAAAAGAAATCAAAAATGATCTTCTGGCGGCGGCAGCGTATCTTGAAACACATGCCGCTGACCAGAAACTGGCTGAGTCCTTCTCCGGTATCGAATCTGCCATCCGGCAGGTATGTATCACCGGGGAAACGGCTGAAAAAAAGCAGGATGAATTGCGCAAAGTAAAGAATGCGCTTGCCGATGCCGAGCAGATCCTCCTTTTAAGAAATGCGGGGCAGGCAAAAGCCGCAAAAAAAGTGCAGGACGCAGTTGCAGACGCAGAACGGGAAAAAAAGGAATTTGCAGGAATCTCCGGGGGGCGTGACACCTCCGCATTACGGGCGCTTGCTGACGAGATAAAAGACCGCGAAACCCGGCTCCGGTCGCTTCTTGACAGTGTTTCACGTCTTATTGAAGACACTGCGGAGCGCAACAGGCTTGCTGCAACAATTTCAGCAGCAGGTGCTTTACGGGCAGATGAGGAGCAGCGGTACGCCCGCCTGCAAAAGGATTTGGAAACTTCGGCAAGGATGGTAAAAATTTCCGAAGATAAACTGCTCCTCCTTACCCGGGTCCAAAGCCTTGAAGCGGAACGGAAAACACTCGCTCTGGGAAAACCATGCCCGCTCTGCGGTTCGGTAGATCACCCGTATTGTTCCGGCGCCGCTCCGGTTTTTGACAGCGCACAGCAGGAGCATGACGCACTCAAAAAAACACATGAGGAAATCCAAAAAAGCATCCGGGAGTGCGAAGCAAAACGTGCAGGGATCGACGCGGAGATCCGGGCCGGGGAAGCTGCCCGGCTGGTGCTTGTGCAGAAGATTGGGAAGGTAACACCTGAACTTGAAAATGAATGCCGGAATCTTGGTCTTATAACGAGTGAAGACCCCAAATCCGCCATTACTTCAGCGCTTGACGATTGCACTGCAAAACTGGAAAAAACCCGGGAGACATTATCCCGTGCGGAAGAAAAGGAACGGGAGATCAGGCTTGCCGAAGATCGGGTAAACAAGGAAAAAGATGCCCTCGCGGTGATCCGTTCGGAGTGCGAAAAAACTGAGTCTTACCGCGACACAAAAATCCATGACAGGGACCGCATTACAGAAGAAGCCAGACAAACCGAGGCGGAATATGCCTCGCATAAGGTCGCGATCCTGAAGGTGCTGCAGGAATACGGTATTGAACTTTTCAGCACAGAACTGGCAGGCACGGTCCTTGCTGACCTGAAAAAACGCCGCGATGAATATACGGCAAACCTCTCAAAAAAGCAGGAACTGGAAAGATTACAGCAGCGGTGCGAAGCGGAGGCTGAAAAGAACCGTTCGCTCCTTCTTGCAGCAGAAAAAAGTCTTGCAGAAGTATCCGCGATCCTGTCCGGGATTTATGCGGATTTAAAAGATCATTTGGAAAAACGCCGGGAGATCTATGGCAAAAAAGATCCTGCTGCTGAAGAAGCCCGGGTTGCCCGGCTGGTGGAAGCGGCTGAAAAGGAACTGTTGACAGCAACGGATACAAAAAATGCAGCATACACACGGAAAACTTCCTGTGAAGACCAGATAAAAAAACTTCATTCGAAAATTACCGGCCGTATTCCGCTGCTTGACGATAAGGAACTGGAGTTTTCAAACGCACTTTCCGGATCAGGTTTTACCAGTGAAGAGCAGTTCCTTTCCGCACGGCTTGTGCCCGGACAACTTGCAGGACTTGAACAGCTCGAAGCGGATCTTGTCCGGGATGAAACGGAGATTGCCACCGGTTTAAAGGAACGGACAGAAAAAATTTCCGAAGAACGGGAGCAGGCCCTGACACAGGAAAAACGCGAAGACCTTGCAATTGCCATCGAAAACGACAAGAACTCGGTGACTGCCCTCCAGATAGACATCGGCAGGATCCGGACAAAACTCGAACAGTATGACGACCAGTTGGCAAAAAGACGGGCTCTTGCAGAAAAGATCGCACAGCAGAAAATAGAATTCACAAAATGGGAGAAACTCCACGACCTTATCGGTTCTGCCGACGGGAAAAAGTTCAGGGTTTTTGCACAGGGCCTGACCTTTGAACGGCTCGTGGTGCAGGCCAACCGACACCTTCGATCAATGAGCGACCGTTATCTCCTTGTGCGGGACAAAAATTCCCCGCTTGACCTTGACATAATTGATAATTACCAGGCCGGGGAAATCCGGACGACAAAAAACCTGTCCGGTGGGGAAAGGTTCCTTGTGAGTCTTGCGCTTGCACTCGGCCTCTCCGGCATGGCAAGCCACAATGTCAGGATCGATTCGCTGTTTTTGGACGAAGGGTTCGGGACGCTTGACGAAGATACCCTTGAGACGGCGCTTGAGACGCTCTCCTCGCTCCGGCAGGAAGGAAAAATTATCGGGATCATCTCACATGTCCCGGCATTAAAAGAGCGGATACCGGTCCAGATCCAGGTCGAAAAGACCGGGGGCGGACGGAGCCGGCTTACCGGGCCCGGATGTATTGGGCCGGCATAAAACCAAAAATCGCATCATTAACATTCCGGCAATGCACATCTAACGATAATCTCATGTCAGCCATTCATATCGTCCGCGGCCTTCCGGAACAGGGACCCGGTGCTTTTATCGACCGGTTTATCTCTGCTTCGGCAGCCGATCCGTTTTCGACATGGCTTATCCTCCCCACCCGGCGTCTCGTCCGGACCGCACGGGAAACCTGCGCAGGAAAAAATATTCCCATCATTCCCACCCGGATCTGCACGCCGGATGACCTTTGTTTTTCATATTTCGAAGAGCACCGGACAACAACCCGGCTCCTCTCAAAACCGGAATCAAAAATCCTGCTTTCGCAGATCATAATAGATCACAAAAAGGAGCTGCCGCTCTTTTTTTCCGGGGGCCGGCCATCATCAGGGGCTATTGAAAACTTCCGGGATTTTATCAGCGTGATTACCCGGCGGATGATCGCTTACCCGGATGTGCTCGGTGATCTATCGAGCGAGAAGACCAGGCAGATCGGGATCGTGGTAAACTCCTATAAAGAGTATCTCCGTTCGCACGATCTTGCAGATTCTGATACTGTCCTTGACCAGGTCGCCCGGCATATCCGCGATCACCCGGATCTTCGGGCATTCGGGCAGGTCTTTGTGTACGGGCTCTACGAACCGCTGCCTATTGAACAGGACCTTATCCGGGCGGTCGCATCTGTGGCTGATGCCTGCACGGTTGTCGTCCCAAAAGATCCCACTGGCAGTCCATCCAAAAACAAAGCCGGGCGATGGCTCGAAGAGTCCGGCATCCCGGTAACAACCGAAGAAAGTGCTGCGGCAGACCTGCCACTCGCCGGGCTTTTTTCCCGGAATTGTGAAAAAATTGAGACAAAAGAACCGGTACGGGCTGCAACGTTTCCCACGCGATATGCCGAAGTCGCCGGTATCGCGGAGGAGATCTGCCGGCTCCACGAAAACGGAGTACCGTTTTCAGATATTGCGGTTGCATTCCCGGAAGTCCGGGAATCGGCGGGGCTTGTCCGGGAAATTTTTTCAGATTTTAACATCCCGTGGACAACCGCAACTGGCATCCCGGTCTCTCATATCCCGGTCGTTGAATTCCTTACGCAGATTCCCGGAATTCCGGCGGGGCAGTTTGTACGCGAAGACGTGATCCGGTTTATTGGAAACCCGTATTTTGTGAACCGGAAACGGGCGCCTGCTTATCCGGCTCCCGGGTCTGGTGCCCCGGATATACCGGCAGCTGGCCCCGATCCGGATCCCGGTGAAGCAGACCTTGTCTCCCGTGTTGCACAGATCGACAAGGGCCTTGTGAACTGGACAAACGGACTTGACCGGCTCACAAAACGGATGCTTGCGCTGGGTGAAGATGTTGACGGTCCGGGTATACCGGTTACTCAGGATGCTGTTGAACGCGTGCGGGACCGGCTCCTTCCGGTGCTTACCGACCTTTCAACACTTGACGGGAGAAAAACCCTGTCAGAGCACCGGGCGGCTTACCTGAATTTCCTCTCCCGATGGGGACTGGACCGGCTCCCTTGTTTCCCGGACGATTCCCTCCGAAATGAAGAGTCCCGGGGGTTTGAAAGTTTTTTTGTATGCCTTGCCCGGCTTGATGCGATGGCCGGCATCCTTGGCGACCGCAGGATCGAAACCGCCGAATTCCGGCAGATCCTTTCCACACTGGCAAAGGAAACCGACATTTACCCGGACGGCGACCGGGCCGGTGTTTCTTTACTTGGTCTCCGCGAATGTGCCCACCAGCAGTTCCCGTATCTTTTTGTCGCGGGACTGACCGAAGGCGACATGCCCCGGCTGACCACACGTATACCGTTTACAAACACGCTCGAAAACGCCCGGATGGGGACGCGGTCGCTGTCGGAAATCCTTGATGAGAACCGGTATTATTTTGTCGCGGCCCTTCTTTCTGCAACCGGCAGGTTGTATCTTTCCGCACCGCTCTCGGATGGGGAAACCCCGCTTCTGTCCTCCGCGTTTCTTGAACAGGTAAAAGAGAAGATGGCGACAGTCCCGTGGGGTGACGGTGACCGGGCACCTGACTTTTCCGGTAAAGCCGGGGCGGTACATGCCGGGGCGCTTGTGGCGGGAGGAGAGATCTGCATGGCGCTATCGTTCCTGCCGCCCGACTGCATGATCGATGAAATTACCGGCCGGATCAATACCGGACGGTATTACCGGCAGGGTGCGGCAGACTCGGTCTTTGACGGCGTATTGTCCGGTAACGAGATGGTTTCAGCAGTCCTTTTTGACCGGTACAGTCCCCTGCATGTCTACTCTCCGACGACACTTGAGACATATACTGCATGCCCGTTCCGGTTTTTCCTTCTCCGCGTCCTTGGCCTCTCCGTGCTTCCCGATGTTGTGACAAGTCTTTCCGCAAGTGAGCGGGGCACGGTTATTCATGCTGTGCTTTCCACGTTTTACCGGCGCTGGATGGAACAGGGGCATTCCAGGATTCTCCCCTCAGAACTTACCGATGCCGGAACGCTCATGGCAGAAATTGCTTCACGGGAACTTGCGAAAAATACGTTTGAAAGCCCTGCCTGGGAAGCTCTTTGCATCCGGATGCTTGGCGGAAAAGAGGCCGGGCCGGGAATTTTTGCACAGTTCATTGACTGCGAAATAAGAGAAGCAGAATCCCCGCTTGAACCGGCTTATTTCGAGCTCGCGTTCGGGATGCCGCCAAAAGATGCTGACGATCCGGCTTCAGTTGCCGGGCCTGTGGAATTATCCGGCCGCGAAGGGACGGAGACGATCCGGATCAAGGGCCGGATCGACCGGATCGACCAGACGCCGGACGGGCAGTTTGTTATCCGGGACTACAAGACCGGTGCAAAACTTGCCGGCGTAATTGAGATAACTGAAGGGACCGCACTCCAGCTGCCGCTCTATCTCCTCGCGTTTGAAAAGATCTCCGGAAAGACCGGCGTTGCCGCAGGATTCTGCCACATCCGCAGGGAGATTGAGAACAAGTATGTGCTGCTCGATGAACCGGGCCGGTCTCTGATCCAGTCCTCACGGCCGAAAGCGACACCGGATTTCCGTGAAATGCTCCTGAATTCCCATGCCAAAGCGGCAGAAGCCATCCGCCAGATCCGGGCCGGGAACTTCCCGCTGCCGGTTGCAGAGAAATGCCCGAATGAATACTGCGAGTACAAATCCGTCTGCCGTTTCGATCCGGCCCGGTTGTTCCGGAACGGGGAGGCTGCATAATGGCTGCAACAGACCGGCAGAAAGAGGCAATCACCAGCCACACAAAAAGCATGGTCGTTACCGCCGGGGCCGGGACGGGAAAGACGTATGTTCTTGTCCAGAAGTATATCGATCTCGTCCGGACAAAGAACGTGCCTGTCCCGGAGATCCTTGCGCTGACCTTCACGGATAAAGCGGCGGCGGAGATGAAAGACCGGATACGAAAGGAGCTCTCGCAGCAGTCCGGGCCGAAATGGGAGAA
>DAOQAA010000006.1:0-9912 GCA_035353675.1 Methanoregula sp. | reverse complement strand
TGCTCCTTTCGATGTACGGGCAGCGTGATTCATACCAGAAATTCTTTGACGCACTTTCTGCGGGTGACGAAGAAATTCTTGCACTCTGGCAGGAAAAGGTCCATGCGTTCCGGGACGCTGAAATCGAAGCACTGGCATTGGACAGGGATTTTTCCGGGCTTGTCAGGACTCTGCTTGCGTTTTATGACGCATACAACGGATCTGATGACAATGCCGTAAAATATCTCGCGGAAATCCGGCCGGCACTCGTGGCGCTTTCGCAGTATACAGACGACGTTCGGTTCCGGGATGCGGCGATGGAAATTCTGGATAAACCGGCACCAAAAGGAGGGAGCAAAAAAGTCTGGCAGGCAGACGACCTCTCCCGATTCCGGGCGACGCGAAACAGTCTTGTCGCTATCCTCAAACAGAAAAATCCGCTCTTCCGGCTGACGGTCGAGCCGGCCGATCCGCTTGTTTCCGGTTCGCTTGTACTCCTGCACAACCTTTCCCTTGTCTTCCCGCGATACCTTGCCCTTGTCGGGGCAGGGAAAGCCGCAGAGGGGGGAATCGATTTCTCTGACCTCGTTCTCTCTGCCCGGAAACTCTTCCTCGATCATCCGGACCTTGTCGCAACGCATTTTGCCGGGCGGTACCGGTATATTCTCGTAGATGAGTTCCAGGACACCGACCCGGCGCAGTTTGATATTGTGCGTGCGCTCGTGGGGAATTTGGATGAGAACCGGGACCGGCTCTTTATCGTCGGCGACCCCAAGCAGTCGATCTATCTTTTCCGCGACGCGGACGTGACACGCTTTAAGGCGGCGCAGGAGATTATCGAATCGGCGTGCAGCGGTTCGACTGTCGATCTCGACACGAGTTTCCGGAGCACCGGTGCTGTCATCGGGCTTTCAAACATTCTTTTCTCACGGCTTTTTTCATCTGCGAAAAAACCGTGGGAGTTTGCGTACAAACCGATTGTCCCGTCGCCGGCCCGGAAAGATCATGCAGGGACTATCGAACTGATGCTCCCGGCAAAAGATAAGATGAGCGCTGTGACAAAAAAGAACGAGGCTGATATGGTGGCCCGGAGGATCCAGAGTCTTGTTGTATCTGCGCCGGCTGATGTGTACGAGGAGCAGCCGGACCACACGTTTACGGTACGGGAAGCCCGGTACGGCGATATTGCAATCCTTCTAGAGCAGCGCACGAACCTCCCGCACTATGTCGCGTTTTTGTCCCGGTACGGCATCCCGTATTACGTTCACGGCGGCACCGGGTTTTATTCCCGTCAGGAGATCTGCGATCTTACAAACCTGCTCGCGTTCCTGTTGAACAACCATGACGACGTGAGTCTTGCCGGGGCCCTCCGTTCACCCTATTTCGGGCTCTCGGACGCGGAACTCTTCTTTGTCTCGCTTGAAAAAGGCGCAACATTTTTTGGAAAACTCAAAAAATATGCAGAAAAGACCGGTAACCCGCCGGCGGCCCGGGCAGTCCGGCTCATATGCCTGTGGCAGGAGTATGCCGGCCGGGCCGGGCTTGTCGTTCTCGTGCGAAAGATCCTTTCGGAGTCCGGGGTCTACACGGTCTACGGTGCGATGCCGGACGGGGAACAGGTCCTTGCAAACATCGAGAAGTTTGTCGCGATTGTCCGGGCACGGGAGGAACAGGGGCTCTATGGACTTGCCGATCTTGTCGCGGAACTCCGGCTCGCGATGGACGAGGAAGAACGGGAGGGAGAAGCACATCTCGATGCGCTTGCGGAAAATGCGGTCAACATCATGACCGTCCACGCGGCAAAGGGCTTAGAGTTCCCCATTGTCTTTGTGCCGGATATGGGCGTGTCTTACAGGGACCGGCCGGAAACGATCATGATCGGCGATGACCCGAAGATTGTCGGGATCAAGGCCCTGGACCCGGACAACAATTTTGTTCCGGCAGAAGGTCCGGTCCTTGCTGCACTTCACGAAGTGCGGCGGGCAAAAGAACTGGCCGAGAAAAAACGGCTCCTCTATGTGGCACTCACCCGGGCCCGCGACCACTTGTTCATGAGCGGCACGATGCCGGAGGATCCGGATGGGATCAGCCTCCCCTTCGCAAAGACCCGAATCGAATGGGTCTGTGCGACACTGGGGATTACGGCAGCGACCATAAACTCCGGCGGGCTCACGCTCGATCCCGGAAACGGCATCGCCCCGTTCCGCCTCTCGATCCTTACCGACCCGGCCGCGATCGCGGCGGAGATGGCGGGCACGAAACCGGAACTTGTGATTGTGCCGGAAGAGTGCAAAGGACAGGCTGGGAAACGGGTACAGCCGGATGTTGTGCCTGAACCGGATCCCAACCGGGAGATTTCGGTTTCGGAGTACGAAGAGAAGATGTCCGGGCCCCGGCCGAAGCGGGAGCATGGCAGGCCGAAGTATTTACCAAATATTGTTCCAAGCGAGAAACGCGGGACGATCATCCACGAAGTCCTCCGGGGCCGGGATGCAAAGGCAGTGCTCGAAGAGTCTGGGGAATATTCGGCAGAGAATGCCCGGCAGTGCGAAGAGATCCGGGCTGCGTTTTTTGCATTCGACCTCATGAAGCGGGTGAAGCGGTCGTTTGCCGAGCTGCCGTTCTCTGTTTCTTTTGAAGGAAAACGGGTGACCGGGAAGATCGACCGGCTGTGTGAGATGGCGGATGGGTCGTGGGTTGTGATTGATTATAAGTCGGAGGCGGTTGGGCCGGGGGAGGAAACTGCGGTTGCGGAGGAGTACCGGATTTCGATGAGGGTGTACTGTGAGGCGGCGGGGCAGCTGGTGAAGGGAGAGAAGGTGGCCGGGTTTTTGTATTTCACTGAGAGCGGGGAATTTTTAACGATTCGTTTCTGAAACGATTTGAATTGTTTTTTCGGTTCTGTAGAAAACCTGATAGAAATTTTTTAGTTTTGTTACGATGGGACCCCGGGCGCTCGCCGCCGCCTTGAGGCTCGCCCCGGGGAGCAAGCCTGTGCACGGGAGGCAACAGGAAATTTTTTTTTCAATATACAGGAGTCAAGGGGGCTTGCCCCCTTGGGCTGCCTCCCCCTCTGGGGGAGAGGGGGTCACCTTCTCAAATACGTTTTGATGAAGTGGAAATGATTTCTACAGAGCCGTTTTTTTTAAAACCCGTCGGATCGGACGGGATTAAAATCCAAGTTTACCTCTAAACCATATCCTTATTGTACCAGAATCGCCAACACCTAACTCGAAGGAGACGTTTCGCATGCCCGAACTTGCAGCACCGCGTCCACGCAAGAATGCAGTCGTAAAAAAACTTGCAGCAGCAGCCCCGGTTCTCCGCTCGCGGTACGGCGTGGAACGGATCGGCATCTTTGGGTCGTTTGCCCGGGGCGAGCAGCGACCGGGAAGCGATATCGATGTGCTTGTAGATTTTGCAGAGGGCTACGCGACGATAAGAAATTTTGTCAGTCTTGCGGATTATCTTGAAGCGCTTTTCAAGCGCAATGTCGACCTCGTCACTCGGGAAGGGCTTGACCGGTACATCCGGCCACATGTCGAAGCTGATGTGATCTGGGTTGAGAGATAGCCGGGTAAGCTGCCGAGGTCTTCCTAACCGGGGATCACATTAACAATATCTGGGATTTATACCGCAATATTCCGGAATCCCTTCAACGGAGATGAATAGTGACCCGGTATTATACAATCTTATGGAATAATGCAGCCAATTCACAATACTACTCAATATCTCCTTGATAAAAATAGAGAGAACTATAGTATATGTCGAAAAAATTCATCTTTTCATGGATTGATCTCTGACCGATCGTAATAGGAAAAAAACAAAGGGTGATTATCAGTATCGGAGTATCCTTTCGTACCCGGCGACCGGCCTTCAAATTATTTCCGATCCTTCCTTCGCAATGGAACAGAAAGATACTGGTGCATAGGTGAAGCGGGTATGATCGGCAATACACCACAAGAACGGGTCAATCGGCCAAAGGACATACTAGGCGAGATCGCTCTTGAACGATACAAGGATTTTGATTTATTTATCGTCTTTGGACCTATGTTCTTCGGATACCTCTTCCTGCACTATACCCTTCATATCTCGCATCCATTTATTGGAATTGCTGGCTTTTTTGGTGCCATTGGAACCATATTTTTAGGCCCCATCTGTCTTTTATCCATTAAAACCCAGATAACCTTTTGGCACATTGTCAAGATCATTATTACTTCAACTGGATTATATCTCGAGAATACACAAGGGAAAATTACCTATGCACTCCCGTTTTCAAGAGTCAAGAATCTCTGCTACATGAATAATGATACTGATGACATAACCTTGACTTCTGAACCTGATTTTTTTGTGGTATCAATTATTTTCGAATTAATCAATGGGAAAAGATTTACAATTCCGATAGAATATATAGTCGAGGCTGACCGCCAAAAGACCTATGACCTCCTTGCATCAGTAAGGAAACGCAATTGGCAGACCTCTGTCCCTACTGTTTAAGGGGCCGGTGTAACCTTGGCTAGAACAACAGGCAGTCCAACTAAAAAAACATTACACCTACTCAAAATTTACTCAAAAAAATTTCTTTCAAGTAAAAATTTCAGGCAGGAAAAAACCAAGATAACGTTATAACCGCCCATCACCACAATCCGATTTCCCCATCAAGTCGAATATCTAGCATGCTTGAATGCAAACTTTTTGTAAAAATCAACAGCACGGTGTATTGCATCGACCGTGATAATACAGCAACCGATGGGATGTGACAATGTGATGAAGATCGTGAAAATCCTGTGCAGCATGCTTCGCCCGATTCCAAATCTCTCACAATTGATATGGGTTGCAAGTCGTGCGATCTTGAGTGCCGGATATTTCCGAATCGATTATTCGATTGTCTGGAATGTGATCGAACAAGATCTTCCGGAGATCGAGCCCCAAATTTCAGTCCTGCTTGCAAAGATGGCTGACGAGTCAAAGGAACCGGTTAGTTTTTCATCCCATGGGGGATTACCGTCGATATCTACGGAAAAACGGGGATAATTTTCAACCCCCAAAAGAGGCCTTCTTTTCATTTGACCCTACTGTTACCTAGTCAGCCCTAAGTTTCGCCTCACAAAAGCGTACAAAAGCGTTTTGTAAATCCTCGTAATATGCCCGGATTGCCGTAAATCACGAGTATATTGGGATTTCGGAAAAAGTGTGTAAAACTGCACCAAATTACGCACAAAATTCCGGAAAGTGGAGGTGTGAAGAGGTAATCCGGGGCCGTATCGTGCCCGGATTTACCCGGCAGATATACAGTTAATCTGGGTGGATCCGGTTCCGGGTCCCCATCCCGACCCCCCAAAAACCATATCTCGAACAAGCCCAATACGAGCCCGGATTGGCAATCCGGCGATCCCGTTTTCCGGTTCCACAGGAAACGATGTCCACACCCACGGAAAATCTGTTGATTTGGGGCTGTTTTTTAAAACAGGGCAATTTTAAGGGCACTTAAACCTGCAAAATAGCGGGCTTTTAAGGGCCACGGTTTTTTGGAGGGGTTAGTGTATGGGGTGGGGGCTAAAAAAGGGCGTTATTGGCTACGTGATTTGCTGGGCGGAGGACTTCGGTTCAAGGAATTTCACTCGTTAAGCCACTTCAAACGGGAACTCTGGACTTTCGACTGCTAGTACAACAACTGGCGAAAGCATGAGATCTTGGATTTGGTGACTCCGGTATCAGTCTATCACAACAAAATCAATTTCAACAAAAGCAGAAAATTATCTTTAAGCGGACAAAAACTCTGTCAACAAAACGGACATTAATTGTGGCATTCAACAATTAATTGTGTACAGTAGTTATAAGGAGAGGAGGAAATTAATCAAAATATTTCTAATTAGTATAATATTTCTAAAAAACAAAAATTAATTTCAAAATCTATTTATTACAATAAATCGTTTTCTCATTTAAGGCGATAAATACGGTAATTTCTTCAACAGATAATATAAGGGCATTGTTTGAGATTATTAAATCATTCAGCTTTTTTGATAGAATATTTAAGTGGGGAAAAATTGATAAAGTAAACTCAGTTGCATTTACTGAATTCCAGACGATAAGTCGTGAATTAGGGGAATTATCTGAACAAAATAAGAATGCTCAAATCAGAACGGACAATATTTGCCAGAATTTGGAAAATCAAAAAGATCAATTTTTCCAATTACAAAGAGAGAAGGACGCACTCAAAAACTTGAGCGAAAATATTAACCAAGAATTAAGGAGCAAAGAAAATGAACTTGGTGCATTAAAAGAAGCAGATTTAAAAAATTCCAAACGAATTGTTGAACTTGAAAAAGAAACAGAAAGGTTCCGAACTTCAATTGAACAATATCATGCAGAAATCCAAGAGAAAGAAAATGAACTCGGTGCATTAAGAGAAGCAGATTCAAAAAATTCCAAGCGAATTATTGAGCTTGAAAAAGAAACAGAAAAGTTCCGAACTTCAGTTGAACTATATCATACAAAAATCCAAGAAAAAGAAAATGAATTGGGGGGTCTTAAAGAGTCAGATAACAAAAATTTTAAACGTGTTAGAGAATTGGAAAATGAATTAAGTATCAAACATAACGAGAATCAACAGTTAATTAAAGATAAGATCGAAAACGAGCGACAATTGTCAGCATTTAAAGATGGAGAAAAACAAGCCCAAGAACAATATGAGCACAAAATTACTGAGCTCAATTCACTAAAAAAGCAATTAGATGATGATAGACGTCGAATTCAAAGTGAACGTGAAGAAGAAATTAAAAATCAATTCGAACGGATGTGTGCCACATGGAAAGTACATGAAAAGAACGTTGAGGAAATGATTCGTGGAACCTGTACCCGCCACCAGATAGAATACATAAACAAAGAACAGACACCATTCAAAGGAAAACCCGATAATACCCTAAAAATTGCCGGCGAATACATAATTTTCGATGCAAAAAGCCCCTCTTCAGATGATCTAAATAATTTCCCTACGTATATCAAAAATCAAACAGAACAATTGAAAAAATATGTCAAAGAAAAAGATGTTAATAAATCCCTGTTTCTCGTAATTCCATCAAACACAGTCGATGTCATTGAACAATTTTATTATAACCTCGCGGAATACCAAGTGTTTATTGTCTCACTAGATACTCTCGAACCGGTTATATTGAGCTTAAAGAAAATTGAAAATTATGAATTTGTAGAGCAGCTCAGTCCAGAAGAACGCGAAAATATCTGCCGTGTTATCGGAAAATTTGCGCATGCGACGAAACGCCGAGTTCAAATTGATAGTTACTTCTGCGGAGAGTTTATTAACATTTTAAACGCGTGTGAAAATTTACCAGAAGATATTCTTGAAAAAACACAAGAATTTGAAAAATCCGACAAAATGAATCCCCCGTTGGAAAAACGTGCTAAATTAATTGCTTCCACTCAATTAAAGAAGGATGCTCGTCGGATCAAACAAGAAGCTGAAGCACAGGATATCGATGTAGTTGTTTGTGATTCTGCAATAGAAACTCTTCCATTATATAAACCAGAACAAAATTAGATCAATTTGTTTTTTATTTGAAAAGAATTCGGGTTTTTTATTGAAAATTTACAAGAGTAAAATCTTTGTATCAATATACCTCTTCGCATATTCAGCAATCTGAAGATTCTCCGGTACGAATTGATCGTATTTCTCACTCGTGCGGCCTTGAAACTTTTCCGCAATCTCTACCGCCGGTGGGCATGCTGCAAGTATCGTGTTGTATTTTTCCAGAATCTGTGATGGAGATACACCTTTGAATTTCAATGCAATCTCCTCATCCTCTACATGCATTCCGGCAAATTCTTTTCCCAAGGTGAAAAGCGTCCGGTGTTTTGCCGAACCGGTCCAGGTAAACCAGTACGTGAAATTTCCATCAATAACAAACGGATTTTTCAAGAGTCCGGCTTCCCGGGCTGCATGTTGCGCTTCCCTTATCATGGACTGTGCTTGTGGATTGAGGTACGTTGGAACGTAATCGGAAGTGACGATCTCACGCATTTTCTCCCGGATTTTGGGATGAATCTCCGCACCGCCCCCGCCATAGTATTTCGGAACTTTCCCGCCCTTCGAGGGTTCGACAAGGATCTCACTTCTCTTGAAATCAATCTCAATGATCTCCCATCGACGCCCGGCAAGAATCAGGAACCTGCGGGTTTCAAGATCCGGGGCAGACTGAATGCTGCCGATTTTTCCACCCTTATGGATAACACTGAATTCCCGGGGTGTTGTAAACGCAGAGTAGAATTCAAAGTTCCTGACAATTTTCTCCCCCTCAAGACCTAGAATCAGTACATCCCTCTCATCCTGTTCAATCAGATCGGCGGCACCCATGCTCCGTAAAATCTGGAGAAAATCCTCCTGGCTCACGGTCTGGAAAGCCCCGTTTTGTATGAGGGTGGTGAAAAGATCACTGGCCGTAGATCCACCGTGTTCTGCGATGACACTCATTATTTGCTGGATCAAGGTAGAAAAATGATAAAATCCAATCTGTGGAGGCTCGTTCCATTTTTCGATCATCAACTCAGACATCGCCACAGCACGGAGAAGTTCTGGATGTAATCGATCTATGATAGAATCTTCTTTTGAGGGTTTCTCCGCAATGAACATTATCAGGATTGACGGTTCTCCCTCCTTGCGTCCGCTCCTCCCAAGACGTTGAGTCAGAGAATTCACCGACCACGGAGCTCCGATCTGTCCGATGCAGGAAACATTCCCAACATCGATTCCCATTTCCAGCGTACTTGAACAGAATGTAGCTGTGGGCCGGTTCGATTTCAGGGCATCTTCGGTATCTTCGCGTTCGCTTTTCGAGAGCGACCCGTGATGAATCCTAAAACAATCCGGTAATCCCTTTCGTTCTAGGTATGCTCTCGTGCTGTCCGTATAGAACTCAAGGAGTTCGCGACTGTTCACAAATATCAGGGCCGTTTTCCCATAGAAATAATGGATGATATCGACTATGAGCAAAGAGGTCATCTCTTTCTCTTTTAAAGATTTATCCGTTGATGGCGTTTCGAGAACGTAACTGCGGATTTGGTATTTGACGTCTTTCTGTTCTGTCAGATCTGAAATTACTTTTATCGATTCCGGGTTTCGGGGGAGAAGCCATTTTTTTACAAGTTCAGGATCACCGAACGTCGCAGAGAGTCCAACGAGCCGGACGCCTGCCGAGCTCTTGTGTATGACTCGGGACAACAGGCTTTTCAGGTGCGCTCCTCGTTCGGTTCCGATAAATGAATGCATCTCATCGATGACGATAAACGAAAGAGAGCCAAAAAGGTGTGAAAGTTCGTTTGAATGATTGATAAAAAGAGATTCGATCGATTCCGGTGTGATAAGGAGAACTCCGGATGGATTTTTCAGGAATTTTTTCTTCCCGCTGCTCCCAACATCCCCGTGCCATTTGAACACCGGTATTTCTGCGAGTTCGCACAGTTTTTCAAGACGCTGGAACTGATCGTTAATGAGAGCTTTTAACGGGCCTACGTAGATGACCGAAATACCCCCACCTTTCTTTTCTACGATCTGTGAGAGAATCGGGAGAAATGCGGCCTCGGTTTTTCCGGAAGCCGTTTTTGCAGCGATTATCAGGTTGTCATTTGTCGTGAACAGAGCCCGTATGGAATCTTCCTGAATTGGCCGCAGCTCCGTCCATCGCATCTTGTAAAGTTTTTCCTGAATGGTCGGATGCAAAAATGAAAAAGCAGTTCTTGCCATGGAAGGTTTCCTAAAAAATCACAATTTGAAGGTTACCAGCTCATCGCTGTTCTTCGATATAACAGGATTTTCCGGATTTTTTTCTTCCTTTTTTTCACAGGTTTCCGTGATGTCCTGTGATTTTTGGACCGGTGTATTATTCAGCAGGACTTCCCACGAGGTTCCGGGATTTTGTTCAA
>DAOQAA010000005.1:0-56950 GCA_035353675.1 Methanoregula sp. | reverse complement strand
GACGAGGCGGCGAGCGCCCGGGGTCCCATCGCAACAAAACTAAAAAATTTCTATCGGGTTTTCTACAGAGCCCAATTTTTGATTTTGTAACAGTCCCTGTCGGTAACTATCAACGAGATATTTCCCGGACTGGCGTAGAGAAAAACGGGGGATCTTCCGTATGTTTCATGCATGGCCGGATCCATTTTCCCGCATTGGGGATAATAATCCCAAAATCAGTAAGCATAAGGCGTTATTTTAAAAGAATGACTGCAAGCCTTAATTCAGACAAATTATTATTGAAAAATGTTTGAGGCTTCGCACCTCAATGCCACAAGCCTAAGGCGAGATTCGAACTCGCGACTTCCTCCTTACCAAGGAGGTACTCTACCGGGCTGAGTCACTTAGGCAGATTGCCTAGATACATTGTAGGTTTACCTTATAAAATATTGCGGAAACCTTTGGAATTTCAGGTGAAATTTACCCGTTTCTGCTTCCTTTGCATACACATGGCGCCGGTCAGAACATTTTTTGAAGACTGCGCATACTGTCGACCGCGCCCTGGAACTCCTCAACTTCAACTACAGGAGTGCCGCCACTTTTTCTGACCGCAGCCATCACCGGCCCAAAATCGATTGTGCCCTTCCCGACTGCCCAGTGCAGGTCTCCTGTTGCGTTGTTGTCGTGAAGGTGGTAGTGCTGTGCGGGGTAATCAAGGAACGCCGTGAGGCAGTGGTTCAGGTGCGCATGGCCCACATCAAGCGTAAAGCCGCAGCCATCGATCAACGGGAGCTCATCCGGGGTTTTTAACAGGAAATATTCCCAGTTTTCCATGTTCTCAAGCGTATACCTGACAGAGTATTCCCTCGCGGCATTATCGAGCGCGGCAATCGACCGCTTCAACTGCTGCCCTGCCCGTTCCCGTTCTTCAGGCCATGCAAAGTAACCGGGATGCACGACAACCTCCGCGTTTACTTCTGCTGCAATGACAAAACACTCTTCCATTACCGCAATGCTTGCCCGTCGGATCGGTTCAAGGAGACTTGAAATGTTGGTTCCCCTGCATGGGGCATGAATTGAAAATTTACATGAATGCGACAGGAGCAGTTCAGCGTTTTCGAGATGATGGCGGCCTTCGTCAAGGACCTCAATATAACCGGTAACCTCTGCGATACGGTCCAGCGCCACCGGAAGGGGTTCATGGTGAAGGCATAAGGTGGAGATCCCAAACATCTGAATGAAAACTATTCAAACGGAGGACAATAAAAATGCTGGTTTCATCACACCGGTTTGACAAACGATAACGCGATAAACCGGAAACGGTAAAAAAAGGAAAAATTATTTTTTCATCCGTATTTCGAGTTGCGGGAACGGGATCTCGATACCTTCAGCTTCAAAGCGCTTTGCGATCCGGGTGTTTATCGCATCTTTCACTTCGTCCGGGATATTGTATGCCCGTGCCCAGACATAGATAACAAACTTCAGGTTTGATTCCCCAAATTCCTGGAAGAAAACCTTTGGAGCCGGTTCATCTGAAAAATACTCAGTGTTCTTTATCGCATCCTCTGTAACTTCAGCCAGGATCTTTTTTACCCGCGTGACATCATTTCCGTATGCTGCGGTAACCGGAATCATATACCTGATTTTCGGGTTGGGTTCTGAGTAATTGACAACACTGGTGGATGTAACCTTATTGTTCGGGATTGCAATAATTGTCCCGTCGATAGTCCTGATCCGGGTGGTCCGCGTACCGATATACAGCACATCGCCGTAATTATTGTCCACCTTGACACGGTCGCCGACCTTGAAGGGCTTGTCAATCGTAATAACAATACCGCCAAAGAAATTCGAGATAAAATCCTGTGCCGCAAGCGCAAGGGCTATACCAGCGATACCTGCGCCGGCAAGGAACGGTGTGATATTGATATCAAGGTTGACGAATACCAGCATGATCCCGATAAACCAGATAACATAGCGTGCCGCCAGTTCCAACAGGTCAACAATCCGGTCATCTATGTCCCCTTCAGTCCTGTCAGCAAGTGCATGACCGTAAATACTGACTATATCGTGAATGAGGGTAGATGCAATCCAGGTCCCAAGAAGAATGTATATCGAGTTCAGTATGTCGTCTGATAGTATCCATGCGTATTGTGCCGGGACCACGTCAAAATATTTCAGGGAGATATAAACCGAAACCGCGATAATACCGACCTGTACCGGTGTGCCTATCGCTGCAATGATAATATCGTCCAGCTGGGTTTCCGTGGTTTCGGCATATTTTTGCAGCCATCGTACAATGATATGTGCAATTCCCGCCACTACAAGTCCCAAAACAATGATTGCAACGGCAAAGAGCAGGTTATCACTCATATACGTAATCTTATGTCGCAGAGCAGTAAATAAATGTAAGATATCATGGCATCGGGAAACGAGATAGCAAAGACTCTTCGCGAACTAGTCGACCGGGATATGACTTTTATGCACATCTGCGGGACCCATGAAGCGGCAATTGCCCGCACAGGACTGCGGAGTATTTTGCCGCCCGGGTTGAAAATCGTCATGGGACCCGGTTGCCCGGTCTGCATTACTCCGCAGGGGGAGATCGATGCAGCTCTTGAACTTGCAGAAAAAGACTGTATTATTGCGACGTATGGCGACCTCCTGCGTGTGCCCGGCTCGAAAGGATCGATGGAATCCTGCGGTGGGGACATCAGGATCGTGCAGGGAGTCCACAAGGCAGTCGAGATCGCCGAAAAGACCGACAAGGAAGTGGTCTTTATTTCGGTTGGTTTTGAGACGACTGCCCCGACAGTTGCCGCAACAATTCTCTCGCATCCCCCCAAAAATTTCTCCATTCTCTCATGCCACCGGATCGTTCCCCCGGCAATGAAATGGCTGCTTGAGCAGGGCGAGGCAAAACTTGATGGTTTTGTCCTGCCGGGACATGTCTGTACTGTCATGGGGTATGACGAATACGAACAGTTCCCGGTGCCTCAGGTTGTCGCAGGATTTGAAGCCGAGGATATTCTGCTTGGCCTTGTTATGCTTGTTGAGCAGGTCCGGGAAGGCAAACACCGGGTCGATAATGCATACCCGCGTGCGGTCTCCCGCGAAGGAAATGTAAAGGCCAAAAAAATTATGTACGAGGTCTTTGAGCCATCAGATGTCGAATGGCGGGGATTCCCGGTGATCCCGAAGTCGGGTCTCAGGCTTAAAAAAGAATTCGAAGAGTACGATGCGCAAAAGAAATTTGGTCTTGTTTATAAGAAAATCACCAAGCATTCAGCGTGTATCTGCGATAAAGTCCTGCGCGGTATTGCACAGCCGACCGATTGCAGGCTTTTTGGGAAAGTCTGCACACCCCGTACTCCTGTCGGACCCTGCATGGTCAGCCACGAAGGGGCATGCAAAATCTGGCACCAGTATCACGTAAAGAACCTGTGAAAATTGGATCCATCCCCTTCTTTTATATGGATGCGCACCAGAATTAGTAAGGTAAAATTTGCCTCGGTAGGGTAGTGGACATCCTAGAAGCCTCCGGAGCTTTTGACCCGGGTTCAAGTCCCGGCCGAGGCGTGCTGTTTTAAGATTGTGTTCCCTGACTGCAATTCCCGCGATCACATACGTCAGGATCCAGTATCCGTCACACAAAAAAAAGAGTTAGAAGATCAGGCCTGATGCAAAAACTGCCATGACCGCAAATCCGGATATTGTAACGACAAGCCCGCTCATCATCGCATAATCCCCGGTGCAGAATTTCCGTTCGCGCACCCGGGTCCTTGTTCCTGTCCGGTATCCCCGCATATCGATTGTAAGGCCGAGCACATTGGAACGCAGCAGCGCATTTGAAACAAGCGGAATGACTATCGGCGCGACACTCCGCATCTTCCCGATAAACCCGTCTCCCGGGTTATATCCCCGGGCAACCTGCGCCTCGTGGATACGCTGGCCTTCGATCTGGAGCGTCGGAATGAACCGGAGGGCGAGGATAAACATCAGGATATAATCGATGGGCATGTGCAGTTTTTCCATCGCGTGCACAAGATCGCGGGGCTGCGTTGAGATAAGGAAGAGCTGGAACGCGAAGATCAGCACCATGAACCGGAGTGCAAGGATAAGGCCGATTTCAATTGCACCGACGGTTATGGCAACAGAACCGCCAATCACCGGTATTCCCACGGGTATCAGGTAACAAAGCGTTGCCCCGTTTGGCATCGTGAGCACCGTGATAATAATAAAAACAACGCTCATGAGGAGGATCAGTTTGAGCTGCCGGATCACTTCACGGTGAAGATGGCTCGCGTATGCAATGACAAGAAGGGCGATTACCATCAGGACAAGGAATGGAATGCCCGTTGCAAGGATACACATCACGCTTGCGACAATGATAAACAGGATCTTTGAAAACGGGTGGAGCCGGTGGAAGAAACTGTCCTTGTGAACGTACTGCAGGATCTCCGACATTATGCCACCCTCACGTGTATATCGGATATTACCTGTCCCTTTTCCATGAGGATCATACGGTCTGCACAGTACTTCGCGATATCCCGGTTGTGGGTGATAACAATAATCGTGTGCCCTTTTGCCTGGAGATCTTTTAGGATTTTCATGACGATCCGGGCTTCGTCCCCGTCAAGACCGGTTGTCGGTTCGTCAAGGACAATGATTGCCGGCTGCATGGCAATAACGCATGCAATGGCAAGTCTTTGTCGCTCGCCACGGGATAACCAGCGGGGATAGAGCATTTTTGCATGCAGAAGGCCGACTTCATTGAGCGCTGCGTCAATTATCTCGTCCTTATTTTCTATTTTGAGGTTTTCTAACCCGAATGCAATCTCGTCCTTTACGGTATCGGCAAAGAACATATGATCCGGGTTCTGGAAGACCAGACCAACGTTATGAGCCAGTTCAGCGGTTGAACAATCACGAGTATTTTTGCCAAGGACCACAACTTTACCGGACGCAGGAACGAGAAGCCGGTTGAACTGTTTGACAAGTGTTGTCTTGCCTGAGCCGTTTTCTCCGACAATTGCGACAAATTCCCCGGATTCAATCCTGATATTGACATCAGTAAGAGCGGGTACGTCATCATAAGAGTACGATAAGTGACCGATTTCAATTACAGGAGTCCTAGGAGCGGCCATTTCGCTTTTTGGCGCCGCATATGATACATTATCACCAATGCCGGAAAAATCCGGGATGACTATCCTTTTAATCCGCTCATCCTTGAGAACATCATCAGGATTACCGATTGCAGATATCGCACCGTGTTCCATCACAACAAGGGTATCAATCATTTCCCGGAAATGCATGTACTTGTGTTCAACAAGGAGAATGGTCTTCCCCTGCCGCTTGAGATTAGACAGGATTTCAACTATCCGCCGGGTCGCGTGTTCATCGAGTTCAGATGTGGGTTCATCAAATATCAGGATCTCATTTCCCAGTGCAAGTGTTGCGGCAAGAGCGACACGCTGTTTCTGGCCCCCGGAGAGGTTGTGGGGAGAACGGTCTTTTAATTCCGAGAGGAATGTGACCTCCATGATTGCGGCAAGGCGCCTTTCAATTTCGTCCGGCGGAAGACCCCGGTATTCAAGGGCGGACAGGATCTCTTCCTCAACGGTTGTAAAGATCATTTGTGCTTCTGCATCATCAAAGACGACACCGATGTTTTTTGCGATATCGGACAGCCCGGCATAATCCATTGCATTCCTGCCGTTGATCGTAACAATACCTGATTTCTTCCCGCCATATTCGTGACAAAGGACACCACTTGCTGCCAGGCAGAGCGTGGTCTTTCCGGCACCGGATGGGCCGGTGACCAGGATACAGCGGCCTTTCTCCAAAACCAGGGACAGGCGGTGCAGAGCTTCCTGCACCGTGTGGGGATAGGTATAAGATACGTCTTTAAGCTCAATCATTCCTGTCCTCTCACAAGTACCCTGCTTGTCGGAATATAGAGGATCTGGACAACGATTGCGTTAAATATGGCCGTTACAATGACAATCGGTACAAAGACAATCATAAAGTTCCCGATATTGCCGCCATACTTGGGGAGAATCGTGGCCCCGACAAAGAGAAGCGCAATTGCTGCAAACGAAAAGCCGCTCACAAGGGTTGAAACGAACGTCGTGACGGTCGGGGCGAGTTTTGTCCGGGATTTAAGAAGTGCATAGAGCCCGAAGCAGACAAGCGCACCCAGTGGTTCGCTTATGAGGTTTGCCGGCGGAAACATTGAACTGGATATGAGCATTGAGAGAATTCCGGCAACGATTCCGATACCAAGTGCCTCAAAGACCTTTGGCTGGATGAGGATAATCGCAAGGCAGTAAAATGCAATGATCATGTTGGGTGTCAGCGGCGTATGGAGCATCGCAAGGAAATACCGCAGAATCGCGCCAACAGCAAGAAGGATTCCAACAATAGCAATATCTTTCGACCTCATGTCAATATCACACCAGTAATCTGTATCAGGTATATGGGAGAACACACGAACCCCGGAATTACTCCGTCGTTGTATGCAATTTGATCATACCTTGATGTATAATTCTGTTCATCGATGTATTAAAATGTAACTTATGATTCTTCACTTGACGGAAAAAAACCGGAGTCCCAACCATATTCTAAAAAACGAGTCCTGCATGGCCAAGGTTCATTACCTTTTATCACGCTTTTCTCGTATGAGGCAAAAGGTATGCCATCTGCCACTGGCAGCGAGAGGATCTACCAGGAGTCCCTTGAACTTCATGCACGGCTTTGCGGGAAGCTTGAGATCCGTTCCAAGGTCCCGTTCAGGAACCGTTACGATCTTTCCCGTGCGTATACTCCGGGTGTTGCTGAAGTCTGCCGCAGGATTGTACAGGACAAAAACCTGGCTTACCGCTATACACTCAAGGCAAATACTATTGCAATTGTTACTGACGGTTCAGCAGTTCTTGGCCTTGGAAACATCGGGGGATATGCAGCAATCCCGGTGATGGAAGGCAAGGCCATTCTTTTCCGGGAGTTTGCCGGGATTGATGCGTTCCCGATTTGTTTTGAGAGTTATGAAACGGATTTTGTTGACCAGGTTAAAAATATCGCACCGGTCTTTGGCGGGATTAATCTCGAAGATATTGCTGCCCCGAAATGTTTTGAAGTTGAGGATGCCCTGCAGGATATCGGCATACCGGTCATGCATGACGATCAGCATGGCACCGCAGTTGTTGTGCTTGCAGCGCTGTTGAATGCCTGTAGGGTGACCGGACGAAAATATGAGGATCTCAATATTGTTGTCTGCGGTGCCGGGGCTGCCGGGTATTCCATCACCCGGCTCCTCAAATGTATCGGGTATGATCCGCTTGTCTGCCAGCGGGTTCACGAGATTACCGTCTGTGATACCCAGGGGATTATCCACCGCCAGCGTGATGGCCTTTACAAGAACAAGTACAAGTTTATCTTAAGCGAGGAGACAAACCACGCTGGAAGGACCGGTACGCTTGCCGATGCAATGGATGGCGCCGACGTTGTAATTGGCGTATCTGCTCCCGGCATTATTACATCTGACATGATCAGGTCAATGAATCCTGATCCTATTGTCTTTGCCATGGCAAACCCGGTCCCGGAGATCTGGCCGGATGCGGCAACAGAGGCCGGTGCGGCAGTGGTTGGTACCGGAAGAAGCGATTTTCCCAACCAGATAAACAATGTACTTGCATTCCCGGGCCTATTCCGGGGAGCGCTCGATGCGTGTGCTACCCGGATATCCGATGAAATGAAGGTAGCAGCGGCCCATGCAATTGCCGGGTGCGTCAAAAAACCTCACCGGGGACATATCCTTCCAAGTATCCTCAACAGGAATGTTACAAAAGCCGTAGCGCGGGCGGTAGCTGATGCTGCGAAATCTTCAGGTTGCAGGAGAGAAATCGGATAACGCCTCGTGTTATCCAATACTTTAATCCGCGTGACTACTATTGGCGTGAACTTTTGTGAGAATTTTTTAAAGTTATTTTTGTTTATCCGGGCACGATTGTAAACTATTTTCAAAAATCCCGCCTGAAAAGGTTAATTATCAGGTTTTGAGAAAAGGTATATTCAGTAAAAAGTGAGTGTGAGTTTTCAATGGCGTTTGCAGTGCATGTCAACATGAACCGGTGCACCGGATGCGGAAACTGTGTCCGTGCCTGCCCGGTCAATGCTCTCGAGTTGTACACCGTCGACCCGGCAACAAAGGAAAAAATCTATACGGTTAAGGATGGAAAGGCAGTCAGCCTTGATGTCAAGGCAGAACTCTGTGCCGGTTGCGGCGTCTGTGTACGTGCCTGCCCTTACCAGGTTATTACTCTCTCCGGACGCGGAGAGACTGCAATGCTTGCACATTTCTAAGTTCATGTGGCAACCAGCCACAAAACCATTTATTCTGCAAACCGGATTACTAAATTACGTTCTTTTCTCACATAATGCCTAAAAAAAGGAAAACATTGCAGGACAGTACAAAAAAAGTTAGTCACATTGATAACGTTCCCTGTCAATATTCATTTGCAGGGACAAAAGATCCATGACTTCATATTTTATCCTGTTAAGCGATATCCTGACACAGGAACGGTTGTCCTGGATCGATGAAATACTAAAAAATCATTTTTTGAAGGGCAATCCGGAAAAACCGGATAGCAATAGTTCCGCCACGACAGATGACGTTGCCATTTATGTGACCGGAGATGCCCTGTACAGTTTTAACGAAATTGAAGTCTGGCAGGACTGGTCGGCAATATTGTCATTGCCAAAGGTCCGCCTTATCTGCGATAAGGAAGCACTGGATCTTCTGGGTATCAAATATGATACATTAAAGGAAAGGTTTCCGGATCTCGCTGCGAGCCACACATGCCGACAAAGCGATGATTGTCCGGCTTTCTGGACAACGATTGTTTCCGATATTTTTAATGCATCCACTACAACCCCGGTTCAGATCGGCTGGCTTGAGACAGAAACTCCCTACATGAATCGTTCTGTCTGGCATGGAATCCAGTGCCTTTCGGCAGCACTGGATGCCGGTTATGGAGCGGGCTTGTATGCATATCTCGACGGTTGTCATGTCTGCCACACCGGACAGGCCCCTGACGATCATGAAAATATCGGGGCTGCCCTTGAAGAACTGGAAAGTCGTGCTGTAAGGAATAACCTGCCCTGTTCAATTATTATCAACAGGGATTGTGCCAGTACCCGGGGTTACACAACATGGAATGACGGCCTTGGAACTGTTATATCGGCATGTACTATCCGGCCAGCACACATCAGGGATCTGGACGTGATAATCCGGCATATAAAAAATGAGCCGTTCCTTTTATCGAAAAATTCGGGAGGTTCTATCTTTCCTCCCGATGATCTGACTCCCTCAAAAGAACAGATCGACAGTAATAATCACACCCCGTCGGTTGTAATCCTTGTCACGCACAGCCCTTACAGCACAGGATACGTTTTTGGGGGGATCGCATTTGCCGCAGCCTGTTCACACCAGGGAATCCATACAAGTGTTGTTTTTCTTGAAGACGGGATATTTGCCGTATCCGGGGAACACAGGACAAATGAAGAGTCAGATTCCTTTACAGTTCCAGACCTGCTTGCCCTGCTCTCAAACAGCAAAAATCTGGATTTCTATGCCCTGGCTTCCTCTTTCCAAAGAAGGGGATTATCTAAGAACGGGAAACTTACCGCAGTAAAGGAAATCGATTTTTCAGGACTTAGCAGGATCCTGTTTTATCAACCGGCTGATTCGTTAAATGGCAACCGGCTGTTCCTGATGTTCTGAGTGATAGGTGACAAGCCTCAAATATTCTGATTTTAGTAATTTTTGATCTTGTCACACCGCCATAATATTGCGGTTATGATGTGTGAAAATTATAATTGAAATTGCAAAGAGCCCCCTGGAAGTATTGCATCAGTATCCAGTAACCCGGAAAGCACAGAACATTGTCATTTTCGCGCGTTGGTTCAAAAATCGGTCTCTCTCGGAGAGAGATAAATATTTTAGATATTATATTTGAGATCTGTGATTAGTCCATAGGAATAAACAATAATTTTATTCCGACGGATGTTAATTCAACGAGATAAAAAAATACTTTAAGTTAAGCACTTGAAAAAATCAAAATTAGTAGTTAAGGAATTCAGTTTTACCGCCTGTAAATATAACAATCTTTAATTACTATTCCAAGGCAACTCATGAATTAAGGAATTTTATTCCTCAATTTGTTTGTGTGATGTGTATGGCGTTTTCAGTACATGTTAATGTCAACCGGTGCACCGGCTGCGGGAATTGTGTCGCTGCCTGTCCGGTCAATGCACTGGAACTGTACACGCTCGATCCTACTACCAATGAAAAAATATACCAGGTACAGGATGGCGTGTCTGTAAGTTTAGATGTAAAGATGGAATTGTGTGCAGGATGCGGTGTGTGTGTCGAAGCATGCCCGTATGATGTAATACAGTTATCCGGAAAAGGCGCGGTAAACCCCAAGGTCGAGGTCTGACCTAAACCTGATACAGAGGATACCATGGCAGAGAAAAAGATTACCCTGAATATTATTACATGCCGTACGATCCAGCAGGGCGTTGGCATGGAAGCAGGAAAGACTTCACAGAAGTACTTTGACGCCTGCACGATCATCCAGTTGCACCCGGATGACTTTAAGAGACTGGGAGCATGGAAGAACACAAATGTCCGTGTCACAAGCTCGGCGGGCAGCGTTATTTTAAAGGCTGTCGAGACACGCGAAGACCTTGTACCAGGCCTTGCCCACATCCCGATGGGACCCTGGGCAAACCGGCTTGTCCCGGCATACACATACTCTACCGGCGAACCCTGTTTCAAGGGATTCCCGGCCGATATCGAAGTTGCCGCAAACGAACGGATCATGGGAGCAATCGAAGTACTGCAGGATGCCTGCGGACTTATTAGGAAGTGATGAGGAATGCCAAAGGAAGTAACTGATGTGATCTGCCCGTTCTGCGGAACCCTGTGCGACGATCTTTGCATCACGGTCTCCGATGACAATAAGACCATTCTTGGAGTCAAAAACGCGTGCGCAATCGGTTCTGAAAAATTCAACCACCAGCGCCTTCCGGGCCGTGTCAAACGCCCGCGTATGAGACAGGCTGACGGAACCTACAAGGAAGTCTCATACGATGAAGCAGTCGACTGGACTGCAAAAATGCTTGTAAAGTCCAGAAAGACCCTGATGTACGGCTGGGCTTCCACCAGCTGCCAGGCAATGAGCATCGGCCACGAGATTGCAGAAAAGGTCGGAGGTATTGTCGATAACTGTGCAACAGTCTGTCACGGTTCGTCCCTCATTGCAATCGAAGATGTCGGTGTCCCGAGCTGTACGCTTGGTGAGATCAAGAACCGTGCAGACCGCGTTATCTTCTGGGGATGCAACCCGGCACACGCCCACCCCCGCCACATGTCAAGATACTCGATTTTCCCAAGAGGTTTCTTCACGGTGAAGGGCCACAAGGGACGCAAGATCTATTGCGTAGACTGCAGGTACACGGATACCGCTAAATGCGCCGACGAGTTCATCCAGATCCAGCAGGGATACGACTACGAACTGCTCAACGCTTTCCGGACAGCAGCCCGTGGCGGAGACCTTCCGGACGCTGTCGGCGGTGTTCCAAAAGAGAAAATCTACGAAATCGTCGATGACTTAAAGACAGCCCGGTTTGGTATCATCTTCTTCGGCATGGGACTTACCCACACGATGGGCAGGAACCACAACATCGATATTGCAATCTGCCTGACCCGTGACATGAACGACTTCACGAAATTTTCGATCATGGCCATGAGAGGCCACTGGAACGTCACCGGTTCCGGCCAGGTCCTCGGATGGCAGTACGGATTCCCCTACGCAGTAGATCTCTCAAGGAGAGACCAGGCACGCCACCAGACCGGTGAGACGACATCTGTCGACCTCCTCAACCGCAATGAAGTGGAAGCCTGTTTCTATATTGCAACCGACCCAGGTGCACACTTCCCGGTCGATGCAATGGTCAGCAGCGCCCGCAAGCCGACAGTCTGCATTGACCCGCACATCAACTGTACCACTGAAATTTCCGATCTCCACATCCCGGTCGCAATGGTAGGTGTGGAAACTGGTGGGTGCGCATATCGTATGGACAATGTTCCGATTGAGACCCGTAAAGTAGTCGAACCGCCAGAGGGCATGCTGACGGATGAGGAACTCCTGACAAAGATCAACAAGCGTGTTGATGAACTCCTTGTCAAGGGAGGTGCGTAAATGTCTGAATATATCATCAAAAACGGACATGTCTTTGACCCGGTCCAGGGGATCAAAGGGGATAAGAAAGATATTGCCGTAAAAGACGGCAAGATCGTTGACAAGGTTGGATCCTCGGCAAAGGTCATCGATGCCAAGGGCAAGACCATTATGGCCGGCGCTCTTGATATCCACGCCCATGTGGCAGGCCCAAAGGTCAATGCCGGCCGCTGGTACCGCCCTGAAGACAAGCATTTCGACTCGCACAAAGTCCCGGGAATTACCCGTATCGAAGGCGGCAAATCCATTCCGACGGTATTTAAGACCGGTTACGCATACGCACGGATGGGATTCACCTTTGCCATGGAAGCGGCAATGCCGCCATTATATGCACGCCATGTGCACGAAGAGATCCACGACACCCCGATTATCGATGAAGGGGCCCTCCCGGTTTTCGGGAACAACTGGTTTGTAATGGAGTATCTCAAAAACCAGGAAATCGAGAACTCCGCAGCATATGTCGCATGGATCCTCCGCCAGACCAAAGGGTATGGCATTAAAGTAGTCAACCCCGGTGGCACTGAAGCATGGGCATGGGGACTTAACTGCCTGTCCATCCACGACAATGTGCCATATTTCGACATCACACCCGCAGAAATTATCACCGGCCTGATGAAGACCAACGAATACCTCGGTCTGCCACACTCAATGCACATCCACCAGAACAACCTTGGTAACCCGGGCAACTATACGGTGACACTCGACACACTCCGTCTTGCCGAAGGTGTCAAGGCAAATAATAACTTCGGCCGTGACCAGATCATGCACTCAACCCACCTCCAGTTCCACTCCTACAAGGGGACAAACTGGGGAGACTTTGAATCCGGTGCAAAGGAAGTCATGGACTACGTCAACAAGCAGAAGAACATCACCGTCGATACCGGTAACGTCACCCTTGACGAGACCACCACAATGACCGCTGACGGCCCGTTCGAGCATCACCTCCACGGCCTTAACCACCTCAAGTGGTTTAACGTCGATGTTGAACTTGAAACCGCAGCCGGTGTAGTTCCGTATATTTACGACCCGAACATCCGTGTCTGTGCAACCCAGTGGGCAATCGGTCTTGAACTTGCACTCTACGCGAAAGACCCGATGCGCTGCTTCATCACCACGGACCACCCGAACGCTGGTCCGTTCACCCGCTACCCGCGTGTCTATGCATGGCTCATGAGCAAGAAATACCGTGACGAGCGGCTCAACACCTTTAAACACGCCGACAAGGTCATTTCTGCGACCAACCTCTCTGGTATGGATCGCGAGATTTCACTCTACGAACTTGCCCAGATGACCCGCGCCGGCCCGGCAAAAGCCCTCGGCCTTTCAAAGGATTACGGTGGCCTCAAGGTCGGCATGAATGCAGATATCGCGATCTACAACATCGACCCGGACAACTTCCCGTCAGCCGGTGCTGAAATCGAGAAGGCATTCGGAAACGTGGCATACCTCTTTAAAGACGGTAAGATTTGCGTTGAAAACGGTAAGGTCGTTGACATGGGCAACAAGCACACCTTCTGGGTAGATGCCAAAGTGAAAGAGAACAAGCAGGTCATGCATGATATCAGGGAAAAGTTCCTCAAATACTACAGTGTAAACGAGAACAACTACCCCGTTCCCGAGAGTTATGCACCGCACCAGCACATTATCAACGTGGATGCAGCCTGAGTGAGGTGACAAGACATGAGCACAATTACACTGACAGTAAAGAAAATCCCGGAAATTTATCTTGAATGCGAGAGCCTGAACCCGGACACGTTTGCCGGAAAGAATGCCGAACAGATCGCGAAGCTTCCCTGCTACCAGGGCAAGGCAATGTCGACACTCGGCGACTTCTTCACCATTGAAGGAAATGCCGGTGCTACTGCAACCGACACACAAATTGTTGTCAACGGCGATTGCTCCAAGATGAAATATATAGGCGCCAAAATGACAGCCGGAGAGATGGTTGTCAACTCAGACTGCGATATGTATACCGGCAGCTGGATGAGCGGCGGTAAACTCCTTGTCAAAGGAAGCGTCCACTCGTTCTGCGGTCTTGCAATGAAAGGCGGCGAATTTACCGTCGAAGGAAATGCCGGTAACTATCTCGGCGCTGCATACCGTGGCGACTGGAGAGGCATGTCCGGTGGAATCCTCCGCGTGAAGGGTAATGCCGGTTCCGATATTGCCAGCTTCATGACCGGCGGCGAAATGATCATTGAAGGCAGTGCTGATATCCACATCGGCACCCACATGGACGGTGGTAAGATCATTATCAAGGGTAATGTCAACCGCCGGCTCGGTGGCCAGCTTGTAAAAGGCGAGCTTTATGTCTTCGGTAACATCAATGTCATGATGCCCGGCTACAAGAAGGTAAGCGAAGTTGACCTCGATGTTGATGGCACCAAGGCTAAATTTGCCGAATACATCGGAGACCTCGGCGAGCGCCACCCGAAAAAGAAGGGCGAGACCGTCTACGGTAAACTCTATAAAAAACTTTAACTTTTTTTGACCAGTCCAAATTCAGATCAGGATTGAGAAAATCCCATTAATTATTGCTAAAATTTCAGGACTCTCCCCCGGTGTATTTTTACCTCTCCGGGAAATACCTGTGGTTTTTCATCATACCAATAATCATACTGGACCGCTATTCCTCAAACGAATTCCTGCCATTCACTGCCTGCTTTCGGTAATACCCTGCCGGGCGTCCATTTTCCTGCCGATCTCATTTTCAATCCCTTTGAGTGTTGCCATACCTGACGGACCTTTGTTCGAATAATAGAGCAGGAGATGGAAAAAATCGGGGGTGAGATCAACAAACTCTTTCCGGTACCGGACTTCAACGGTATTTTCTCCAACAAACCCTTTGACTGAAATAAACCGTTCTTTTTCAAACGAGAAGTACGGGCGCCGGAGGTGCTGGAATGATCGCACTGTCCCGAATTTATTTAGGAAGACAATAAATTCCGGAGTCAGCGGCTCGTCAAGTATATACTCTTTCATTAAAGAACCGTCGACGCAGACCTTGGACTGTACAGACCTAAGAATCCGCACTGTCAGCCACCTCGTATATTGCCAAGACAGATTCCCTGCATTCGTCCAGCGTGGTAAAATACCCCGGGCTTAACCGGATACACCCTGTACCCCCGTCAATACGTTCATGGATAAGCGGTGCGCAGTGAAGGCCCGTCCGGGTGATAATTCCGTAAGCACGGGAAAGGATATACCCGACATCATCCGGAGGTATACCACGGATGTTAAACGGGATAACCGGAAGATCCGGAGAAGCTGAATAAAGGATAATATTCCTGTGACCTGCAAGTTCACGGGTAAAATATTTTGTGACCTTGTTATTATGTGCGCTGATAACGTCAAGCCCGGTTCTTTTGATAAAACGAATTCCGGCATAAAGGGAGGCTATGCCGGTATAATTGGGTGTTCCGGCCTCAAAACGTTCCGGCATTTTGACAGGATGGGTAAGGTTCCGTGAATCGGATCCTGTTCCTCCCTGTCGGGTGATGGCGACACGCCCGGCATCACTGATGTAAAAACCCCCGGTCCCGGGCATTCCGAACAGTGCCTTATGGCCGGTGAAGACATACGCATCCAGAGAAATTCGCGACAGGTCCACCGGGACAAGACCGGCAGTCTGTGATCCGTCAACAACAAAGAAAATATCCTTGTCTGCCAGGTACTGCCCAACTTTTTGGATATCCTGTACCGTCCCAAGAACATTACTGCCATGATTCATCACGACAAGACGGGTATCCGGCCGCACTGCGCGAAGAATATCTTCGGGATCGACATGTCCGTCAGGTCCTGAATGAACTATTGTATATGAAAGGCGCTTTTCCTGTTCAAGGGAATAAAGCGGACGGAGCACAGAGTTATGTTCAAGATCGGTTGTAACCACATGGAAGCGTGCCGGTTCGCGATGTGCAAACCCGTGAATGAGGATATTAAGTGATTCGGTAGCATTTCCGGTGAAGACCCAGTGATCCGGATTTTTTGTATGGAAGAATTCCGCAAGCAGCTCCCGGGTTGCTGCCGGGTAATCGATAGCAGAACAAAACGCTGAACGCCCGGCTTCGGCAAATGGTTGGTCAAGGCACCGTTCCACCTCGCTAATCACCTCACGCGGTTTTGGCCAGCTTGTTGCAGCATTGTTAAGGTAGACAAGAGAGGAGTTACCTTTTTTGTGGGATTCTGCAAAAACGGGCATATTTCATTTTCATATTTCTTACCCGTGTTGCTTAATTGCTTTGTTACTTTTGGGAAACGACAAGAAGTGTTAATATTATCTCATTAATAATCCAGACAAATCCAATATACTAATAAAGCGTGAATTCCAATAGAGTTGTATAATAATCTGATGTTTCGAGGTTGTTTACATGGACACATACAGATGCATGATGTGCGGTCATATTTATGATCCGGCAAAAGGCGAGACCAAGGCCTTCCAGACAATCCTGTGCAATTTTGAGAGCATGGACGATTACCAGTGCAAGCCCGGCGCAGAAATGGCAGTAAAACCCGGTACTGATTTTTCCGCTCTCCCGGCGGACTGGAAGTGTCCCATCTGCGGGTACCCGAAGTCCTACTACCGGAAGGTTGTACCTGACACCCTTGCATCGATGCGGACTATCAGCTACTAATCCAAACCGCTTTTTTTGTAAACTTTTCTCCGACCGGGTATTTCATAGAAAAAAGGCCCGTTTGTTGCTACAGCGAATGACGTTATTATTTTAACCGGGTAGAAATCCCCCATTGGATAACAGGATCGATCCTGTTAACCTGACCCAACAATTCCTGTTCCTGCCACCAATATCAACAGAGCAGAACCTGTCAATACCTCTTTTTCATAACCCCCCCACCCGATACGGATGCAGGAGGGGGTGTCATGCCTCGCATCAGAACATTAAGAGGGGGGGTGGGGGGTCACCCTGATTTATTTTGTCTTGTGGGTCACCCCCTCTTTAGGTTATGAAAGGTGCCCCCCTCCTTATGTACTATCAAGAGGGGGTGGCACCGTGTCAACGATAAAAGGCTCCAAGCGAAGCATTGGTTTTGTGCCGGGAATTTTAAGAGGGGGCCTAACCCTTTGTTGAGAAAAGTGGGGGTCACATTTATTCTCCGGAAAAGTTGGCTTGGGGGGTAGGGGGTCCCGGATTATTCCTAAGGCTGTGGGCACCCCCCCCAAAAAAAGAAAATGGTAGATACAAGAGATTTTCCGTGTCATAAAAAGTGGTTTTCTATAAAGCTAAAATAAAAAAAAGTCGGGGTAAAAACACCTGTATCTTACCCTTACGCATACCCTGCGACTTCTATCCGGGGATATTTTCCATCAACATTCTCCCGGTAAAGCCGTTCCGGAAAAGTCGCATGACTGAGTGCGTTATACATTGCATATGGAACCGGGGCAAAATATTTCCGTTCACCCCCGGGGAAGACCACTATCAGCCTATGAGTCTCAATATCATATCCCAATTCACGAATCCCGCTTGAAAAATGCCTGTCCCAAACAATACTCATTGCCGTTCCTCCACGCACAACCGGTCGGGTTGTGACTGCCGTGAATTATATCTTTGGATTTATAATAGTTTGCGTTAACCGGTCAGACAATAAATAAATAATGTCCTGAAAATAATGCCGGGTAAGACCGGTTATGTAAATGCGCCAAAAAAGGGATTATTATCCTTCTATCATTTTTACAATGGTTTTCTTGAACTCTTCAAATTCGAGATCATCCAGTTGTTCCGGAAGCAGTGCACCGCTGGATGCCTGACGATATATCCAGTAAATAATCCTGTCAACCACCCTGAGGACGTCTTCTGTCGTTTTTACAGTAATAAGGTACCGTCCGACTTTCGGGTGACGCCCGCGACGCCCGCCGACAGTAATTTTGTACCGGGGGTCTTCTGCCGTGATAAGCTTGAACGGGCAGGGAAGGATACAGAACCCGCATTCCATACAGAGATCCTTGTGAAGGACAATAACACCGTTCTCAACTTCTATTGCTTTCTCCCGGCAGTAATGAGTGCAGGTTCCGCAGCCGGTACACAACCCGGGATCACGGATCGGGCGCCGGATACCGGTAATACCGATCTCGTTTAAGCGCTCGCTCTCACATCCGTTCGGACATGATGAAATTGCAATACGGACTTTAACCGGCAGTTCACGGCCAAAGAAACGCTTGTCAATTTCCTGTGCAAGGGCAACACTGTCAATAATACCATATTTGCAGTGCCGGGTTCCCATACACGAAGTTACATTGACAACCTCTTCACGTTCAGCCCCAAGAGGGGTGCCGTTTTTCTCGAGTTCTTTTATAAGGGGTTCAAGCCGGGTCGGATCGACATGGGGCAACTCGATAGTCTGGCGGGTAGTAAGATGGAGTTCACCCAGCGCGTACTTTTTGGCAATCTTACTAAGCCCGTTCATCTGTTCCGGTGTAATCATCCCGGCCGGAATGCGGAGACGGACAATACAGAAATCAGGATCACATTCTGTGATAATTCCGCCCCGACTGAAATATTCGTGATTTATGGGGGTTTTCTTCTGCGGCATAGAGTTCTACAATATTAGTGCACTAATGGAAAATAGGTTTGCAAAAGATCATTGCGTAGTAAAGTACAAATAATTATTAAACATTCAGACGAAGTAATTACCATGGTCAAGCATTCTGAATACATGGAGGCATTTTTTGGCGTTGAACTTAACCAGAAGTTTGAAGATATGATAAATGAACTCAAAGAAATCGAATCCAGCCTTAAAGATCTCTCACTTGACATACAAAAACTGAGTGAGAAATCCAGCCCTGAAGAGTTAAGAGAATCAATCAAAGAATGCAGGGCTGTATCGTATGAAAATGCGCAACAGGTCAAAGATGTGCGAACATTCCTTGATTTCTATCTCAAATCGGACAAGACTTCCACGCATATAATCCTCGAACGCGACGCCTATATGAAAATTTACCAGATCTTCAAATGGGATGGATCCGATGTCCGGGATCTCAAGCGCTGGATCAAAGAACTAAATGATATCTGTGAGAAAATCGGACTCAATATGCGGGACCTTATTAATTTCAAGAAACTGACCTCCCAGCCAGTGCCCCCGGAGCTTGCAACATTCCCGGTATATGCACTTGACAGGCAGGGATATTGCCTGACCGGCCCGGCTTATGATGCCGTGATGCACATCGATGAAGTATACGAGAAAATCGAAGAAAAATCCTCCAATTGATCACTATTTGTTTCCCGAATATTCTCTTTTATTTTTTTTGATTTTCAGGCTCTGTTGATACGAGCATAAACCGATCCGTTTCGCACCGGAATCATGAAAATGACTATAAGATTACGTGAGTTCCTTTATCATATCGCAAACCATTCTCCTGATTTTCACAGGAAATCCAAAAAATATCAGAAAACACTTTTTGGGGGGCAAAATTCCCTCCAATATCCGGAACTTCATACCAGGACGCGATCCGCAAAATAAAAGGGCCCCATTAGCGCAGTTTTACCTCCCCGGCGTAAAATTTAACAAAAGAAGCCTGAATCACGCGATTTAATTCCATTTCCGCAGGTGTTTTTGCGAATTCCGCATTTTTTCGGGCAACCTAAAAAAATGCCCTGCGGAAAAATCGCCGGAATCAGGCCCCGTTTGCCAAAAGAGGGTCATTTTTAAAACCGGATTCATGTACAGGAATGATACTTTTCCGGGAGACAGGCCCCCGGTGAAGCGTCCTGATTAGAGGGGCTGGGGATGGTTTTCAACAGTACCGGTTTTACACTTCTGTCCTCCTGCCATGCTGCGCTCTAATTAAGTAATCACAAAATTTTGGCAGCATGCATTAATCATTTAAAGTTAACATTATGAGAAAAATTCAGTAACCTTTTTTACAAATATACAAAATTTAATAATATGGCCGAAAACAAGGCAAAAGAAACTGAAAAGATCTCGTGCGTGGATACTCTTGCACGTAACCCGTTGTATGTCGGGCTTGCAATTGGTATCCTTGCCGCACTGGTACAGGTACTTCTGATAAGCGCCGGCGGACCAGAAGCCTATGGCTTCTGCGTGGCCTGCCATACCCGCGATGTTGTAAATGTCGCAGTAAATGATATTTTTGGCACGAAACTTGCTGTCGCTGCAATCTCCCAGAATGCGGTCCTGCCGGTCCTTACCGTCATCGGTGTTCTTATCGGGGCATTCGTGTCGGCACGATATTACCAGGAATTCCGGACAAAAACCGGTAACGTAAAATCATATATCTGGTACCTGGCAGGCGGGATCTTTTTCATGATTTTCGCACTCTTTATGGGCGGATGCCCGTACCGTATGGGATTAAGAATCGGGTACGGTGACATTGTAGCCCTTATCGGAGTTGTTGCAATTATTATCGGCGTTCTTATCGGAATAAAAATTGCCACTGCAATTGCGGAGCGTGAGGAATAATTATGGTCGCAGCAGGTTGGCTTTCTAAGGATGTTGCAATTATTGCCGTCCCGATAGTAACGCTTTTCCTTGGTCTTCTCATTGGCTGGCTGGCCCAACGATCCGGTTTCTGCTCGATCGGGGGACTCCGGGACTTCTTCATGTTCAGGCACACCCGGCTTCTCTATGGGTATTTAGCCCTCATTGTCGGTGCGTTTGTCGGTTATCTTGTGTTCTGGCTGATCACCCCTTCCGCGTTCGAGAACTTCTTCTGGATCCTTCATAAGGGCTTAATGCCAGTACCTGGTGCACCTGCAAGCCTGACGGTGGCTGCATATGTTGTCCTTGCAGTCATCGGAGGAATTGCGGTGGGTCTTATTGGTGTCCTTCTCGGGGGCTGCCCGCTCCGCCAGGTTGTCATGACATCGGAAGGCAACATCAGGTCTCTTTGGTTTGTCATTGGCATGTGTATCGGAGCAGTTGTCTTTGCAGCATGGGTCTCAGGCTGGGGAGTAGCACTCCTGAAAATGACGGGGATCGCATAAGAGAGGTGAAATAAATTATGGCAACAAAAAACCTTGACATTACCGGAAAAGTCTGCCCTTACTGCCTGCTTGCTGTGCAGAAAGCGGTTGCGTCATTAAATTCTTCAGACGTGCTGGTCATCAGCTGCGATCATCCCCCGGCTGCTACGACCACAATTCCAAAATTTGCAGAGGACTCCGGCATGACTGTCGAATCAAAAAAGATCTCATCCGGCCTCTGGGAGATTCGCCTCACGAAAAAATAACCAAAAAGACAACGCAATTCATAAATAATCATATTTGAGAAACGATAGAAGAGACAGCCGAAATGAAACCTCATTTTTTTCTCCTTTCCGGGCCCGTTACGCAGGAACGGCTCACATGGATCGGGGATTGCCTGAAATTTTACTTCATTAAACTGAATCCCGAGAACTTTTTGCACCACACAAAGACGCAACAGGAAGGTTTTGTCTTTCTGCTGACCGGAGATGCCCTTTATAGTCTTCATGATCCCGGAACAGTCCGGATATGGGAAGCGATACTTTCACTGCCGTCCGTCCAGATTATCTGTGACCGTAAAGAACTGGCACTTCGGGGGATCTCAATTGAAGGTTTAAAGATGAAACTTCCGGACCAGGTGATTGATCACAACCGGCTCGGAATCAATGGTCAGCCATCGTTCTGGAACGATGTAGTAAAAATAGCCCGCCAGCATGAGCAGCCGATACCAAGCATTATCGGGTATCTCCTGATGGAATCCCCGTACATGAACCGGCCATCATCCCATGCGGTAAAATGCCTGAAGGCAGCACTCGATGTTCATGCATCTGTTGAACTGTATGCATATCTTGATGGAATCCATTGCGGTCATGCGGGTCAGGTCCCGGTAGATTTTGAAAATATCGGTTGTGGACTTGAAGAGATATCTGAAAAAGCTGCAAAACGCGGGCTGCAATGCCAGATGGTTGCCTGTACCCGATGTGCAGCAGCCCGGGGATACGGTATATGGGATGACGGGGAAGGGCAGGTCATATCATCCTGTATAATCAAACCATTCAAAATCCGTAACCTGAATGAGATTGTTAAAAGGTTTGAACATAACCATATCATTCTTGGCGAGAACATTGCATCCATCCAGGTAAAAAAAGAGAACCAGCCTTCATCATTTTTACTACAGGAGGATGAATACAGCCCGCCGGTCACCATTTTTATTACCCATACCCCGTACGGGACAGAGATGGCATTTGGCGGGATCTCGTTTGCCCTTGCCTGTGCTGCTATGGGAATCAAAACCCGGGTAATCTTTATCGAGAACGGAGTGTATGCCCTGACCGGAAATCATACCCTGAAAAAGGATACCCGGTTTTTTAATATGCAGGATGTGATCGATGCAGTTGCCGAAAGCGACGACCTCCAGCTCTTTGCATTTTTGCCTTCCTTCCAAAACAGGGGACTTGTCAAGAACCCGAAGATGAATGCAGTCTTCGACATCGGCATTCCTGAACTCGGGCAACTGCTTTTCACGCTTCCAAAAGGAAACAGGGCTGGCCACCAGCGGGTGATTTTCTTTTAAATGAACAAAAATACGGGGAACATATGACAAAGACTGATCAGAACATCCCGGATTTCTCAGACCTGACCTGTACCACCCTGATGATCCGGCTTAAGATGTTATTAAAAAAGACCCCTGATGGAATCCCGGTTGAATGTTTTGTGCGCCGCGACCAGAAAGATACGGTTGAGGTCCCGTTTTCCCGGACCGGGTATGATGTGTCGGTCACAAAAGAAGATTCAAACCAGTACCGGGTATACCTGATAAAAAAAGGTGCCGGGCCGGGATCATGACTAACCCCCTCCTTTCTATCACGACTATCCACGATGTTTTTTCCCGTCATGACCGAAGGTATTGCCTGTTCTCGGTCAATGGCAGGAACGAAGATTTTCTTTATTACTCCCATGTGTCCAGACCACTCCGGTCACTGATGTTTGGAAAGGATTTCCGGGAACACATACCGGTTCTTATCAGCGAAAAAAGCGATCTTTGTATCGAATGTGGATTGGGCCTCAAGGTTGCCGGGGGTGTAGCGCTTGATAACGGTGATCTTATCGCATGGAACTGCAGTATAGAAGAAGCAAACAGAATCCTTGAAGGACTCATAAGGATAATGGGAGCGAACGGCGACTGGATCGTACCGTTCTAAAACAGGAATCCGGCAGGACTCCGGCATAAACCCTACGCTAAAAAACGATTGATACTTTGATTATTACCGGTTCAGGCATTACCGGTTTATGATACCAGTCAAAATGATGTTGAAGATTCCGGTTTTTACCGGCAACTACCTGTTTTTTAGTAATTTTGGGAGATTATTCTTAAAAAAATGGAATTTTTGATGTTTCCAGTCTTCTTTACCGTCTCATCCAGACTGAATGACACGACGCTCGTGTTATATTCTTCGGCTGCCTTTCAGCATACGCGCCGGATCTGCCCGTGCGCCAGATCCGGCCATTGATAGTTCCCTTCACCACGTCCCATTTACTTAATGAGTCTGACTTCAGTCTTGAGTGGGATTGCGTGCTGGATGGTATACATCCCCATGCAGTGCGTGAGCGCGTATTCCTTGAGATCCTGAACCTGGGCATCGGTTGCCTCACCGCGGACGTCCATGAAGACGCGGAA
Organism: Methanoregula sp.; assembly: GCA_035353675.1. GTDB lineage: Archaea > Halobacteriota > Methanomicrobia > Methanomicrobiales > Methanospirillaceae > Methanoregula. Next base: position 33,053 of record DAOQAA010000005.1, on the reverse strand, counting down.
AGCATTTACAAGGGGCGTGCTACCGAGATCGAATTGGGCAGTATAATCAAGATCCGATTCAATCCGGGTCTTCACTTCAGCAAACTTAATGTTTCTCATCGAGGCTTCAGTTACAAAGGTGCTCGTGAAACAGGCTGCAAACCAGAACAGGCCAAACGCCATCGGGCCCGGGCGGCTGCAGGGGCCGTCAAAATTCGGGTGGCTTGCCTCCATCGTATAGGTGCCGTCTTTTACCTTCACGACGGACTGGAACTGCGGACCGCCTTCTTCAAAGAGCCAGTTACCTTCTATCTTTGCCGTGAATTTCGCTTCTTTTGGGTCCTTTACAATATCCTTTTTGTATTCAACTACCTGTTTTGTATCAATGTTGTTCAAGCTCATATGTTAACACCCATTGTATATTTACAAAATCAAGTTAAAATATTTTAGTAAATGATAAGTTTGGGTAAAGAGATTTGTTTTACTCCCCATTGTATATTCAATCGTAACCGGAAAACACAGGGTGAAATCAAGGTCAGATTAAAAGAACTGGTCGACCCGGTTCTTTTCCCGCGAAAAATAATGAAATGTCCACTACCTGGAAAAACAAAATCAAATCATTTATTGAGGATTACCGGGATAGAGTACCTCAAAATACGAGCCGGGAACACATATATCCCTGCTTTTTGTCACGACCGATTACCATGACTTTCCAAAACAAAGACGGGAAATATTTACCACGGTGAAGTAGCATGGTGAAACGCTACCTCTCACTTATTCCATTCGCTGATGCACAACGACTCCTTAAAACATCATTTAATATCCCAAAAAGAACGGAGATCGTTCACGTCACCCGGTCGCTGGGCCGGGTCGTTGCTTCACCGGTGTATGCCCGTTATTCAGTACCCGAAGTTAGCCTTGCCGCCATGGACGGTATTGCCGTAGTCAGCCGGGATACTCTTGGCGCTTCCGACCAGCACCCCATTACACTGCATGATTTTGTACGGGTAAATACCGGCAATATTGTTCCCCCCCGGTTTGACGCGGTGATAATGATTGAAGATACCTGGGAGGACGGGGACAGGTTCCAGATCCGGAAAGCCGCAATGCCATGGCAGCATGTGCGCCCTGCTGGTGAAGATATCAGGGAAGGCCGGCTTGTTCTCCCAAAAGGGCACGAGATCCGGGCTTTTGATATCGGTGCCCTTGCTACTTACGGCGTTGTGGAGCTGGAGGTCAATACATTTAATGTCGGCATAATTCCTACCGGAAGCGAGCTTGTACCTTTAGGAGTCCGTCCCGTTCCGGGCCAGGTTGTGGAAAGCAATACGGTCATGGCACAGGTCCTCCTTGATTCAATGGGAGCGCACTGCAACCGCCTGCCAATAGTCCGGGATGATCCTGAATTAATTAAGGAAGCATTGTGTAATGCTGCACGTGATAATGACCTTGTCATTATATCAGCCGGTTCGTCAGCGGGCACCCGTGATTATACAGCAGGATCTATTGCGGAGGCTGGCGAACTAATCTTCCACGGCGTCGCGGTAAAACCCGGGAAACCGATGATGCTCGGGAAGATCAATGGCAAACCGGTAATCGGGCTTCCCGGCTATCCTCTTGCCGCCCAGGCAGTCCTGCGGGAATTTGCTGTCCCGCTCCTTGAATACTGGGGACTTGCACCCCTTACGAAATATTCGGTGCATGTAAAACTTGCAACCCCGTTAAGCTCTGATCTCGGCTTTGACGAGTTTGTGCCGGTTTCTGTCGGGAGGATAGGAAACCGGTACTGGGGAATGGCCCGTTCACGAGGCACTGTTGTCCAGATGTCAACCGTCCGGTCAAACGGGTATACTCACATCCCCCCACAGGTTGAAGGGTATGACGCAGAACACGAACTCGAAGTATTCCTTACAACAGACCCGGCAAATATCGAGCGGACACTTATTTTCTCCGGTGCCATCGACCCGATCCTTGAAGAACTGGGAAACATTGCACACGATCAGGGTCTCTTTATCCACACGTGCAGTGCAGGAAACACCGGTGCAATTCTCTCGCTTAAACGGAATTCATGTCATGCAGCTCCGATGAGCCTGCCGGCATTCTCTCTTATTGAGGAATGCAGGTCTATCCAGCCCTATCTTAAATCAATGGACCTTGTCTTTGTCAACATCGCAACACAGGAGCAGGGAATCGTTTCGGTAAATGATGTCTCGCCTGATGCACTTGATAAGGTCTGCTGGGTTAACTCCCGCAGGGATACTGCGGCACGGATTCTCTTTGATTCATTCCTGTCAACCCATAACATTCTGCCATCCCGTATCCGGGGTTATGATCACGAACTGGCAGTGCCGGGAGCTATTGCCGCAGCAGTACGGGCAGGACAGGCTGATGCCGGCATCTGTTCAAAAGGTCTCGCAGACTCACATGGCCTGAAATTTTTCCCGGTTGCACAGGAACAGTATGAACTTGTGATGCGCAGGGAGATGCTAAACGATCCAAGAATTATTACCCTGATCTCACTTGTTAAAAGTCCTGAGTTCAAGGCGCATCTTGACCGCTCCGGTGCTTATTGTACCTCCCAGACAGGACGTATCCGGAGTTTGTCACGGGAAAATATCGAGATTGACATCCCTTCGGCCTGCAAGTCCAATTAATTTTTTTTACCGCTGCCATTTTATAGCCTGATTGCGGACAATTCCATCAGTAATACTGGGGGACAAGAATCTTTTATGGAAATGCTTATCAACGGGACTACGGCCACCGCTGCCGATGAAACATGGATCGACGTCATCAATCCGGCAACCGGCGAATTTATTGACCGGGTCCCGCGCGGGTCAAAAGAAGACGTAAATGCAGCAGTTGAAGCGGCAGATACTGCGTTTGAAAACTGGTCAAAAAAGACTACGCGGGATCGCGGACTTATCCTGTATCGCGCTGCGGAACTGATACGGAGGGATCACAAGGATCTCGCCACACTCCTTACAAGGGAACAGGGAAAACCGATCCACGAATCGGTTGACGAAGTAAGGGGCTGTGCCAATATTTTCGAATATTATGCATCCATTGCCGGACAACCTGCCGGAGAAGCAGTTCACCTTGGAAAAGGCGGGGACTGCATGGTAACACGGGTCCCTCTCGGAGTCTGCGGTGCGATCATCCCGTGGAACATGCCGGTGCTTATCATGGGATGGAAAACAGGACCGGCCATTCTTGCAGGAAATACCCTTGTCCTCAAACCGGCATCAACCACCCCGCTGACAAACCTTCGCATTGCCGGGCTGCTCCAGGAAGCAGGACTGCCAGCCGGTGTGCTGAATGTCGTGACCGGCCCGGGTGAAACTGCCGGGGCGGCACTGGTCCGGCATCCCCTTGTAAGAAAAATATCATTTACCGGCAACTGTACGACCGGTAAAAAGATCCGGGAATTAACCAAAGACCATCTCAAGGCACTCACGCTGGAACTTGGCGGTTCCGATCCGATGATTGTAATGGCCGACGCGGATATTCCAAAAGCCGTTGACGGTGCGCTTAGGGGACGGTTCTATAACGCCGGCCAGATCTGCACAGCGGTCAAGCGCCTGTACCTTCATGAAAAGATTGCAGAAGAATTCATGCGGCTTCTCACGGCAAAAGTTGAGGCACTTGCTGTTGGAAACGGCCTTTTACCAGAGACGGATATGGGGCCGCTTAACAGCCGTGAGCAGTATGATCGTATCGTTTCAACAGTTTGTAACGTGACCGAACGCGACGAAGGCACGATCCATACCGGGGGATCTCCCCTGTCAGACACATCACATAAACAGGGATACTTCTACCAGCCGACCCTTATTACTGATGTTATACCTGATGCCGCAATCCTTCGCAATGAAATCTTTGGGCCGGTATTGCCGGTGATGACGGTGCCTGATCTCAATGCCGCAATCCGGGAGGCCAACTGTTCGGCTTATGGACTTGGCGCCTCGGTCTGGACAAAAGACCTTGCCATAGTAAAACAAGTGTACGAGGAAGTTAACGCTGGCGTCATCTGGATCAACCGCCACCTTACCGTTCCACCGGAAATCCCCTTTGGGGGAACAAATGAAAGCGGGATTGGCCGTGAGAACGGCTCAAAGGCGCTTGACAGTTATACCCAGTCAAAGACCCTGTACCTTGGCTGGTAATCAATCCTTTTTTATACGATCCTGCGGATCAAGAGTGCCGCAGCAATACTCACAAAGCACACTGCCACGGGCAACGGCGCTGACGGTGTTGTTTCGGGAACACTTGTCGGGGCTTCTGTAAGGGTTTCCGGAACTGTTGTGATAACGGTTGTAACAGCCGGAACTGTCGTGATGACTTCTTCTATTGTCGGGACGCTGCACGTTCCATTGGATCCACCACACGGCTGCAATACATTGAACCGTGATGTTGCGGTCATATCCTGCTCTACTGCCGATACTTTCACGATATACTCGTCAGGGATAAACGATGTAGTATCCACATCAAAAGACCAGCTGTTCATTCCGCCGCTGCCGCTTACCACTTTAACCATGCCACTGACACCGGAAAAACCGGAAGACTGGGTTTTTGAGGTCGGAGCAAATGATGACGAGTAGATATCAACCATAAGGTTGTCACCGGCAGCAAGGTTGGTCGTGCCAGTGATAGTAAACTTATCACCGGGGTATTTGTCACCGATCTGGTTAAACGCGACAGTCGGATGACTGACATAAAAAGAGACCGACGCAAAGGTATCATCGATATTCTGGCTGCCGACAGCCTGCATCAGCGCCTTTGCAGCATCAGTACTCTGGAGCTTGCCGCTGCCGGTGAACCGGTAGAGTATTTTACCGGACTGGACTTCCTTTACCGTTCCCGAACCGGCATCATATACCACATCGAACTGGCCGTTCATCATCGGGTGCTGGATGAGGACAAAATACTGGCCGGTTGCAAGGTTTCTGGTATCAGATTCACTGAGTTTGTATTCGTAGCTGTTGTCATCGTTTACCTGCACGGTTGTAACTTTGGCAAAATTATAGCCGATAAACCAGACCTGAAGACCGGCCTGTGGATGACCGGTGGCAATCCCGCGAATATAGACCGGGTCACCCTGGGATATGGTCGTCGTTGTGGAACTTCCCGTAGTCAGGGTTACCGCTGTAACGCCGGGAATACAGACCGCCATGCTGAGCAGTATAAGGCAGACTATACACAGTGCTGTTTTAGGGGCAGTATAAATTGTCAAGGCTGGGCTCCTATGTATATACTTGATTTCTTAGTCAAGAAAAAACCGACAGTCGTGTATAAAAAATAATACATCGCGTCAGTTTAACGGAACAAATTACCCATTTTTATTTAATCATACAAACGGCATAAAAAACGCAGATATCTTTCTAGAATGCCATAAAAAACAGACTTAAACGCGAAAACTACTCAGCTATGCTGATGTCGTGCGGTTTTAGTGCAGGCATCATTGCCAGGCATTATTTCTGATAATTACTCTCGTCTTCCGGAGAGTTGGTAAAAAGATTATACGCGGGTATACAGGTTTCCGTAGATAACCTGCCCCTTCTTTGTCTTGTGCCGCTCGCCCATGTCGCCGATAAAGTGAGCAAATTTTGCCTTTGTGCCGGCTACTTCCTGCTCGACGGTATCAACATACTTGTACCCGGGCATCATGATGTCGATCGTGCCAAAGATGAAAATGTTGCCATCAACCATCTGGCCGCCGACTTTGCTCTTTGCATTGCCTTTGACGATAATACGTCCGCCCTCGGCATGGGTTGCAACATGGACATCAACGTTACCATCAATGACAATCTCTCCGCCGGTCATGTACATTCCGACATCGCTGCCGGCATTACCCATGACATGGATTGTCCCCTTGGACATACCGCGCCAGTCGCCCCGGTAGGCAGCGCCAAGATAGTTGCCCGCGTTGCCTTCGATAATAAGCTCCCCGCCCCTCATGGCGGTTGCGGCAAATGCCTCGACATTGCCTTTTACGGTTATTTTGCCGCCTTTCATCCATGCACCGACATACTGGTCAGTGCTGCCTTCGACGACAATTTCTCCGGCGGACATTTTCATGCCAATGTACTTTACGCGTTTGACATCCCCTTTGACCACAATTTTTGTGTCGGCTGCGGTTGCACCCGCATTTCCGCTCACTTCAAAGTAGTTTCCGAGTTTCCCGGTAGTGTTTCCTTCGTATACGTGCAGATCGGCAATCTGTGCTGATGTCTTTCCCGCAAACGCATCCGGGGATACGTTGTCGGCTTCAAGATAGAGTGCGGGAACATTTTTCATTGAAATTGTAACAGTTTCCATCTTTTCCACCTCACTGGGTTGCATCAACCTCGAGCGCATACGGGTTTGGCACAAAGGAATGGCCAAGCGATTCGTAGTTTGCCTGCGTAACACTGTAGTATTTCAGGAACTTCTCGGTAATGTCGCGCATTACCTGCGGGTTGTCGTTGACCTTTGCATTCACCCAGAGGGTGCGCTTATTGCCGGAACTGACAATCTCGCCATCTTTCACGACTTCGACACCACTCTTAAAGACACATGCCGCACGCGAGAAGGCTGCTTCGATCTGGTCCGGATTCTCGAATGGTTTCTCCGGGTTGATGTTGTAGACGACGACATCCGCATCCATACCGGGTGCAAGGCCACCGCACATGGAGGAAAGTCCAAGAGACTTCGCCGGGCCGGCGCGGGTCATTGCCGCAATTTCGTAGAGCGTCAGCTCGCGATCGATTGCACCGATACCAGTCTGGGAGAGCACCTTGTCCTTGTGCTTGAACGCGTTAATCTGGGTCTCACGTGCTCTCTGCGACATCAGCCACTTGATGACACGCGGGTACCGGGTGAACGGACCGGCGTTCGGGTGATCAGTGGTAATAAAGCAGCGCATCGGGTCCTTTGCGTAAAGGGCCAGTTCAAGACCGATTGCCCACTGGATCGCACAGACCGAGATGTTCGGGCTGTAGATGTAGGGCACGACCCCGGCTGCCGTCTCAACTTCCACATCAACGTTCGCCCATTTCAGGTGATTGAGCTCGGTTAAGTGGTGCTCGAACGGACCATCGGCGGTCATGGTCGTGGTCTCGTCAAGAGTGACGTTCCCGGTATCTACCGTGATGTTCTTGTTTTTGTTGATATAGTCCATGACTTCCTTTGCACCAGACTCAAAGTCTCCCCAGTTGGTTCCCTTGTAAGAATGGAACTGCGTGTGGGTAAGGTGAAGGACCTGCTCGCGGCCGAACTTGTTCTTCGGCTTAATGCCCTGTGCGATCTTTAAGGTATCGAGCGTAGTCGTATAGTTACCCGGGTTCCCGAGGTTATTGGGGTGGATATGCATTGAATGGGGGAGACCAAGGTATTCGTTGGCATCGATCAGGCCTTTGATAATCTCTGCCGGAGTGATGTCAAAGTACGGAACCGGATCGTTTACTGTCAGGCAGTTTAAGCCCCAGTGCCATGCTTCTGTGCCGCCGGGGTTTACCACCTTGACTGCGTAACCCTTTGTAGCGCGGAGAAGCCATGCGATATAGGCTGCGGTATTCTCAACTTCCCTGTTTTTGAGATACTCCATTACAAACCAGTTGTTCCCAAAAACCGGGAATGCACCTTCATCGATAATAGGGGTGTCGCGGATCTCTTCGTGTGTGTGGCGGGAGAAGAGTGGCGGCATTGCGGCTTCCATCGCGGTTGTGTATCCCATCCGTGCATACTCGTACCCGGTCTTGAAGGTACTTGGGATGGAATTCCCGGAACCCATCCGCTCGTGGCCGTGGGTGGGGGTGCAGGTAAAGAGTTTGTCCTCGGGACGGTAGATCCTGCCGAGGTTGACCTTTGGACCGGCAATATGGGCGTGGATCTCCACAGCGCCTGCCATGACGGTCTTGCCCTTTGCATCGATTACCTTTGCAGATTTCGAGACCTCGCTGTCCTTTACAATCTTACCGTTCTTGATAGCAACGTCAGCTTTGTCGCCCTTGATGCCCTGCACCGGGTCAAATACGTGCCCGTTTTTGATGATATATTCTGACATGTTTACGCCACTCCCTTGATCTTTTTCAGGCGGTCCCGGACCATGACAAGGAACTCTTCATCTGATAGCATGCCCTCCGGGGCATCGACAACTTTGCGTCCATCGATTGGTACGTTATCCATACGATAGCAGCTTCCGCCGGTTTCGACTCCGTTGAATGCGACCGGAACATGCAGTTTTGAGACTCCGCTTGTCGGGGTGATATGCGGGTCAACACAGACCAATGGCACATGCGCAAGGTGCTTTACGGCGCTGATGGGGAAGTGTGCACCCGGATCGCTGCCGATCACAAATGCCGCGTCGATCTCGCCACGGTTGAGCAGGTCGATTGAACTGCTGTCGCCCGGGTTATACCGCGGGAATCCCCGGGTCAGGTCAACCGAGTACGGGAACCCGAACTGCCAGGCAAGTACTTCGCCGGAACCGGTCACGTTATAGTGGCCGCGCATCGGCATGATCGAGTATTTGGTGTATTCGTTGAGGTCTTTTGTGAGCGCGATTGCCTCATCGATATTGTGGTTCTTCCCAAGGGACTGGGTGACACCCATTCCGAAAAAGATGATCCCGAAACGCCCGCTTTTTAAGATCTCCGCGACTTCGTAAATCTTCTCTTTGGGGACTCCTGCAACAGTGTCAGGTAGCCATTCCTTTTTCAGGGCCACCCGGAGTGCACATAACAGTTCATAGTCCTGTCCCTGTGCTACTTGAAGGTGTACATCTGCCATCCGTGCTGTGTCAGTCACACGCGGGTCGACAACAACCAGTTTCCGGCTCATCTGTCCTTTGACCGTGAAGAAACCACGGGGGAAAATAGAATACCGGGACATATGCCGGGGGTGGGCGTGTGCCGGGTTACATCCCCAGAAGATAACGCGGTCTGCACGGTTCTTGATCTCACCAAGTGTACAGGACGGAAGCCCAATATCCTGCACGGCAATAAGGGTTGTGCCATGGCAGACTGCTGCGGTGTTGTCGACGCACGCACGCGCGACCTCGGCAATCTCGTTACCCATGCTCTGGGCTTCGCAGTTGGTGGAGCTCCAGCCGTACATTAACGGCTTCTTTGCTTTGGCCAGTACCTGTGCGGCATAGTCGGCAGCTTCGTCATAACTGACCTCTTTCCAGCTCCCGTCAGCCTGGCGCATGCGGGGACGGGTAATCCGGTCCTTTGCGCCCGAATGCATGAACTTTTCAGTTCCGATAACACAGGCGTTGTAGACTTCAAGGATCTTTTTCCCGTCATCGCTGACAAGAACCTCGATATCATCGCAAAGAGTCCCGCAGAACGGGCAGATCACATCTGTAATTTTTTTGCTCATGAAGAATCACCAAAACAGGATTTCTGGACCAGTTCGACACCGAGCAGCACCTTCTCGTTTGGTGACACCTCAACTTTCACCGGTGTTCCTTTGAAGGTCGGCATGCCCGTAGAGTATGTATTCGGGTTTACGATCTGGTTCGCCCATGGACCCATCGGGATGAAGGCCAGACCCGGGTGCGGGCCCTGGGTGGCTTCAATCGCTTTTACGATTACACTGCCGTAATCGCTTGAAACCCGAACATTGGTATTCTTCCATGCCCCGAGTTTTTTTAAATCCGAGGGGTCCATCTCAATGATTCCAGCTGCTTCGCGATACGAGGGCTTCTCTTTCCCGCTCTCAATCGCTACACCCTGCTGGATAGTCCTGCCTGATATGAGATTTACCGTGATACTGACCATGACTATCAACAATTTTTTTGTACTTTCCTCTAATAAAGACACCAGATCGGACACCATTTTGAGCTTCTTTTACAAATTGGACAAGTTTACATAGAATTGTTAACATGTTAACTTAACCAGCCAATGTCAAGGGAGAAAAACAACCTTTTACCCGCCGCCCGATAACCAGCCCCCCTATTTAAAGGCGTACTCATGTTACCGTCGGACAAATCTCATCCCGGAACCCCACCAGGGATCTACTGCGCGGATTATTCCGGGAGATTTCCAGCATCATTGAATTGCAGGAAAAGTTAAGAACCATTGTTATTGCAGGGGGGAGATTTGTGTTGTTTATTATATCCACTGATGCACACTTCAGATTTCCCTAAACAATTCTTTATCACAAAAAAGAACGGATACTTCCCGTACTGGGATAATCGTGTCGCATTTTTCCGGATTACTAAAACACAACCTGTCTCGCCAATTTCCCACCCATGATATTGCTACGGCGGGTAATTACATCACTCCGGTCATCACAACCCAAAACACGTTATCGGGGGTAGTTTGATGGTAAAACGCTATCTTGACATAAAACCGCTCGCTGAAGTACAGGGAATTGTATCACGTTCTTTTGGTTGCGTGCCGTCAGTCGAACGGGTACCTCTTGAAAAGTGTGCCGGACGGGTAACCGCATCTCCTGTTATAGCACGGTATTCAGTTCCCGAGATCCACCTTGCTGCAATGGACGGTATAGCCGTAAAAAGCGGGGACACTACTGGTGCTGATGTCCAGCACCCGGTTACCCTCAACCGGGCAGTACGGGTTAATACCGGAAATATTGTTCCTGCTGAGTATGATGCCGTCATTATGATTGAGGATGTCTGGATTGAAAACGAGCAGTACGTTATACGAAAGGCAGTACCCCCCTGGCAGCATATCCGCCCTGCCGGGGAGGACATTGGCGAATCAGAGATGGTGCTAGCCTCCCGGCACGTGATCCGTCCGCATGAAACCGGGGCACTTGCAGCATACGGGATTGAAAATGTCGATGTACTCAGCGTGAGAATCGGCATTATTCCAACTGGCAGCGAACTTGTCGATCATCACACCCGTCCCGCCCCGGGCCAGATCGTTGAGAGCAACACGCTGATGGCCTCCGCCATTCTGACTGCCGCCGGCGCACAATGCACACGGTACCCGATTGTGAAAGATGAACCGGATCTTATCAGCGATGCCATAAAAAAAGCACTCAAAGAAAACGAGATTGTTGTTGTATCAGCAGGTTCCTCGGCAGGAACGCGGGACTATACCGCAGATGTCATCGCGGAACTTGGCGAGGTGCTTGTCCACGGTATCGCGATAAAACCCGGTAAACCGGCAATCATCGGTTGCGTAGGAAAAAAACCGGTGATCGGTATGCCCGGGTATCCGCTTTCCGCCCTTACCCTCCTCCGGGAGATTGTTTTACCCATGCTTGGCCGATATGGGCTCAATCCCCCGGTCACGGACACACTTCCCGGCCAGCTCACAACCATGCTCCACAAGGATATCGGCACCGAGGAATTTGTGCTCTGTGCGGCGGGTAAAGTAGGCAGCCGCTGGGTGCTTTCTCCCCTGTCACGGGGTGCTAGCGTACAGATGAGTGCGGTCCGGGCAAATGCCTATATCCGCATACCTCCGGGCGTCGAAGGATTAGAGAAAGGTAAACCGGTAACTGCAACACTTATGGTGCCCAGGGCTGAAGCTGAACAGGCCCTCCTTATCACCGGCAGCCACGATCCGGTTCTCGATTACCTTGGCGACCTCCTCAAATACCGGAATATTGACCTCCATTCAACAAATGTCGGGAGCATGGGCGGAATCATTTCGCTCGTAAACGACGAATGCCATGCAGCCCCCATGCACCTCCTCGCTGATGACGGGAGTTACAATATCCCCTATATCGAAAAACATATGCCCGGGCAGGAGATCGTGCTTGTCTGCGTGGCGGAACGCCAGCAGGGCATTATTTCACGGGACGGTCTTGGATTTGACGATCTGGTACACCATACCTATGTCAACCGGCAGAAAGGTGCCGGGACACGGCTGCTCCTTGATTTCGAACTCCGTAAACGGGGCATTGATCCGCGGAATATTAAGGGATATGACCGTGAAGTAACCACACATCTTGCCGTTGCGCTTGCCGTAAAATCCGGAGAAGCGGATGCCGGTATGGGGGTTTTTTCTGCGGCAAAAGCCCTCAACCTTCGTTTTATGCCGGTAGGGACTGAACGGTATGAACTCGCGATACGTGCGTCGCATATGGCAGATCCAAAGGTAAAAGCACTCGTGGAAACGATTGAATCCCAAAAATTCAAAGCCGTTCTCGAACGACTTGGCGGATATGATACAAAAGAAACTGGTGTGCAGCGCACTCTGCCTCAAAGCAGGTAAAATTACCGGATAAAACCATCCGGTTTTTCACCAGATATACAGTCCAACCTCGATTTACAACATCTCCGTAGTCAGGCACCTGACTATTTCGGGAGTATGTAATCCCAATCTTTTGAAATGGTTCTCATGACAGCATTTCGCGGAAATTTATAATTATGGACAACCGGATCTCAGGATTTCTGTACCTGAATCGTTTCCTGTAAACCTTCACGGTTATGGTCCGTATTGCTGACAATATGATAAAATGCAGGGTGCGGCCATAGTGGGGGGGTGACCCCCTGCCTCAATCCATCCAGACTCCATATAGGGGGCCTACCCCCCCTCCCTCTTTTCTCTCAAGTGGGGGGATACCCCCTCCCCCCTCAGGACCCGGGGTGGGGGTAACCCCCCTCGTTCCCTTGCTATAATCCGGTATTTCGCACAAAGCCTCCGTCTTAATGTTCTTAAAAAAACAGCGTACAATAACAGGGTGACAGGGGGGTACCCTCCCCCCCTTCATTACAGCAAACAGGGGGCATACCCCCCCTCCCTCTTTTCTCTCAAGTGGGGGGATACCCCCTCCCCCCTCAGGACCCGGGGTGGGGGTAACCCCCCTCGTTCCCTTGCTATAATCCGGTATTTCGCACAAAGCCTCCGTCTGAATATTCCCAAAAAACTGCATACAATTACAGGGTGACAGGGGGGTACCCTCCCCCCCTTCATTACAGCAAACAGGGGGCCTACTCCCCCTCCCTCTTTTCTCTCAAGTGGGGGTATACCCCCTCCCCCCTCAGGACCCGGGGTGGGGGTAACCCCCCTCGTTCCCTTGCTATAATCCGGTATTTCGCACAAAGCCTCCGTCTTAATGTTCTTAAAAAAACAGCGTACAATAACAGGGTAACAGGGGGTACCCTCCCCCCCTTCATTATAGCAAACAGGGGGCATACCTCCCTCCTTCTTTTTTCCAAAAAGGGGTATACCCCCTCCCCTCATCAGGGTCCGGGTGGGGGTATTCCTTCATTAGCAGATGTTTTAAAAATCCATCCAGAGGATCATTGCAGGTATTGATGCGATTTCCTTAAAAAAACAGTGATCCACTGTCGTTAAGGCCACCCTCTGATTTTCACTTTGAATCTGGAGATATTACGACACTGGAAAAATTAAAAAGACGTATGTATGAAAAGACGAAAAATAACTAATTATGACAGATGCACCCAAAAAGATAAAATGCGAACGTTGTGACAAGGATGCTATCGGGTTCCAGTCATTGGAAGGCGGTTTTGAATATGTCTGTAAGGACCATGCCGACGGCCTCCTGCTCGCACTTAAACCCGGTGAAAAAAAGGTCTTCGGGGTTTGTGTTTTCGAACGGTATAATTAATACCGGATATTTTTCCTGATTAATGCAGGATACTGTTACCGTGCAGTCATACAATCCGGTATTTATTTGCAGGGGTTTTTCGTTTTTTTCATGTGAAGGAATAATCCTGCATAACGGGCATATTACCGGATATGGGGAGAATCTTCTCATTTTTCCCGCAATATTTTCCAAAAAACGTAATTCGTCTTTATTTTTCATGTGCGGGCAGTAAAAACAAGAAGAAGTATTAGTGAAAAGATTCCAAGACATGATAACGATGGCGGAAAAACAAAAGTGTGAACGCTGTGGCAAGGATGCAATCGGCCTCCAGTCGTTTGGATATTGTATCAGTTGCGTCTGCGAGGACCATGCCGACAGCCTCCTCCTCGCTCTAAAACCCGGTGAAAAGCAGGCATATGAATATTGCTACCTTGAACGATTCGATACGACCGATCACTAATCATTCAACCGGCTGACAAGGAATACAATATCATTTGAGGTCAGAAAAATTATCTGCCGTATAAAATCTGTTTTGTCTTCTCTATAGCGATACATCCTGAACAAAAAAGATCCTTCTTTTCGGATATAATCTCCCGGTTCGTTCTTGTCCGGTAACTTTATTGCCGGAAAAACAGCATCCTGTAACGGATTTCAAACAACAAAACTATAAAAAAGAATAATCCCGGTAAACCGGGAACCGGACCTTATGCCGTAGCTTTACGTGCTTCGGCAACCGATACGTCTGCACCCTTCCGGACGGGTCTCTTTTCCCAGACAAGTGCCCCTTTGTCAATAACAAACGAGCTCATGGAATAAATTCTCACATCTGCCGGAACCTGTGAGACATTGGTGTTCTTTGGGACAATGATTGCAGATTCGTGCCTTGGGAGCCGGCCATACCGGGGTTTACCGGACACCTTGAGGTCTTCAACATCATTGGCACTGATCGCAGCGTTGTAGGAGATAAGGACCTTTGCGGTTTCCTGTGAGCCTTCGTGCATCCGCTCCAGGAGGATTGTCAGCCCATCATTACCCTGCGGGGTTTCTTTCTGGACCATCCAGCCGTTAAAACCGGAGTAGACCCGGTGAAGCTCCTGCAGGGCAAAGGCATGCATACTGTTTGTCATGATTACCTCAATTCAATAAAAAAATGATAGGATTATTTCTTTGGCACGGGGTTGAACACATTTTCATAAATCATGTCGCTGCCGGTGTTTGCAAGCCGGGCCCGCTCGGACCGTTCCTCAACAAACGCCATAAGTGGCAGTTCCATGTCAACACCCGGCACATGGCCAAACATCTTCTCAAGTTCAACCTGCTGTGCGTGCATGAAGAGTGCATTCGGGATCTCTGCAGGGCAGAGTTCCTGGCACTGGCCGCAGTTCACACAGGAGTCTGCAATGTGGGCAAACCGGATCAGGTGGAACATGAAGCTTGGCGGGAGTTCGCCAGGTGTTACATAGGCCGGGTTCTTCGTGGTGCACTCGACACAGTAACAGATCGGGCATGCAAGGATACACGAGTAACACTTGATGCAGCGGGAGGTCTCGCTCATGATCTTCTTTAACCGGTCTTTTCCTTCACCCATGCTCTCAAAGTCTTTCTTGCGCCACTTGTCGCCAAGCTTGAGCATTGCGCTCTCAACCTTACCGCGGATCTCAAGACCCTTGGGGTTTGCCGGTTCTGTTGCAAGGACACCGGATTTTATAGCACCCTCAACAAGTTTTGCACCCTTGTCAGAGCAGACTTCGACAAAGGTAGCTTTTCCGGCCTTGTCACCAATAACACCCCAGTTACCACAGGCAAGATCTGCCTGGCGGGGGACTTTCATCTTGCAGCGGCGGCAGTTGGACCGGCGTCCGTAGCCTGCCTCTTCGAGTTCGTCAACGGAGATACCTTTGTGTCCGCCTTCGTACTCAATGATAAACTGGCCCTTGTCAATCTCTTCCTTGTGCACGACGTTCGGGTCGACACCGTACTTCTCAGCAATCATCTTACGGGCAAGAACCGGGCTTACCGAACCCCCGCAGTTGACACCAATCATGATGATGTTGTCGAGATTGATCTGCTTGCGCTTGGCAAGTTCGTAGAACGCCATCGCGTCACAGCCCTTGACGGTGACACCGATTTTCATCTTTGCAGCGCCGTCAAAGTACTTCTTGATAAGCTTCGGCAGGAGCAGGGTACCGCAGTGGAGCGAACCTGCTGTCTTTGCAAGGTCCTTTGGATCGGTGATAAGAACCGGCTGTGCATCGTAAAGGTCTGCTCCTTTGGTAACAACAAGGACTCCGTCAACAGCCTTGGACTCTAATGCATATTTCCAGAGTGCTGTTACCGCACCTCCGAGTTCGGCCTTCTTCTTGATATCTGCGTCGTTGGTCCACGCGTAGAGCATATCGCCTTTCTTTGCCATGATCAGGCCTCCTTGATCTTCTCAATTTTACAGGCACAAGCCTTGAACTCGGGGATCTTTGCGACCGGGTCAAGTGCATTGTTCGTGAGCAGGTTAGCTGCGCACTCGACGTAGTGGAACGGCAGGAAGACCACGCCTTTCTTGATATCTTTCTTGATACGGGTGCCGATTGTGATCTCTCCTCTGCGGGAGATCGCTTTTACCATTTCCTTGTCCTTAATTCCCAGTGCCTTTGCATCCTCGGGGTTGACTTCGATCCAGCCCGTCGGTTCCTCGCGCTCAAGGTCCGGCGAGCGGCGGGTCATGCTGCCGGTGTGCCAATGCCAGATGCAACGTCCGGTGGTCATGAGTAACGGATAATCCTTGTCTGGAACTTCTGCCGGGGGTTTCCACTCGATCGGGGTGAATATACCCATACCGTCCGGGTGGGAGAACTTTTCCTTGTGGAGGATCGGTGTTCCCGGGTGTTCCTTTGTCGGGCAGGGCCAGTGAAGCGCTTCGGGTTTTGAAAGCCGCTGGTAGTCCATACCGGCATACGATGGGGTGACCTTCGAAATTTCAGTAAAGATCTCTTCTGCGCTCTTGTACGGGAACTGCTTCTCGTATCCCATATACTTGGCAAGCTCACAGATGATCTGCCAGTCAACCTTTGCTTCTCCTGGCGGGTCCTGGGCCTTTCTCCACATCTGGACACGGCGTTCGGTAGAAGTCTGGGTGCCGTCCTTTTCGGCAAAGCAGCTTGCAGGGAGCACGACATCGGCAAACTGGGCGGTCTCGGTCAGGAAAATATCCTGAACGACAATGAACTCAGCGTTCTTTAACCCCTTCTCGACATGGTGAAGGTCCGGGTCAGAAAGCATCGGGTTCTCACCCATAATATAGAGTCCCTTGACCTTGCCAGGTTCATCTGCAAGGGTATTTATCAGGGTTGTTACAGTCAGGCCAACTTTGCCTTCAGCAATATTGCAGCCCCATGCATCTTCCATCTTCTTCTTCATCTCAGGGACAAGCACAGACTGGTACCCGGAGTAGACATTTGCGAGGGCTCCCATATCGCAGGCGCCCTGCACGTTGTTCTGGCCACGCAGTGCGCAGATACCGGTACCGGGTCTCCCGAGGTTGCCGGTCAGCATCTGGAGGTTTGCGACCGACTTGACGTTGTCGACACCGGTTGTGTGCTGGGTGATACCCATCGAGTAGAGAACAGCTGACTGGCCGGATTTGCCGAACCATTCTGCTGCCGTGATGATGTCCTTTGCAGGGACCCCGGTAATTTTTGAGACGTTCTCCGGGCTGTAGGCATCCTTCATCACAACTTCTTTGACCTTCTCGAAATCCTTGGTCCGCTTTGCAATGAACTCCTTGTTCTCCCAGCCGTTCTTGAGGATCAGCTGCATAAAGCAGTTCAGTAATGCAACATCGGTACCGGAATAGAACTGGAGGTGCAGGTCGGCAATCTTTCCGGTCGGTGTAAGACGCGGGTCGGCGTAAATGATCTTTGCGCCGTTTGCCTTTGCCTGCATAATGCGGCGCCCAATCAGCGGGTGCTGCTCGAATGTGTTTGTACCGATAACAAGCAGGCACTTTGATTCTGCGATATCAGCAATCGACTGGGTCATTGCACCGGAACCGAATGCTCCGGCAAGGCCAACAACCGTCGACGCATGGCAGAGCCGTGCGCAGTGGTCGATGTTTGGCGTCTTTAATACAGCCCGTGCAAATTTCTGCATCAGGTAGTTCTCTTCGTTAGAGACACGGGCAGAAGCAAGGCACGCCATTTCTTCGCCCTTGTAGGACTTGAACTTGGATGCAATCAGTTTATATGCTTCATCCCAGCTTGCCTCAACAAACTTCCCATCCTTCTTGATGAGGGGTTTGGTCAGCCGGTCCGGGGAATTGACAAACTCCCAGGCATAGTTGCCCTTAGGGCAGAGCTTACCTTCGTTAACCGGATTACGCTGCCAGGGCTGGACTCCGACAACCTTCTTGTCCTTGACAACAAGGTTAAATCCACACCCTGTTCCGCAATACGGACAGGTTGTTGGCACGTACTTGAATTCCATACAATTCACACCTTAAACAATCAAAATTCAAGTTTGAGGGTATTTAAATCCCTATGAAAAAACCGGAAAAAATGATTAATAATAGGGGGTTCAATTGTTGGTGGGGTAGATCAATGGTAAAATGGTTCTGTCAATTATGGAAAAAAGTCAATTATCCGCTGTTTATTTGAAAAATACAGGATTCCGGGACGCGCGCACGATATGAATACACCCATCCTGCCCCCGCTTGTGGTCGAAATTGTCCAGACTGCAGCCTCTGCTGTGGAGGGCGTCACCTTTACAAAACACTCTGTATGTCCCGCGTGCGGAGGACCTCTTGTGGGTTATGATACAAAAAGAAAACAGTATGCACACCTGAAAACCAAAGATGACGGGACAAGAACAATATATGTTGGCATCAGGCGGTTTTATTGCCGTGACTGTCACCGGTTCTGTCTTGCGGATAACCCGTTTTACCCGGATACCCGGATCGGTTCTGTCGTAATCGATCTCTGTATTGCATTGTCCATGACAATTCCGGTCAACCGTGTGCCTGCATATCTCGCTGCTATGGGAATACTTGTCGACCGTTCCAGTTGCCGTCTCTATACACAGCACATCAGCAGTTGCCATGTCCGGATCAACACCCGCTACCTAGACATAAACAACAATCTGGGAATTCACCTGCCGCTGTCTGTCCTCTCCCTTTCTTCTCTTGCAATAGTGCATGATGATGGGAATCCCATTGACGAGACTGATATTCTTACTGCCTGTGATTTTCCCTCTTCACCACGAAAAGCCTGTAATTTCCCGCTCCCGCAGAAACGATGGATAAACCGCGACGACATTGGATACTAAAACCGGGTCAGGTAGTTTTTTACACAAAATAATCCGGTATCAAACCCTGTATGTGCAGCTGGCCCTGACCTGAACCACTATTGACTAAAAGATGCTTCCTGCATCTTTACGAAAAAAAGATTTTTATTTCTTTGTCATGGGGTTGAACACATTTTCATAAATCATGTCGCTGCCAGTGTTTGCAAGCCGGGCACGCTCGGACCTTTCCTCAACAAACGCCATGAGTGGCAGTTCCATATCGACACCCGGGACATGGCCGAACATCCTTTCGAGTTCAACCTGCTGGGCGTGCATGAATAATGCATTCGGGATTTCTGACGGACAGACTTCTTCACACTGACCGCAGTTCACACAAGAGTCAGCAATGTGGGCATAGCGGATCAGGTGGAACATGAAGCTGACCGGGAGTTCGCCTTTGGGAACATATGCCGGGTTCTTCGTCGTGCAGTCAACACAATAGCAGATCGGGCACTGGTCAATGCACTGGTAGCACTTCATGCAGCGGGAAGTCTCGCTCATCATCTTCTTTAACCGGTCTTTGCCTTCGCCAAGACACTCAAAGTCGTGCTTGCGCCACTTGTCGCCAAGCTTCATCATTGCGCTCTCGACTTTTCCGCGGATCTCAAGACCCTTTGGGTTAGGTGCTTCGGTTGAAAGGACACCGGATTTTATTGCCCCGTCAACAAGCTTTGCGCCCTTCTCACTGCATACTTCGACAAACGTCGCTTTGCCTGCTTTCGGTCCGATGACACCCCAGTTACCGCAGGCAAGGTCTGCCTGGCGGGGGACTTTCATCTTACAGCGGCGGCAGTTGGACCGGCGTCCGTATCCGGCCTCTTCGAGTTCGTCAACGGAGATACCTTTGTGTCCACCTTCGTACTCGATAATGAACTGGCCCTTGTCGATCTCTTCCTTGTGTACGACGTTCGGGTCAACACCGTACTTGTCGGCAATCATCTTTCTGGCAGTAACAGGGCTGACTGAACCCCCGCAGTTGACACCGATCATGATGATGCGGTCAAGGTCGAGCTGTTTTCGCTTGGCAAGTTCATAGAATGCCATCGCATCACAACCCTTGACAGTGACACCGATCTTCGTGTGCTTTGCTCCGCCAAGGTATTTCTTGATAAGCTTTGGCATTAAGAGCGTACCGCAGTGAAGTGAACCGGCAGTCTTTACTAGGTCCTTTGGGTCAGTGATGACAACCGGCTTTGCATCATAGAGGTCAACGCCTTTTGTAACGGCAAGGATCGCGTCAACGGTCTTGGACTCGAGTGCATATTTCCAGAGTGAGGTAACTGCACCGCCGAGTTCTGCTTTTTTCTGGATCTCGGCATCGTTTGTCCAGGCATAAAGCATGTCGCCTTTCTTTGTCATGTTTTAGGCCTCCTTGATCTTCTCAACAGCCACAGCGCAGTGCTTCAGTTCGGGCATCTTTGACAGCGGATCGAGCGCGATGTTTGTGAGGTTGTTTGCGCCTTCGGCAAAGTGCATCGCCATGTACAACACCTTCGGAGCGACGTCTTCAGTCACCCGGGCGGTTGTAATTGTCTCGCCGCGCCGGCTCTTCACCTTGATCTTCTCGCCGTTCTTGATACCAAGTTCCTTTGCGTCCTGTGTGTTAATCTGGATATAGGACTCGGGCACTTCCTGGTGCAGGATCCCGCAACGGCCTGTCTGAGTCCTTGTGTGGTAGTGGAAGATCACACGCCCGGTCATGAGCGTGTACGGGTATTCCTTATCGGCCACTTCTGCCGGCGGGCGGTATTCGAGGCCGAACATTGTGCCAAGGCCATCGGCTGCCGAGAACTTCTCACGGTGCAGGATCGGAGTTCCCGGGTGCTCAATGGTCGGGCACGGCCAGTGAACTGATTCGGGTTTCTCCATCTTTTCGAAAGTGCATCCAAACATGCTCGGAGTGCAGGCACGCATGTCGTCCCAGACATCCTTACCGGTCTTCCAGTCAAAGCCCTTTAGGCCCATCTTCTGTGCCAGTTCGGCAAAGATCAGGTAATCGATCTTTGCATCGCCGGGTGCATCGACTGCTTTTCTGACACGGTTGACACGGCGTTCGCCACTCGTGAACGTCCCGTCCTTCTCGGCAAAGCATGCGCCGGGCAGGACAACATCTGCATACTGGCAGGTCTCGGTCCAGAAAATATCCTGAACGACGAGGAAATCAAGCCGGTCAAGCGATGCCTTGACGTGGTTAGAGTTCGGGTAGGACACTACGGGGTTCAGACCGAGAATGTACATCGCCTTGATGGGATCGCCGCACTGGGTGATCTGCTCGGTTAAGGACACACCATACCAGTCAGGCAGGCAGCCTGCGGGTAAGCCCCATGCCTTTTCCATCTTTGCACGGTTGTCGGCAACGGAACATGCCTGGTATCCGGAGAAAACGTTCGGGTATGCACCCATATCGCAGGCGCCCTGTACGTTG
The DNA here is from genome assembly GCA_035353675.1 of Methanoregula sp. Taxonomy (GTDB): domain Archaea; phylum Halobacteriota; class Methanomicrobia; order Methanomicrobiales; family Methanospirillaceae; genus Methanoregula. The sequence goes on along the minus strand of DAOQAA010000005.1, from coordinate 11,809 downwards.
TTCTGGCCACGGAGCGGGTTCACACCGACACCCGGGCGACCGATGTTACCGGTCAGCAACGCGAGGTTACCCATCGAACGGACGTTGTCGGTACCGGTTGTCAGTTCGGTAATGCCGAGACAGTAGATGATAACCGCATTCTTTGCATTTGCATACTTGCGGGCAAATTCCTTGACCTTCTCGGTCGGGACACCGGTGATATCAGAGACCTCTGCGTATTTCTCGACAGTCTTTTTCAGGTCTTCGAATCCCTTCGTGCGGTTCTTGATAAATTCCTTGTCCTCAAGGCCTTCCTTGATGATCCAGTACATCATGGAGTTCGCGAGCGCAATGTGGGTGGACGGGTTGAACCGGATCCAGTCATCTGCAAGCCGGGCGGTCGGGCTGTACCGCGGGTCGACCACAACAATCGGGATTCCCTTCTTTTTGGCCTGCATGACGCGGCGGCCTGCAAGCGGGTGGGCCTCAACAGCGTTTGAGCCCCACATGACGATAAGGTCGGAGTTAAGGACATCCTCGAACGGGTTTGTTGCGGCACCGGACCCAAAGGAGAGGGAGAGACCGGCAACGGAAGGTCCGTGGCAGATACGTGCGCAGTTGTCGATGTTGTTGGTCTTGAATGCAACACGCGCCCATTTCTGCATGGCGTAGCAGTCTTCGTTAACGGTACGGCACGATACCTGGAAACCAAGGGCTTTCGGGCCGAGTTTGTCGGAGACTTCCTTGAACTTCTTTGCAATCAGGTCAAGGGCCTCATCCCAGGAGGCTTCCTCGAACTTGTCACCCTTCTTGATAAGGGGTTTTGTCAGACGGTCGGGGCTGTGCACTGGTTCCCAGCAGGTAGCGCCCTTTGGACAAAGCTTACCCTCGTTAATCGGGCTGCGCTTATAGGGTTCGACCCCAATGCACTTCCCGTCCTGGACAACCAGGTTAAGACCGCAGCCTACACCGCAGTAAGGGCAGGTGGTAGCTACGTATTTCAGATCGTTTTTTGCATCACTCATGCACTTTCACCAAGTAAATTAATGTACATTAACACAGATTTCTTAAAATGTTAAAAAATCTGGTCTTATTATTGACGTTTGTTAATGTATTATATAAGAATTCTGAAAAAAACCTAAAAAATGATTAATATTAGTGGGCCAACTGACGTAAAATAATACCGAAATTACAAGTAAGATACTACATTGTCTGGCAATGCCAACCTATGGAATAATTATGGCGATAATAAAAACAATACATGGGGTGGGACAAAATTTTGTTAACCAGATATTGTTAATGTATTTATGAAAAACCCGCTTTCCTGAAAATCCCGGAAAACATTAGAAACACTCATTGGGGGAAAAGCTCCCGCTGCTATCCAGGACTAGAGGTAAGGGCGCAATCAGCAAATTAAAAGGATCCTATTAGCGCAGTTTAATACTCCGACGTAAAATTTAACAAAAGACGCCCGAATCGCGCGATTTAATTCCATTTCCGCAGGTGTTATATGCGAATTTCGCAGTTTTTTCAGGTGCCCCAAAGAAATTGCCATCCAAAAAATCTCCGGAATCAGTCCCCGATTGCCAAAAAGGAGCCATTGTAACATACCGGATTCCCATACTGGAACAATACTTTCTGCGAGACGCTTCTTTTGATAAAGCATCCTTGTTGAGGTGAAAAGGGAGTAGATTTCAACAGTGTAAAAAAACAAAAAACCCAGGAACACCGGGTTGCCTGCCGGAAATAAAAGTAATCCGGATAACAAAAGCCAAAAATAAAACGTTTAATGTGATGACGTACCAAGTAATTTTCATGGAGAAAGGACTTCATCACGATCCCGGGGCTTTTATCGCCCGCATTCAGAAACACGGCGTCTCACCAAGTATACAGGAATATTTGATCCAGTGCACCGAATTTCATACCGCACCTGCACCGGGAGTACTTATAGGTACCTTCATGGTGGATTATGCTCTTGAACTGCTGGGAGCAAGCCCAAAGGAAAAAATTTTTGCGGTCTGTGAAACCCCAAAATGCCTTCCTGATGCACTCCAGATAATCTCTCACAGCACTACCGGTAACGGGAGACTTAAAGTGCTTCCCATAGGTAAGTTTGCCATTACGGTCAACCGTGCATCCGAAAGTAATACAACGGAAGGTGTCAGGGTCTGGGTCGATGGTGAAAAACTAAAAAAATTCCCCATTATTGACATGTGGTATGCAAACAGCCCGCAATACCAGAAAAAAACGATGGACTCCCTCCTTCAGGAAGAAATTTTCCGGGCAAAACGCGAGATCCTTTCCTGTGAAAGAGTGCGTGTACCGGTTACCGCCAAAGCGAAATGGAAACCGGTAACCTGCCCCTTATGTGGGGAGAGCGTTCCGGATTATCTTATCGTTGATGGGAAATGTGCTGCCTGCAATTCCAGGAACTATTACGAGAAAATTCAGTAAGGAAAAATTGGAAATACAGTTCCACTTTTTGTGGACCCGTGATTTTTTTTGCCGTTTGATTCCGTAACCTGTTATTCCCCTGTACGTTTTTTATCCCGCGTATGAGGCGAATTTTGTACCGGGATGAAATTTCACCGCTTAACAGATAAAAAAAATTAATTGGTATAGACCGACTTCCCCATCTTCGGCTCGAAGAATTTGTCTTCTTCCGTGCGGATCGCATGCGAGAAGAGAGCAAGCGGTATTTCACACGGGCAGCATTCTTCGCACTGCCCGCAGTTGATGCAGGAGTCGGAGATGTGCGCAAACCGGCGCAGGTGGAACATCGGGTCGGCCGGGATGAAACCATGCCGGACCATCAGGTCGGGCTGCTCGTACTTGTCAGCACGGGTTACACAGACCGGGCAGTGCTCGATGCACGCCAGGCATTTCATACAGCGGCCGGTCTCTTTTGCAATGGTCTGCCAGAGAACCGGTGCAAGTGCTTCAAAGTCGTTTTTGCGCCACTTGTCGCCGAGTTTGTACATTGCACCTTCGACCTTGCCGCGGATCTCGATACCCTTGGGGTTTGCTGCTTCCGTGGAAAGTTTCCTGGCTTTGACAGCACCATCAAGAAGTTTTGCACCCTTCTCTGAGCAGACTTCGACAAATGTCGCTTTTCCTGCCTTGTCGCCGATAACACCCCAGTTACCGCAGGCAAGATCCGCCTGGCGGGGGACTTTCAGTTTGCAGCGGCGGCAGTTTGACCTGCGGCCGTAGCCTGCGTCTTCAAGTTCATCCATGGGGATGCCCTTGTGGCCACCTTCGTACTCGATGATAAACTGGCCTTTGTCGATCTCTTCCTTTGTAACCGTGTTCGGATCGACACCAAACTTTTCCTTGATCATCCTCCGTGCAGCGACCGGGCTGACCGATCCTCCGCAGTTGACACCGATCATGACGATGTTGTCGAGATTGACAAGGTTGCGTTTTGCAAGCTCAAGAAGACCCATCATGTCGCAGCCCTTGACAACCAGTCCGAGCTTCTTGCCGGACATCTGGGGTGCGTACTCCATTACCAGCTTGGACATGAGCACGGTTCCGCAGTGGAGCGACCCTGCGCACTTGTCAAGTTCCTTTGGATCGGTAACAAGGACCGGAACCGCATCATACAAGTCGACACCGCGTGTTACGGCAAGGACTGCATCAACGGTCTTACTCTCAAGGGCATACTTGAGGAGTTCGGTTACCGCTCCGCCACACTCTGCCTTCTTTAAGAGGTTTGCATCGTTGGTCCATGCATAGAGCATTTCGCCTTTCTTTGCCATTTCAGACCACCTTCTCAACCTTGACAGCACAATGTTTCAGCTCGGGCATCTTGGAGAGCGGGTCGAGGGCAGTGTTGGTGAGATTGTTTGCACCATTGGCAAAATGCATCGCCATGTACAGCACTTTCGGGGCAACGTCATCCGATATCCGTGCCCTTGTAATGGTCTCGCCACGGCGGCTAGTCACCTTGACCTTGTCGCCTTCCTTAACACCAAGCTTCTTTGCATCGATGGTGTTTATCTGGATAAAGGACTCGGGCACTTCGTAATGCAACTGTTTGGCACGATCTGTCTGCGTCCTTGTGTGGTAGTGGAAGATCACACGCCCGGTCATGAGCGTGTACGGGTATTCTGCATCCGCAACTTCCGCTGGCTGTTTGTATTCGAGGCCAAACATAGTGCCCTTGCCATCCGCTGCGGAGAACTTTCCGATGTGGAGGATAGGTGTTCCCGGATGTTCAACAGTCGGGCAGGGCCAGTGGATGGACTCGGGTTTTTCCATCTTCTCGTAAGTGCACCCATACATGTTCGGAGTGCAGGCACGCATGTCGTCCCAGACGTCTTTTGCGCTCTTCCAGTCAAAGCCTTTAAGGCCCATCTTTTTCGCAATCATGCCGATGATTTCCCAGTCGTATTTTGACTCTCCGGGACCATCAACAGCCTTTCGGACACGATTGACACGGCGCTCACCGCTCGTGAACGTCCCGTCCTTCTCGGCAAAGCAGGTGCCGGGCAGGACAACATCTGCGTACTCGCAGCTCTCGGTCCAGAAAATATCCTGGATAACAAGGAAGTCCAGTTTATCAAACGACCTCTTTACGTGGTTGGAGTTCGGATAGGACACAACCGGGTTCAGGCCAAGGACGTACATCGCCTTGATGGGGTCACCGCACTGGGTGATCTGCTCGGTTAAGGACACACCATACCAGTCAGGCAGGGAACCTTCCTTCATGCCCCATGCTTTTTCCATCTTTGCACGGTTGTCGGCAACGGAACATGCCTGGTAACCGGAGTAAACGTTCGGGTATGCTCCCATATCACAGGCACCCTGCACGTTGTTCTGGCCACGGAGCGGGTTCACGCCGACACCCGGGCGTCCGATGTTACCGGTGAGCAGCGCAAGGTTGCCCATCGAACGGACGTTGTCGGTACCGGTTGTCAGTTCGGTGATGCCAAGACAGTAGATAATAACCGCGTTCTTTGCCCGTGCATACTGGCGGGCAAATTCCTTGACGGTCTCGAGCGGGACACCGTGGATTTCTTCGCAGTCCGCGTACTTCTCAACCATCTTCTTGAGGTCATCGAAGCCTTTTGTCCGCTCGTTAATGAACGCTGTGTTCTGGAGACCTTCCTTGATGATCCAGTACATCATGGAGTTTGCGAGCGCAATGTGGGTTGACGGGTTGAACCGAATCCACTTGTCGGCAAGCCGTGCTGTTGTACTGTACCTTGGGTCAACCACGACAATCGGGATTCCCTTCTTCTTGGCCTGCATGACACGCCGGCCCGCAAGCGGGTGAGCCTCAACTGCGTTCGACCCCCACATGACGATAAGGTCAGAGTTTAAGACATCCTCAAACGGGTTTGTCGCGGCACCGGATCCAAACGACAGGGAAAGACCGGCAACTGACGGTCCGTGGCAGATACGTGCACAGTTGTCAACATTGTTTGTCTGGAATGCGACACGTGCCCACTTCTGCAGGGCGTAACAGTCTTCGTTCACGGTACGGCACGAGGTCTGGAAACCAAGAGATTTTGGACCATACTTGTCTGAAGTCTCTTTAAACTTCTTTGCAATCAGGTCAATGGCCTCGTCCCAGGATGCATCGACGAACTTGCCGTTCTTCTTGATCTTTGGCGTTGTCAGCCGGTCCGGGCTCTGGACATGTTCCCAGCAGGTCATGCCCTTGGGACAGAGCTTGCCTTCATTAATCGGGCTGCGCTTATAGGGTTCAACTCCCACGAGTTTACCGTCATTAACCACGAGGTTCAGGCCGCAGCCTACACCGCAGTAAGGACACGTCGTGGGCACGTATTTCAATGCACTTTTTGTTTCTATCATTAAATCACGCACTCTGTTCAAACAAAGGGTTCACATACACACAAAAGTTAACCACTTTTAATAGTTGAACAAAGTCACTTTTTCTGAATAAGAGGTTATTAATATTCTGAAACATGTTATAAAAATGGTGAACAATGGTGGAATTTTAATAATAAAAGGTTATCATCTGAAGAATTAAATATCACAAAAAAATCCGTTTCCCGGAATACAGGCAGTGAATAAAAAAATGAGAATGAAGTACCGGATCCTCCCGATTCTTTCCGATGTGATACCTGCGACCATTTCTGCATGTAAAGGTATCCTGTTTAACACCCAGGAATGTTGCCCTCATTGCGGGGGTGAAGTCACGGATTATGACATCCGGAGTAAACAATTCGCTGTTATTATGACGGACAATATACAGAGCACCGTCATGGTTCAGGTAAAACGGTTCCAGTGCAGACAATGCCGCAGGGTTGTCTATGCAGACCAGCCTTTTTACCCGGGAACCCGGATAGGATCTCCAGTTGTTGACCTCTGTGTAACCTTTGCATCGATGATGCCCTATGCCCGTGCATCGGCATATCTGCAGCGGGTCGGCATTGTCGTTGACCGGTGGAGTGTCCGTAATTATGTGCAGATGAAAATTCCGGTTGCAATGACTGAAATGTATGGCACCAGGCTTCCGGAATCCCTTGTTACCCTTACTGCACTTGTCGCGGAGACAAGAGATGATACACCCCTTGATTCCTATGATGTCCTGTCTGCGTGCGGATATCCATCTTCACAATATACCGGCTTGCATAACCCCGCGCCAGAAAAGGAAAAACCAGTACCTGACAAAACCAGCATCTATCAAAGTCTCATTGTCATCCTTGGCGTGATTCTTCTGGAATCTGAATCTATCATGCACTCATTGATGTCATGGGGTTCATCAAATCTCATGGATCTTGCGGCTTTTGCCTGAACCCCGCAGATTCCCAAAGCAATCCGACAGTTAACAACAGGAAACTCTGGTGCAGCCCTGATAAAGAGATAGTCTCATTTTTTTTAAAGAAGGTGAGTGGGAGGAGTAAGCCTCCTTCTGTTCATGCGGCATTCAGCTCTGCGCCATACCCGGGCGGATACCGGACGATCCATTGCCCTGTTCTGGCTTGCACCCGCAGGGTTTCGCCGTTTCATCGTATCCCGTTCCGTTAAAACGCTCAGCGGGTTACTCGTGCAGGGTTTCCCGCACTTCTCATCCCGAAGGATTCAGCCGCATCATGACTGGGAACAGGCCGTGTCGTTTCTGTGCCATTGCCGTGACTCTCGCCACCCATACTTGTGTATGGCTGCGTGCCCGGTTGGTGGGGGGACTTTCCTCAGCAGCCATGAAAGGCTACCGTCAGCCGCTCTCTCCCTCTCACGACTATATATGGGCGAACTGAGTTTAAGAATGGTACAGTCTGGCTAAACCTCAAATCCCCATTTTGGCGTTCCGGAAGGGCAACTAATTTAACAGTCCCGGAAGAATGTCTCACACAACAGGAGAAGTGTGGTATGCAACTGCTGACTCCGGAAGAAGGTCAACTTGCTGTCCGGCTCGCCCGGGGGGCAATTGAATATACAATTCTGCGAAAACCAAAACCGATGGTTACCCTGACCCCGGTTTTTTCGGAGAAACGGGGAGTGTTTGTGACCCTGACAAAAACCGGCGAACTCCGGGGCTGTATCGGTTTTCCCTACCCGGTTATGCCGCTTGGAGAGGCCATTGAAAATGCCGCTGTCGCTGCGGCGCTTGAAGACCCCCGGTTCCCGGGTGTCAAAAAGACTGAAGTTGCAACGCTTGATTTCGAGGTCACGGTTCTTACCGAACCGGTCCCGCTGACCTGTGACCCGGCCGACCGGCCTAAGCATATCGAAGTAGGCCGGCATGGACTTATTGCCCGGGGCTATGGCACAAGCGGTCTTTTGCTCCCACAGGTGGCAACCGAGTACAACTGGGACGCAAAAACATTCCTCGAACAGACCTGCCAGAAGGCGGGACTTCCCTCCAACTGCTGGCAGCAGCCGGTTATCGAGATCCTGACCTTTGAAGGCCAGATATTTTCCGGCACGTTTAAGGGATCGGTTTAACAAAAAGCGGATCATACCATATGAGAACAGGAGTACCACCGCGGCATGGCGATTTCATTCGAGAGCCTGGACAGTGATATTGCAGGACGGACCGGCAAACTGGTTGCCGGAAAAAAAGTGATCCGGACACCGGCGCTTCTGCCGGTTATCAACCCTCACCTTATGCTTGTAACCCCAAAGGAGTTACAGGAGATGGGTGTCGAGGCGCTTATCACAAACGCCTACATTTTTTCCCAGAGCAAACAGTACAGCCAAAGAGTAAAAGAAGAAGGACTTCACAAACTGCTCGATTTTGACGGCATTATCATGACTGACTCCGGATCGTTCCAGCTCTCGGTCTATGGCGAGGTATCCATTACAAACGAGCAGACGCTCACGTACCAGCGCGATATCGGGAGCGATATCTGGGTGCCGCTTGATATCCCGACATCCCCGGATGCAGACCGCGAGACTGCGGAACGGGAACTTGCCATTACGATGGAACGGCTCCGTGAGGCAAAGGAACTGTTCGGGAACGATGCCCCGCTTGCAGGGCCGGTTCAGGGAAGTCTCTATCCGGATCTCCGCGAAAAAGCGGGAAAAGAAGTCGGTGATCTCGGTTTCTCGTTCTGCCCGATTGGTGCAGTTGTCCCGCTCATGGAAGCTTACCGTTACCGGGACCTTGTTGACGTTGTCATGGCTGCAAAACGCACGATCCCGCGTTCATCATGCGTCCATCTATTTGGTGCCGGTCACCCGTCTATGTTTGCGCTTGCCGCTGCAATGGGCTGCGACCTTTTCGATTCCGCTGCCTATGCGCTGTATGCAAAAGAAGGACGGTACCTTACGTCGCACGGCAGTTATAAGATCGAGGAACTTTCGGATCTTCCCTGTTCGTGTGCAGTCTGCCGGAGCCATACGGCAGAGCAACTCCGAACTGCAAAAGACCGGACCCGGCTTCTTGCACTCCATAACCTTGCCGTCACCCTCGCTGAAATCTCACGGATCCGGCAGGCAATAACAGACGGGACACTCTGGGAACTTGTCGATGAGCGGTGCAGGAACCACCCCCAGCTTCTTTCGGGTTACAGGCGGCTGCTTTTGCATAATACAGAACTGGAACAGTTCGACCGGACACACAAGCGCCGGTTCTTCTACCGGGGTGACGAAAGCTGTGCCCGGACTGAAGTCATCAGGTACCAGAAACAACTTTCGCGACTGCGTCTCGGTGAAAATGTCCTTGTCGCGTGCGACAATGGCATCCGTGAAGGGTACGATACCGTATTATTCTTCAAGCCACCGTTCGGGCCATACCCCCCGGAGTTAAAGGAAACATTCCCCATCGGCCAGAGCGAGATCCCCGAATGGGATGCTGCAATGATCAGGCAGGGATGCCGGGGCATAAGGATGCTTGCAGAGACCCACAAGGAGAGCCGGATCTCTGTTGCCGGACTTCACCCGGAATGGAAACCGGTTTTTGAAAAGGAAACCGGGGATGTCGCGGAGCTGGTTGAATGATCCGGATCGATATCAGGAAACGAGACGGTCTGGCCCGGGCCGGGATTTTTGCCTGCGAAAATACTCCGTCAGGGCAGGTGATATTTCCTGCGGTTCTCGATACAGAAACAGTTTTTCCGTCACTTGCAGGACAGCATGGCACAAACGTCCCGCTGGGGGCACCTGCCGAATTTGTCAAAACCTATCTGACCCAGGGCAAGGACCAGCCTGTCGCCATCCACCCGGTGCTTGACAATAAAGCAGAGAGCGGCGATGTGGTCATGGTGGCAAACTGGCATACGGCCGTCTCCAATCCACGGCGTTATGTCGACTGGCTCAAAAACCTTAAAGAAAAAACCCCGGCCGACACGCTCTGGTATGCGCCGGGCATAGCACTTCCTTCAAACGTCCATATTCTCTGTTACACGGGATTTGACCTTTTCGATTATACCGCAGTCGATCTCAAATCTGCGCAGGGCTTGTTCTGCACTCCTGAAAGTGAGTTCCCCGCAGATGCGCAGAAGGTCGGGATCTGCACTTGTGAAGGATGCAGGGCAGGCGACTTAAAAACACACAACCGTCTTGAGCTTGAAAGTGAAATCGCGCTCGTCCGGTATTTCATCGGGCAGTCGAAACTCCGCGAGCTTGTCGAGGCCCGGTGCCGGATGAACGCGAACCACGTTGCCATCATGCGTCATATCGACCAGGACTATGAATGGTCAGAACCGTCCGCACCGGTCGCACGGACCGGCGTAATGCGGGCAAACTCCGGGGAATCGATGCAGAGAGTGGAGGTGCGCAGGTTTGCAGAACGGCTCCTTACCCGTTACAGGCCGCCAAAAGCAACGGTTGCCGTCCTTCTCCCCTGCTCGGCAAAAAAACCCTATTCCCTTTCCCAGAGCCACCGCCGGTTCCAGATGGCGATTGCCGGACGCGCCCATGAACTTATTATTACGTCCCCGCTCGGACTTGTCCCCCGCGAACTTGAATGCGTATACCCTGCAATGCACTATGATGTACCGGTCACAGGTTACTGGGACGCCGAAGAATGCGCGTACATATCGGATATTGTCGCCCGGTACCTTACAAAGAACAAGTACGACCGCGTAATCGCCCATCTCGAAGGCGGCGCACTGAAAGTTGCGGAAATGGCGGCAGAGACCTGCGGAATTACCCTTGAATATTCCTGCCGGGAGCACCCGACAAGCGATACTGCACTTGCACAGCTGAGTAAGTCGCTTGACTGCGAGCGCAGAGTAAAAGACGACCGGCTCCACGGCATGCTCTCGTACCAGTTCGGCTGCGATGTCGATACAAAAGGCATGCTTTCACGGGGCCATTTCCCGGAACTGTTCTATTCAAAGAATAACCAGCAGCTCTTCTCAATCGATACCGGGAACGGTTTGCTGCGCCCGACTTTTGAAGGCTGGGCACTCGTCCCGCAGGGCTACCGGGTGACTATCAGTGATTTCGTACCCGAAGGCGATGTGCTCGTCCCGGGTGTTGCGAGCGTCGACCCGGAAATCCGGGAAGGCGACGAAGTCCTTGTGGTCGGGCCAAAGGCAACGGCGACCGGGCGGGCGGCAATGTCGGCGGAGGAGATGAAAAAATCCAGACGCGGTGTTGCAGTGCGGGTGCGTAAAATAAAGAAGCTTGCCATCTAACGTATACGATACATTGCAGTAAATATAACGGAGTGAAAGGGTTGTACCGGGTAGAACGAAAGGAACAGCTTGCCGATAAGATTTACCAGATGTGGATCCGGGCGCCGCATGTCGCCCACCACGCGCAGGCCGGACAGTTTGTAATGATCAGGCTCGATGAGAAAGGGGAACGCATCCCCCTCACGATCTCTGCAACGGACGGCGATTCGTTCCGGGTCATTTTTATGGCGGTCGGAAAGACCACCACCCATCTTGCGGCGTTTAAAGCAGGAGACCATGTATCAGATGTTGCGGGTCCGCTCGGGAAACCAAGCGACGTAAAAAAATACGGCACCTGCGTACTTGTCGGTGGCGGTGTCGGGAGCGCAAACCTGCCGATCATTGCCCGTGCGGCAAAAGCGCTCGGCAACCGGGTGATCGGCATTATCGGCGCCCGTAACGCCTCAATGGTGATTGTCGAGGACGAGATGAAAAACGCCTGCGATGAATTCCACCTTGCGACTGATGACGGCAGCAAAGGGTTCCACGGATTTGCAGCAGATGTCCTCAAACAGGTCATGGCGCAGGAGAAAGTCGATGCGGTCTGGATTATCGGGCCGGCGATCATGATGAAAGTCACTGCCGAATGCACACGGGCAGCGGGAATCAAAACCTTTGTCTCGCTCAACCCGATTATGGTCGACGGGACCGGCATGTGCGGCTCCTGCCGTGTGACCGTTGGCGGCGAGACAAAATTTGCCTGCGTTGACGGTCCGGAGTTTGATGCCCAC
>DAOQAA010000004.1:0-63282 GCA_035353675.1 Methanoregula sp. | reverse complement strand
GGTTTTTGCCGGCTTTTTAATGTTAATCTGCACTGATTTCAATAATAACGGAATGGAGTGTGACATTAACCGGGCTCACATCCTGCCGGATATCCCACTGTTTCAGGGTTTCCGTTGAAGAGAGATTGTACATGATGTTGTTCCTGCACACGGTCTTGTTCATTGCACCAAACGTGGTATTCAGACCGTTTATCGCCCGTTTCCCGAATGGACGGGTATCGGAGCCAAATGAAATTTCACTGATTTCCGGCAGAGTCTGTAAATAAACGGTCGAAGTAAGACGGAGAGACCCGTACCCGTTGCCGCTGGCAAACGAATGCCCGAAAGATGCGGTCAGGTTTACTACATAAAGATCGATTGTATCGCAATTCCCCTCCAGCGGCGCAAAAACAAACTGGTTATCGGCAGTGGGGGTCTGGTTTTTTACCGGCGTCTGGTTTCTGGTAAATGATGCTGTCGCAAACGATTTGGCAAAGGCTTCAAGAGACCCGGATTCAAGCGAACTGTTCACTTCGTTCATAGTGTAATACTGAAGCGGCGACTGGAGCGTTTTGTATTTGGTCACATTGATGTACCCGTACTGCCACCGGTATCCCTGTTCCTGCCAGAAATTTGCGACGGGTTCATAGGAAAATGTCACGAGCGTCCCGTTGAAGGTGCGGACCGGCCCATCATCCGGGTTTCCTGTCAGGTTCAGAGTATAGACCGGAGTACTTATTTCCTGTACCCGTAGCGTCCCGCTTGACGTAAGTGGATTGACCGTAACATCCCCGCCGCCCAGCTGCACCGGTTCGGAAAATGACAGGTGGTTCTGGTGGGATGAAACGGCATATTCAAGGTCCGATGAAAAACGCTGGAATGAAGAAGCCACGTTTTTTAAGTGTTCGACTTCATCTGCCTCTTTCATTGAAGGAACATATACCGCGTTCCAGATCGAGAGCACTGTCACGATTGCCGCAAGGATGAGCATGACGGCAATGATTGGCGCTAACGCATCATCTTTCATGACTGCCCGCCCCAGATTTTCCCGGAAAAAAGAACAGCCCGGTCTGTCGCAAGGACAACCGATTCATCCCCGGCAAAAGGCGATCCGGTATCGGCCGTGATATTTCCCCCAAGATCAAAAACCGTACTTCCCGGTTCGCTTGGATCGGGAACAAACGTAAACACCCTCTCCCCGGTATAGGTATAGACGGACTGGGTTGTCTGGTTTGAGACAATGAGCCTGACACTGCTGATTTTTATCCAGTCCCCTCCCTTGTGCCACAGGGTCACGCTCCCGGAGGTATCATTGCTCATCATGAAAGTCACGCTCGGGCTGCGATCAGAGGGCAGGTAATTGGGAAGCTGCGATGAAAAGACCGCAGCAAGGATAAGCACAATCCCGATCATGAGCATCTCCCCGACAACTTCGGAAACCGCCCGGCAGTCGTTGTTTGTTTTTCGCATAAAATCCCTCACACAATAAATACGAACATGACAACAGCCGCCACAAGCATCACGATACTGTGCTTAAAGCCGGCAAGAACACTGTTTGAACTGAACTGACCTGCCATGATCCCGGAGAACAGGCCAAGAATAATACCGATATTGAACATATCTGCCACGTTCTGTGCAGTGTTGAGATTGACTGAATACTGGGCAAAGCTCGAAATGAACGGACCGTTGAGCTGGTATGCCGTGTAGAGATAGATCCCAAACGACAGGTAAATGATCATGACGTAGACGATAGCCGAATTGATCCGGTCGCTTTTCAGCTTGAGGTAGTGTTCGAAATCGGCAATTGCAATAAGAAAAATATCCCGCAGGTTTGTTGTGATCTCACTTGCCTTGACAAGCAGCGAAATCGCACGCTTAACCGAGACAAGACCGATGCGTTCCTCCATCCGGACAAGTGCCGAACTGATGTACGTCCCCGTCCCGACATCTCTTGAGACAATTGCCAGTTCAGAACTCAAAAGCCCCAGTTTCGTATTGGAAATCCGGTGAATAGCATCGGGCAGCGTCAGGCCGATATCGATCATATCGGACAGTTCACGCAAAAATTCCGGCATATTCGCCTCGACATTGCTGACATACCATTTTCGTCCTTCGTAAGCAACCGCCACGGGTGCCATGAACGCAATGACGATAAGGCACATCCCGGCCGGGAATGTATTTTTCGGGAACAGGTTTTCCATCCCCCCGGTAAACAGGACAAGGGCAATAACAGCGGCACATATTCCGCCGGCAATAAGGCTGTAATCGTAATTGGCAATGTATGTACGGAACGGGTGCCGGAGCATGGTGTAGACCCGGTGTTCGTTCTTTTTTGTCTGGAGATACTTAAGAAATTCCGGATCTTCCGCGTACGGATTATCATTTGCCGTAAGTGCCGAACTGAAATCCGAGGACTCCATCTCCCTTTTTGTAATCTCAAGGTTCTCGGGCGGCATCATGACCGAGAGCATCCAGATCATGATGATAGCACCCGCCGGGAGGCACAGGTACATGAACGGCAGGAGCCAGCCCATCCCGGACGAGCTTGTCATGCCCTGCGCAACGATCATGATGATAAGGGCAATTGGCCCGGCGACAAACGCAGAGACATAGACCTCGGCCATGATCTCGATTGTTTTTAAGAGGACTTCCAGTTCCCTCCGCGCCTGTTCGTGAAAGAATTCTGTTTTTGAAGAAAGGTATGCGGTAATGTCGCCACCGCTTTCATACACAACACCAAGGTCGTTTATAAAATCGCGGAATACTGGCGAAGGGGTGGTTTTCTGAAGGTTTTTTAAAGCAGTAATCAGGTCGTCGCCAAAGAGTTTTACGTCCCGGACGACAAGACCGAACTCAAGCGAGACCTCGTTAAACATCGCTTTTTCTTCATACACCTTTTTTATAACCTCAAACGGGGACATCGTCGTTGAGAGCGCCTGCATGTACGAGACGGCATACGGCAGGTCAAGGTCGATCCGGGATTTTCTCCCGTGGGCAAGCATTACCGGGTAATAGATCTGGACAAGATATACTCCCGGAACCGTAATGGCAAACAAGAAGATCCAGAACAATAGTGGCGGAATCAGGGTAAAGAGACCGAAATCGTATCCCGTGATATGGACAAACGAGAAAAAAACCAAAAAGAATGCAATTGATGATACCGAGTTGATCCTTACCGTTTTCAGGTATTGTTCCGCCGTATAGGGAAGATGTGCGGCCTGAAGGTCATGCCGGAGGTTCGCGCCAACAGCGATGAGCTCGAATTTTTCCAGCGATGACCCGATATGCCGTAAAAAGGTAACGGACGTCAATTCACTCACCGAGATCGTGAATGGCATTTGCCAGATCGATGATGTCCGGCTTTTGGACTTCTGTGGCAATTTGCAGGAACTCTTCGCGTTTTTTAAGTTCTTCTTCCAGTTGTTCCATCGACCAGTTCTGCAAAAAGGCAATATCTTTTAAGACCCGTGACTCGGCTGCTACGCGGACGAAGCGGTCACTGCCGATATCCCATTCGTACAGTTTTACCGGAATAATGTTACCCTCATTATCCACCGAGATCTCGTGGATGGCAGCACAGCGGCGCACGCGGTTGTTATTATACGTAAATACAGACTGGTTGACGACAACATCGAGAGCCGTGAACATGACCGGGGGGACATTGATAGGTTCGTGGATGAGCCGGTTGATCGCTTCCTGCACACTCCCCGCATGAATGGTCGAGAGCGTTGCGTGGCCGGTGTTCATGGCCTGAAAGAGCGTCTGGGCTTCAGCACCACGCACTTCGCCAACAATGATGTATTCGGGTCGCTGTCTCATTGACGATTTGAGGAGGGCGAAGA
This sequence comes from Methanoregula sp., assembly GCA_035353675.1. GTDB lineage: Archaea > Halobacteriota > Methanomicrobia > Methanomicrobiales > Methanospirillaceae > Methanoregula. The sequence goes on along the minus strand of DAOQAA010000004.1, from coordinate 59,461 downwards.
GATCGATATCCCCCTGCATGCCCGGAGTACTCAGTTCCCGGGTACGGGTCGCCAGCCAGTTCTTATGGGGAAGCTGGATCTCCCGCGTATCTTCAAGCGATACAATTTTTGAGTTGAGCGGGATGAAAAGCGAGATTGCGTTCATTGTGGAGGTCTTGCCGCTGGCCGTCCCCCCTGCAATAATGAGGCTTTTCCGGTGCTCGATTACAAGCCAGAGAAACGCAAGGATTTCAGGACTGTACGTCCCGTATTTTATAAGGTCAAGCGGGGTCATCGGCTCGGCACGGAATTTACGGATGGTCAACGAGCTGCCGTTTGTCGAGATGACATCGCTGTAGGTTACCTGGACACGCGAGCCATCCGGAAGAGTGGCATCGACCATCGGGTTTGAAAGCGAGATCTGCTTGTTTGCTTTCTGTGCCAGTTTCAGCACGTACTGGTTGAGTTCCCCTTTGTGGAAAAGGACGCTTGTCGGGAGGCTGCCGTATTTGCGGTGGAAGACATACACGGGAAGGTTTTCCCCGTTGCAGCTGATATCCTCAAGAAACGGGTCGTGCATGAGCGGTTCAAGCAGCCCGAATCCCGAGAGGTCTCGCAGCAGGAAATAATAGAGAACCGGGAGCCTCCCTTTTTCGATGGCCGGGTCAAATTCCTGTAATATGCGACAGATATTTTCCCTGCTGAGCTTTTCGTCCGGGGGTTTTTCGGGATTGTCAAAGACAACAACGTCGCGGAAGATGATGATGTCGCGCAGATAGTTGTAAGTCTCCTGCAGGACGATTTTTTCACGGCTCGTGATTTCCGGTTCGACAACCGTATAGACAAAACCGAGTTTTCCTTTCCGGACGATCCTGATATACGTATACGGGGCCTGCACCCAGTAGACATCCCGGATCCCCCCGGAGGGTTTTTCGGGAAGTTCCGGTGCGGGTTCTGCTGCATCGTTGTCAGAATTTACCGGTTCGATTCCACAGACCGCTGCCGGAGCGCCTGCCGTTTTTTGGGACGTAACAAACCCGGCCATTTTTGCCGGGGCAAGCCTGAACGCAGCGGACAATCCGACAAGGACTGCTGACAGTGCCGCTGCAATGAGGAGGAGGATCATGATCGCGAGAGGTATACCATCAAAAAAAAGGGCCGGGTAACCGGTACCGAGTGCAACGATGCTGATGCCGAGGATCATGGCATCGCCTTTGTCAGTTTTGTTTCCCAGTGCCTGCGGGATCCTGAAAAACAACACTTTCATGTCAGGCGAGGCCGGCAGCGATGACGGGACACCGGCCGTAGACGCTTGTGTGACAACCGGAGATTTTTGTGTGACATCCTCTTTTGAAGCATCTGTTGTTTTTTTCGGGAAGAAACGTTTCCGGCAGGCAATAATAAAAAGAACGAGAAGGAAGAGAGAGACTGCCGACAAAACAATCATCGGGACAAGTGGCATGTCGATAAACAATGCAACACCTCCCGTTGCCAGTGCCCCAAGGCCGGTTAAAAAAAGCAGGGCCTGACCCGTGAATGAAGTGCTTGTAAGTGTTCTGATAATTTTTCTGGAAAAGCCACGGCAATATATTACTGGCCGGGAATATGCAAGGGCCATTATACCGGGACCTCTCTGGGGAAGGGTGGTCTCGGGGCCGTAGTTGTAGTTGTAAGAATGTCTTTTTGTTCCAGCGGATCCGGCGAAGCTCCTGTAATAATCTTAACATTTACATCGAGATAGTTGCCTTCGATGGTGATGTGGAACTGACCTTCACGGAAGACTGCGATATAGCGGGGTCCCGGTTCTGATGAGTGGGTTTCGGTGGTCGAACTGTCATCACCGGTGGAGGTAATAACAAACTGGTAGTTCCCGGTATCAGAACTGTACTCACGGCCGTACCCGTCTTCTGCGACAATCTCATGGGTCTGGTTGTCCCGTACGGTAATTGTCATGTACGGGCGGTTAACCGGAACAAGGACGGTCCCCCGGCAGGAGTCCGGGTCCCTAAGGCAGTCATATTTCGGTTCAACCGTGTATACAATATACAACGGTCCCTCAACGACATTGACACGAAGCCCGACGGCATTGCCGCTCATCGAATAGGTCTTTGTAAATTCCGGCGTGCGGGAGAGGAAACTGTACTGGGGCGTCGCGTTAATCCGGGCTCCGTGGATGACCGGGTACTGGTCCGGGGTCGTATAGGGTTCAACCTCCACTACCACTTCGGATTTCCGGGGAGTGACCTCAACTGCGGTCTGCTGTATTGTCGGCGTCACGGTTTTCTGCGTAACAACCGGGTGTGGCGTGTTTTCCGGTTCTGCTACCGGAACTTTTTGATCTGTTTCCGCACCTCCGGTAATCGATTTCCGTACCATATTGATACAGCCGGCTGAACAGATGGCAAGGATCACAAGTAGCATCAGTACAAGCGGAATATAGTGGAGACAGGTTTTTTTATTGCGTGCAGTCATGCACCACTTCCGGCCCGGTATTTTTCTGGAATTCGTCATCGTTTTTCAAATCCCTGTCTCATTCTGCGCTTAAGCTCATCTGTGAAGACGGGTCCTCGGGAACCTGCCTGATATTTTGACTATATACACCATGTTTTTCCAACAACAAAAGTCTATTTGTTTTAATTCAAATTAAAATGATCAATTAAAATAGTATTAAGGAAAGTACATTTGTTCATCGCTATCCGAATTGGATTCTTTTAGGCGGTGTTGTGGCACAACCGCCACGCAGGGCGCCGGCCGATTGGGTAACGGTTCAGAGGTGTTTAATGAAGATGCAGAAAATGAAAAAGAACGAACATGCAGTGTCGCCGGTTGTCGGTGTCATGCTCATGCTCGTCGTGACGATTATTATTGCAGCAGTTGTCTCCGCGTTTGCGGGGGGACTGGCAGTTGGAAAGGAAAAGGCGCCGCAGGTGTCCCTGGAAACTCACATCAAACTGACCGGGGGGATGGCTGGTGCTCCTTCAATGATCATCAAACATCTGGGCGGCGACTCGATCAACACGAAAAATATTAAAATTGTAACCAGCTGGGCAAATTCAACCGGGATCTATCATACTCAATCCACAATAGGACCGAAATATGATAGTACAAATTCAACGGGATATGTGTATTGCGGAGAAACCGGGGCAACTTCAAATTATACACTCGATTCGCTCAACGTTCATTATGCATATACCCCGGGAAAAGATGTGTGGTATAATGAACCGTATCTGGTTGTAGCTGGACAAATGGCCGCAACAGGTAATGCCACAAATGATACGCCTTTGTGGTTTGGGAATTATGTCATGAGTGCCGGAGATGTCATTAAAGCTGATATGAACCTGAATTTCGATGATCTTTATGGTGGAGATAATCTGCTGAAGGATAAAATGATCATAAAGGATGCCAATCTGCTAACCCGGAATGATGTTGTTAACGTCCAACTAATCGATTTGAAATCCGGAACAACCATCTATGACAAAGATGTCAACGTGGAGGCATGATCATGCAGAAGAATGGAAAAATTGAAGATGCAGTATCGCCGGTTGTCGGCGTCATGCTGATGCTCGTTGTGACCATTATCATTGCCGCAGTCGTCTCTGCATTTGCCGGAGGCCTCGGCCAGAGTACGGGAAAAGCGCCGCAGGTCAGTATCGGTGCTGAAGCTCATGATGGTGCCGATATCATCATCGATTTCAAGGGAGGAGATACGATCAGTGGCAGTGCAATTATGGTGAAAACCTTCATTCCGATGGGTACATTCAAAGATATGAGCAATAAGGTTAATCTCAAAAATGTGACGTATCTGCCAACAAATACGGCGGATATATCCTCCCAGACTCTCCAGACCGGTGACAGGATCAAGATCAACTGGACGGATGCATTTGCAGTAGTGACGAGCAAGGATGGAACAACTACATATGCCCCGTCAGTGGGCGAACCCGTTGTCATCGAGATCTATGACTCTGCGAGCGGGAAGATGATTGCTACAGCGCAAACGACCGTTCTGCCCTAAACCCCAATTAGTTTGGCAGGGCAGACAGGGAAATTACTGAAAGATATGGGAATATCCCTTTTTTTGGGGAGAATCAGAAATCAGGAAATTGTGATCGAACCATGCCAAAATTCTTCGGATGCAAACCGGCCGGGCCGACCCGGCAGGCAGTTGAGAAGTTCGAGAACGAAGTGCTGGTCCGGCAGGACAACCAGCTGCTCATCGGGACGGTCTATCTGGACATGCAGGAGACCGCATGGGCGGTTGCCGTTGCGTATAACCAGTCCCGTGCCCCGGGACTTCACGGGCACGAGAACACTCTTGAAGTGAGATACACGTACACACCAACGGAAAACGGGACCACGAATATGTTCCGCTCCAACCCGGGCACCGTAAAGGTACTTGGAGGCGGCCCGTTTTCCAGCCCGGATAGTTTTGCCCGGTATGCCCTCGACTATGAACGGGGCATCGTGAACCATGACACTTGAAAAAAGAGCAAAAAAGACACAACTCCCCTTTCTTTCGGGCGACGCCGGCATCATGCTCGGCGATTGTTTCGAAGAGCCGGTGTTCTTGAGGATTAAGGGGCGGGCCGTCCCGTCCCTCAAATTGTCACTCCACACACGACGGGCCACACGGAAAAATGTCTTTTGATAAATACCCCATAAAAACCCCGCATTAACGGATATGGTATTAATGAAAACCTCACGTTCCTTCATTGTTCTTCTTGCCGTCCTCTGCCTTGCCGCAGTCCCGGCACTGGCAGCGGCACCGGCTACGACCACTGCCGTGTTTGAACGCACCATCACCGATGATTACGGCACCACGGTCATCATCCACGGCGAACCACAGAGGATCGTCTCGCTCGCCCCGACAAACACCGAGATCCTCTTTGCGCTTGGCCTCGGCGACAGGGTAGTCGGGGTGACCGATTACTGTAACTACCCGCCCGAAGCCTTAACAAAACCGAAGATCGGCGGTTTCAGCACCGTGAGCGTCGAGAACGTGGTTGCGCAGAAACCCGACCTTGTCGTCGCCTCCCAGGGAAACGGCGCCGAACTCGTCGACCACTTAAAAGAGCTCAACATGACCGTGATCGTCACGAATCCGAAAAATGTTGACGGAATCTTAAACGATATCACGTTTATTGGAAATGCAGCCGGTGCTGATGAAAACGCGACGGCGCGTGTCGCTTCGCTTGCAGCACGAATCAACAACACTGAAAAGAATGCTTCGGCACTTGTAACGCACCCGAAGGTCGCCCATATAATATGGAACGAGCCCATCTACGGGAGCGGGAGCGGCACATTCCAGGACGAGCTTATCACGATGGCCGGGGGAAGGGATGCATTTGCGGATAAGAACGGGTACGCCACTATCGGCATCGAGGATTTCATCGCGGCAGACCCTGATGTTTTGATCGTGAATTCCGGTTCGGGTATGGGCGGCAGCGAAAATTCCATTGCACAGTATTTCAAGAATGAGACACGGTTTTCAAATGTCGCAGCGATCAAAAACCATCAGGTCTACGTGATCGATTCCAGCACGGTCGACCGGGCCGGGCCCCGGATTGTTGATGCGCTCGAAATCATTGCCGGCGACATCCAGTCTGCCGGTTCTACAGTACCTGCCGGGACTCCATCGCAGAAATCCCCGGGCTTTGGAACCGGGTTGGCGCTCGCGGCACTTTGTGCCGGATCGGTAGTGGTGTTCAGAAGGTTACGATAATGTTTTGGGGGAAAACCCTGACGATAAAAAAGGAGATTCCGGGGAGGTACTCGATAAAAACCTCAAAAATCACTTTTCTCTCCAGATACCCCTTATTTTCCAATTCTCCGTCGGAAATATCCCGCCCTCATAATCGCGTTCCTCTGGCCTTTCCGGGTGCCGGACAGTAAAAACTACATGGCAAAAATACCCCTCGTGCAAATGGCCGTGGCAGCCGTTTAAAATGGGGTTAAAATCGTGTATTTTCGCAAACGGGCGGACAATTGGAGATATTCTCCACCGGAACAGGAACGGAAGATTTTACGGGGATTCCGGGGAGAGGTCGGGATCCAAAAACCAGAATCGGAGCCAGATTTGGGCGTATTTTACCTGGGCTGATCGACCCCTTTTTTTTAAAAAGGCCTCCGATCGGGAAAATATGGTCAGCCGCCCGTGCTGTACAATACGTCAGGGAACACGGGAAGATCACGAATAAAGTGTACCGGGAAATGGTTTTTATTGGGGAAAGCCTTGCGTTGCGGGATTTGAACGATCTGGTTTCCCGGGGCGTCTTCCTGAAGGTTGGCAAGACGGGGCGGAGTACCGAGTACGTTCTCAATCAGGAGAAAGCCGATAAACCCTCAACAAACCCGTTGTAAACCCTTCAAACCCTTACACAAACCCTTCATAATCCCGTCAATCCCTCACGATCCCGACATCTCCACAGCGTTAGCCTGGGTGTTCTCAACATCTGCCGATGAATATGTAGAGGTCAAAGGGGCAGTAAAGGGCGGGATACGGGCACCAGAAAATTGTCCGGACAAAGATAAGGGGCAGGGGTTTCTGGAGATGCCCCCGTGGGGAGGGGGAGTGTATACCGCACTATGAAAATTTCCATTCTGCCGTGCCTTCCTTAAGCTTGATGATGGCGATGCAGAGAGTGTGGTCGTCATGCGAGTAGTATACGAGGCACGCGGTATCTTCGGGTGTCGTATAACCGGAGAATGGCACGTCAACAGGAAGTTGTTGCATCCGTTCTCCGAGCGGTTCCAGGGACATAGGGGTCTGTGGCCTCATATCTGTCCAACACCCAGGGAATGATCGGAGGTAATTCTCTTCCGACGGGGCTCAATGAACGGAGCGTATCGAGAGGTTTGTTTCTCCCTCCCAACCGTTCGCGCCGCGCAGTAAACCAGTCCCAATTCCGACATTTGTCCGACACGGTCTCCGCGTTACCCCGGGCAATCCCGACATCGGCCATGGCACGTCCCGACCGGGACAGTTACGGTACCGGCCCAGGTGCCGTCACATGACACCAACCGGCCGCCCGGTCTACCGAAGGATACCGACTCGGTTGACTAAACCGATCCACTTAATATACTGCAGAAATTAAAGGGAGGAAACCCCATGAAAATTGGCAGGCGTATCTTTGAAAAAGTCAATTTTTAAAAAACGTACGTAATATCGTCATGTTTATGAACATTTTTCAGGATAAATTTGACCATGCCATCGAGATCAATTTCAAAATTTGAGATATCTCTCGGCGCAGTAACCAAACAAGTAATTTCAGAAATTTTGATTTTGGGGATTTTTTCCGAGGGTGTTTTAATAAACGCGTTGTCAAATTTTTTGAAAATCTCTTGTGTTGAATTTTCTATGATATCTGAAGTAAGTATGTCGTATAAGGTACCGATTTCAGAATCATTTTCGTCGTATAAAATCATCTGGTCGTATCGCCCAGAAAGTGAAAATGTATAGTGACCCTTGTAACAAATTTTAGAAAATTCGTTTCTCACCCATTCTTCATCCATTTTTACGTTCAAATTCTGAAAACGGTAACCACCCGATATCTCCATCTCTATATCGAGACTACCGATTTGTCCTGCAAAATCGGTTTCTTCCGGCTTATGCAGCTCGTAGAGAACAATCCTATTTTTTTTAGCATAATCCGAAGCCCCGGACTGATACCCAGTTTTTGTAACAAAAACCCCTCTTGGGCGTCCTGGCAAATCGACCAAAACTCCTTTCAAAGTTAAAAGTTGCTCAAGTTTTACTTTTGACGCCCAGTCTTTCGTTTGAATAATCGTTTGGTAGAGTCTTCCCTTTAACTCATATTCCCAAAACACATCGATTTGGTGTTCTGCGGTTTTTCCTTTCAGAAGTACGTTATGTTTCACTTCAATATTTTTGACGAGTTTCTGATCAACTATTTTCTGAAAAATGCGTTGTGTAAGAATTTCATAAGCTTTCCCAGTGTTTTTTTTCTTTGGATTTATAGGATCATGGGGGGTCATCTAAGGACATATTGTAGTGATCCTGTTGTGAAAGTGTCGGTTTTTATAGAAAAATCGGCTCTGTAGAAACCCTCACAAAGAGAGAATAACGCTCTTTTGGGCTGTCACCCCCACACGCTGGATGCATCCCCCGTTTGCGATGATCTTGTATTACCTTCATTCCGGGGCAAGTGCCCGGTACAGATAATACCCGCACTATCGCATACCCCCCGCCCCATTTTAGGGCAGGGCTGGCGTAAGGAGGGGGGCTGCATTATTATTGAAGAATAAATTTCTACAGCGAAGAAAATTTCAGTACCCTATAATCACCCGGATTACCGCGAACGCGGCAAACCCAATGATGGCACTTATGGGAATGGTAAATATCCATGCCCACATGATGGTCCGGGCAATATTCCATTTCACCGTGCTCGTACCCATCGTTGATCCAACCCCCATGATGGACGTGCATATGATATGGGTCGTACTGACCGGTATCCCCGCAAGCGATGCACCGATAATTGTCGATGCGCCTGCGGTTTCGGCGGCAAACCCGTGAACCGGACGGAGCCTCGTTATCTTAAAGCCCATGGTCTTTACTATCCGCCAGCCACCGGAAAGGGTGCCGAGGGCAATAGCCGCATGGGCAAGAAGGATCACCCAGAACGGGACCGGAAGGTGGTTGGGATCAACTGCCGTGCCGAAGTACCCGATGGAGAAAAGAAGCGGGACGATGATCCCCATGGTCTTCTGGGCATCGTTTGTCCCGTGGCTGAAACTGTAAGCGGCTGCCGAACAGAGCTGGAGACGCTTGAAATAGGACTCTGCTGTCGGCTTGTTTGCATTTTTTGTCAGGTTGAGGATCAGCGCCATGAAAAGAAAACCGCAGGCAAGCCCAATTAAGGGGGACAGCACCATGAACAATGCCACCTGCCCGACAGTCGACCATTTTATGGCAGCAAGACCCGCGGCAGAAAGCCCGGCCCCGGTCAATCCGCCAATCAGGGCATGAGAAGACGACGTGGGAAGGCCAAAATACCAGGTAATCAGGTTCCATGATATTGCCCCGATAAGAGCACTAAGAATAATGTACGGGATGACAGCAGTCGGGACTATATCCATCTGGATGATCTTGCTGATCGTGCTTGCGACGGCAACACCAAAACCAAATGCTGCAACGAAATTAAAAAAAGCGGCAAAGAAGATCGCATCGCGGGGGGAGAGGACTTTTGTCGAGACAATCGTCGAAATAGAATTGGCCGAGTCGTGGAACCCGTTGGTGAAGTCGAAGACAAGCGCTATACCGATGATTACGACAATCAAACCGATGGTTGCTTCGATCATAGGAGTAATTTTCTCATTTCATTGCGGGGTTTATACTCATTTTCGCCATAATCTCTATTGATCACTATATACCCGGCACCTGTGGGGCAGTATATCCTGCAGGATCGCCGGGCCCCTGTCCGCCGGTGTAGTACCGGAAACCCGGTTCATACCCGTTATTCTGGTGTGATTTTCCGACCCCCGCCTTCGCCGGCCTTTAACGCTTCCTCTGCAAGCCGGCACTTAAGCCCGACCGTTGCGATCCGGATATACGTCTCGATCAGTTCCTGTCTTTTCAGCACATCCCCTTTTTGGAGAAACAAAATAACATTTCCAAGAATAGTGTTCTTTGAGACGAGTCCGATACCATACATATCACCGATATTCAGTTCCGCCTGAATCGTATCACACGTGGATTGGGGGATAGTACCCATCATCATGACATGCAGATCTCCGATGGCTTTAAAGATCCTTCCCCCCATCAGGTTCTCGACCACATGGTAACGGTCAAGTTCACCGGATGCCTCTAACGTAGTTCCAACGATATCATGGCCGAGATATTTTGAGAAGGCCCGTCGCTCGTTTTCCCCAAGGAAACAATGCGTGGTAGCTTTTTGGGGTAACTGGAACGTGTTGACAACAACAATTGCATCGGGAAGAATATCCCTGATGCCTCTTCCTATCGTTTCGTAGATATTGCAGTCATCCGGTAATCCGGCGAACTCGGCTGAAGCCCGGTAGATAAAAGCCTGGTCAGCGATGTATCCTTTGATTGCTGCACCTGCTTCGCGTTGTTCGGTAATATCCCTGCCAACGCCCTGGTACTCGATGATATTTTCACCGGCAAAGATCGCCCTGATTGTCCACTGCTGGAACCGGATCTCTCCCTTGGGGCCGATAATGCGGCAGTTGAGGGTGGTTACCGGGCGTTCTTTGTTTAACGATAGGATCGCCTGATCAAGTACGGTCTGGTCATCAAAAGGTACCAGGGATCGGAACGTCCGGTCAAGGCATTTTCCCGGAGCCTGCCCGTAGAAACGGCTGAGTGCAGGATTTATGGAAACAAGGTCTCCCTCCGGACGGAACCGGACGACGAATTCGGTCTGGTCCAGAAGCAGGGTATCATATCCGGCAGTGCCGGAATTTTTTGTATCTTTAAGATTATTCTCCAGGGTCACATCTCTCATCACAATCGTAATTCCCCGGTTGCCGTCTTCAAAGACTGTCGGGACGCCTTTGATTTTAAAAGAGAACTTTTTTTGATCTTTTTCCAGATCGATCTCCTGCTCATTATCTGCATTGACGAGCAGTTCGGAAAAGTGGTTGGGAAGATCCGGATACCGGATCCCTGCGGCGCAAATTTCGACAATATGGCTGCCGAGAAGATTTTCCCGTTGGACCGAAAAGAACCGGAGGAAGTTATCATTGCAGAAAACGATCTTGTGGTTTTCATCCAGCGCAAGGACGAGATGGGACGAGATGCTCAGCATATCGGAAATGGGAATCCTGTGGGTAAGAAAATAGACTTTTGACGGCCCGTATTCCTCTACTTCAACAAGGCCCGATACCTGCATGATCTCAAGATACTTCGCTGCCGAATTCCGGTTCAGTTTCAGCTTTTGCGAGATGTCAGATATCGTCAGTCCTTTTTTATGGAGTTTTAACAGCGACTTTATTCTCGCTGTCGTATCTTCTTCGAGAACCATACAAAAATCCTATTCACAATATTAATATCACTCAATAGAATTGGTTAAAGTAACTTTCGATTAAGCCCCGGAGTACCATTCAATTCTTCACGGCATGTTTTGTGACTCTTTAATAAGACAGGCCCGGTGGGAACGGAGGTCAGGGCTCGGGCTAATCTCTTTTTGGTATCGGTAGTAAAAAAATCCCGGCCCGTAAAACGGCGATGGGAAAATAATCCCGTTTCGGGCTCCGATTCCGGTTTTTGTATCCATGTCCCTGCCGGAAAACCCTGTAAAAACCGCCCGTTCCGGTTCTTGTGGAAAATACGCTCAAATATTGCTCGGTTTTCAAAAATAAGAGATTTTGACCCGGTTTTAAACGGTCAAAACAGCCCTTTACAGGGCGGTGATTTTCACGGTATGGTTTTGCCCATCAGGAGCCCGAAACGACCGCAGGAACGCGGATATGAGAACCGGTTTTTCCGGCGGGGGTGGAGAAAATTCACCCCATCCCGTACGGCTTATTCTCCCGGAGGCACCGGGCCATATCCGCAAGGATCGACTCGATCGCCTTTTCCTTACGGAACCGTTCCGCCATCTGCTCGGCAAGGCTGCCCTGTGTAATCCGACTCTCAATCACCGGGAGGTACTGCCGCTCTTCAGCGGTTGCCTTCTGCCACGCATGGCGGTACAGCGCTTCGAGTTCCGGCCGGAGCCCGGCCGTGCCCTTCTGGATTGCCGTTTCCGTGAGGGAAAGCAGGGCGTCCTGGTCAGTCTCGACCGGCAGCGTCGAACAGCGCAGGAGTGATGACACCAGCGCAGCGACTGCCATATCCGAACGAATACATTCCTGTTCGTCCGGTGCTTTTATCTCAAGACAGCTCCGGGAGAACCGGATGATGAGCCCGCTTGAATTGAGCCACTCCTCGCAGAGGATTTCCGCATCGCGGGCCCGGAGTTCCGAGAAAATCTGCTCCTGCATGGCGTTGTATTCTGCGACCGACCGGAGCCGGGCCGGAACGATGCCGTTACAGATTTCCGGGATTTCCTTCTGGTTCTCACGGTAATAGATGAGCCGGTTGTCCATTGTCCCGGTAAGTCTCCCTTCAACAAACGGGGAGGATGCCGTGAGCGCGATAAGGTACGGGATCAGGGTCCGGATCCGGTTGTACTGCATGAGCAGGTCCTTTTCTCCCGCATACGAGAGGTTGACCTGGAGCGCCTGGATGTTGAGCCACCCGTGCTGCCGGATATTAAAGAGCCGGTCATAGGTCTCGTAGTACTCCCCTTCGTCATGGTCCCAGACGGCAGTCCGGTCAAGCGTCAGCGTCGGGTGCATCCCAAGCCCGAGCAGGTGGTACTGGCTGGGGAAAATCTGGTAGAATTTCCTGATCCCCGCCATGAGCATCGTTTCAAGTGCCGCAGGGCCGGCCGCCGGCAGACGCGGGAGAAATTCCAGTACATGCTTCTGGAGTTCTTTCCCAAGCTTTGTCTCGCCAAAGAGGATCTCACTTTCAAAACTCCCGCAAATCGATTTGATGATCTGGTCGGAAACGGGAAGCGCAGTAAAATGTGCGTCGTTAATCGAAAACTCGTGTTCCGTTCCGATTGTCATACGTACCGGTGCCCGCGTGGGATCTCCGCAACCAGATCCGTTTCCGGTTCTTCAATCCGGTTGATTGCGTCAATCTCAACATCTGTCAGGTGTGCAACAAGGTTTGTAAGGTTCTTTACCGCAAGATCATACTGCTGCTCGTAGGCTTCGGGCACCTCTTTTAGGAGCGAAACAATAGGGCAGATCGACTCATGCTTTAAGAAGAGCCGGATCATATCGCCGTTCACATCGAACGTAAACGGCCCGGCCCGGCAGGTCTCTGGTTTTATCGCGTGGATCTTGCACATGCCTTCCTTCATGAGGATACAGGTATTGTCGGGATTAACCCGGAGCCTCCGGTATCCCGTAGTCTCAAATGCAGTCACGGGTACTCCTGCTGCAAGGAGTCGTTGTTCACATGTCTGGGAGATCGGGGGATGTGCTTCATCGCAACAGTGTCCCCCGCATTTCATACAGATAGCTTCAGCACGAAGCGGCCAGTTTTCCGTCAAAGATTATCACGCTGCAAAAAGATGATCGATAATTTGTTCGTATACATGGGGGTAACAGGTATCCTCGCCGCTCTCAAGCGAGGGGTTGTCGTTTACCTCGATTACACAGGCATCGCCGTTATTGTTCTTGATATCCACGCCGTAAAGGCCGTTTCCCACTGCATCTGCCGCATCGATCCCCAGCTGGATGACATGGGGCGGCACCGCCGTTTCAGGGACGCTTTCAACACCGCAGTACACGATATGGCCGTTCACGGACGCCTGGATCTTAAACGTCACCGACGGGATCGTGTACTTGCAGGCATACAGGAGCCGCCCGCCAAGGACTCCCACCCGCCAGTCGTACGTGCTCTCTACGTACTGCTGGACGACAATCCAGTCCGACATCTTGATGAACCGCCGGGCGACCCGGAAGAACGCGGCAATATCGTTTACTTTTTCGACCCGGAGCGAGAACGAGGTCGACGGTTCCTTGACAATGAGCGGTGTTCCCATCCTGTCAAAAAGCTCTGAAACCCGCTCGACCGAAAGATCGTTTTTTGACAAGAAGACGGTCTGCGGGAGCGAGACGTTCTTTTTCATGAGATGGGAATACATGTTGATCTTGTCGCCGCAGATCTGGATTGAGTCCGAGTCATCGATGACCGGGATCCCGTGGAAATCTGCCATCCGTGCGGCAACATACGTAATGTTCATCGGGTCTGTCCGGGCCCGGATAAACAGTGCGTCCATTTTAGGGATTTTGTTGATGTCGACCGGGAAAAGGAACTCGACGTTATGTCCCATGCCTTCAGCGACATCCCGGCAGTGGATCAATGCACTGAGCTGTTCGGAGTTCGACAGGGTTTTCCTGTCGACAAAAATGCCAAGACGGCTCATAGGAACTCCTGATCCTCGCGGTATGCAGCAAGGAGCGCCCGTTCTTTCTGGGTGAGGTGGGTGTAGCGCGTGGGTGCAAGTGACGAGAGCACAATCCCGTTTGCAGACTTTACAAACACCATGCTCACCAGAGGTATGGAAAAGAGTTCGTAGATCTTTTCTGCAAATTCCCGTACTGCCGTGCAGCTCCCCACCGTCTGGCCAAAGACTGCCGTGCAGGTATGGATGGTCGCTCCATCGTCAAGTTTCTGGTAACAGAACGGGTACTTGCCCTTGTTTGTGATATGCTTGACGACGTCTTTTGCCTGCTCGTTGTCCTGCACGACAAAAAAGTCAGAGGCAGTCGCAAAGTAATTGAGACCGTAAAGGATTGCCGGAAGCGGGACGTATGCCTGCGAGATGCCCCATTCCATGACCGGGATTCCTGCAAGTTTTGCCCGTTCAAGACATATGGGCACAACAAATGCGTCAAGGACGTCCCGGCTGGACGGGCAAATATTCTCCCCGGCCTGTTCACGTTCGAGGATTGTATAATACGCCTCGGTCTTGTACGAGTAGTCCTCGGCAATAACGTGGCAGGCGTTGTCGCGCATGACAAGGGCAAGGGAATCCCGGGTCATCACCGGTTCCTTTTTTGGAACAAGGTGTGCATGGGCGTGGTTGCCCCCGGTCTCCATTCTTACATGAGTTTCGGCAAGTATTGTCTCCCGGATTTTTGCCCGCCGGTTCATACCGGGCCGGGAAAAGGGATTTGCCGGACCTGCCACAATGGGACTTTCCGTTTGCAGCCCGCCATCGGTCTGCGAGGTGTAACCCTTCCTATCGTTCATCAGCAGATCAGCTCGCGTTCCACCCTCGTTCTGGTATCCCGGGGGCCGGGGATTGCCGGTACAGACCTGCCTGTAGACATAAAGGTCCGGGCAGAATGAATGGACTTGGCAAAAGCCTGATCTACATATTCACCCGCTGCTCTGGCAGAATACCTGCAGCGTGTCGTTACAAAAGAGAGGGAAAACGCGTACCGTTTGGCCTCTTCATCATCGTCGTCGTTGATGACACTGTCGGTCATGTTCAACACTACTCCATCACGGTGTGTGGAGTATTCTATTTTCCTCTATAGGTGCAGTGGTTTAATAGAATTTTGCACGATGCCCTGTAAAAAAATGACTGGTGCTCATATCATGCTGTTACGACGTCAGGGACGGGTAGGTTTCCGGATGACTGCCCGCGCAGTTGTGATGAATGTGTAAAGGCGAAAGTCCGGATCCATGACCATGATCCAATGTGTGTTATCGGAAATAATCCTTAACGGGTTCAGGACTTCCATAAGTCTCTTAAAAGAAAAAAACAGGGCAGTTTTTTTGATGAACCGGATAGTCGGCGATAACCGGTTTAACAATCTCCCGTTTTGCACCGCAGTTTGTGATATTGCAAACCTTACTAAAACGGTTGCCGGACTGTATCTGGTGAACGCCAAAAATTACAAGCCGCTTTTACTTCCGGACCACATACCCCCGCTCCGTAAGGACCCGGATTACCAGCTCGTCCCACCGGGAATCATCCTTTTCCTCAACCGGATCGATGCATTCCTCAAAAATCCGGGAAACCAGCGGGTCTTCCCAGCAGAGATACCGTGAGTACATAATCCTGCCAACCCGCCGGCCGGAGCGGTTGCGGATCAGCATCCGCCAGCACCCATAATCCCGGCAGATATCAGGACGGGTCAGGTGAACTGTGCAGTACGCCTTCTCAGTACCCGGCTGGTGCCGGAAGAACGGGCAGGCTTCAGGGAGTTTTGCAAAGATACTCTTGTCATCAAAAATGTCGTGCTTGTCGGCATCTACGGTTACAACATTCGACTCATTTGTGTAGCAGTTGTAAACCACAAACTCATAGTTCCCGTGATCTTCGGTGATGCTGTGCACAAGTCCCAGGTGGCTGCAACATTCCCCGCACTGCTCGCATTCAAACACCATACGTCCCGCTCCGTACTCTTATGTTTTTGGCCGGCCCGGGGGATTTTCATCCTCCGCTTTGTTCCCATCGACATCGTGGCGTTTCCCGCAGTACGGGCAGACATACACCTTCTTCTGCTGCTTTTCATTAATTACATCGACAAAACCGGATGCAAAAATACCCATCGGGAGGGCAAAGATCCCGATACCGACAACAACCACGATCCCCCCAATGAACTGGCCAAGCGGCGTTACCGGGTACACATCGCCATAGCCGACCGTTGCAAGTGTCACGATCCCCCACCACATTGCATGCGGGATATCAGGGAACTTCTCCGGCTGCGCATCGTGTTCCACCGTGTACATCATGCTCGACGAGAGAAGAAGGACAATGATCAAAATAAAAAACGCAAGGAGGATCTCCTCTTTTTTCCTCTCAAGTACTTTCTGGAAGGTTTTTGCCGCGTCGGTATAGCGCCCGATCTTGAGGATACGTAACAGCCGCATGAGCCGCAGCACCCGCAGCATCCGGAGGTCAACCGGTATAAACAACGGGATGTAGAACGGCAGGATTGCAAGGATATCGATGATGGCAAAAGGCGTTGCGGCAAAACGCAGCCGTCCGGCAACCGGCCTCTGAAATGCCGGATTAAGCGTGATCGTCCAAATCCGCAGGAAATACTCGACCGTAAAGATGAGCACGGATACGGCATCTATCCAGTAAAACAATGAGCCATAGGCAGTATTGATGTCCTGCACGGATTCAAGGATTACAATTGAAATATTGAGGACAATGAGCACGCTCATAAAAATATTGAAACGCGGAGCCCATCTGCTTGGAGTGGGGCTGTCTTCAATAATATCAAATACCCGGCGCCTGAATTTTTCAACGGCACCAGACGAAATGGGCAGTTCTTCCGGCAAACGGTGTCATCCCGGTTTAATTTTGGTATTCACTTGATTTGCAGTCTTTCTTATTATAGAATACTTTAAACTGGTTATCGTGAAGGTAATCTGCCAAGGTTTAATACCGGTTGCACGCAAAACTGATCCGGTTTCATGGATATACTTTCCATCATTCTTATCATTGCCGGGCTCTGCCTGTTTGAGACCATCACAAGCATTGATAACGCAATTATCAATGCCGAAGTGCTCTCAACCATGTCAGAGAAAGCACGGCGCTGGTTCCTTCTCTGGGGACTGTTGTTTGCAGTCTTTGTGATCAGGGGAGCGCTGCCGTGGCTGATTGTCTGGATGTCCACACCGTCTCTCGGGCCAATCGGGGCACTGACCGCGACATTCTCAAGCGATCCTGCGGTTATTGCCGCAATCGAAGCGTCAGCTCCCATCCTCCTGATTGCCGGCGGCACATTCCTCATATTCTTGTTCTGCCACTGGCTCTTTCTCGAAGACAAGAATTTCGGACTTCGCAGCGAGCGTTATATCGCAACCAAAGGCGTCTGGTTCTTTGCCATTGTCTCCATCTTCCTTGCCGTCCTTGTATGGCTGGCACTTGGGAGAAACCCGATGATGGCGTTTGGGGCGGTCATCGGGTCGACTGCGTTTTTCATTGTCCACGGCTTCCGCCAGAATGCCGAGGAACAGGAAAAAAAGATGGTCTCGGGCAACCTGACGGACGTCAGCAAGATCTTTTATCTTGAGATTATTGATGCAACGTTCTCCATTGACGGGGTGCTTGGCGCTTTCGCCTTTACGATGGCAGTCCCGCTCATTATTATCGGTAACGGCCTCGGGGCTTTTGTCGTCCGGGAAATCACAGTAAGAAACGTTGACTCGATCAAAAAATACCGTTACCTGAAAAATGGTGCGATGTATTCCATTTTATTCCTGGGTGTTATCATGGTCCTTGACAGTTTCGGGTTTGAGATCCCCGCGTTTGTCTCGCCCATCATCACGTTCGGTGTTGTCGGGTACTTCCTGTTCAGGTCGTTAAGGGAAATGCCAAAAGCAGAAACTGCGTAAAATTAGATCTATTTTTTTTTATCGCGACCCATACGACCGTACATGGTCGCGGATCCTTCGGTAAGGTTCTGATAGCGGGCTTTTTTCATCGTACATCCTCATATCCTCCCGGCCATACTGCCCGCGGTCCTTTCCTACTGGACAAACGGCAATACAGCTGCCGCAGGGTGAAAGGGCACGCCGGGACAGTTCCTCGTTTCTCGCGATACATGCCTGCTTGTCAGTGAGATCCTGCGGGTAGCCGCCTTTTTTTACAGCGGACGCCGGGCATATCCTGACACAACGCTGGCACCGGGTGCAGAGCGGTTCTTCAAGCACCCAGTCCGTCGGGAACGAGGCAGTGGTAAGAATTGAGGTAAACCGGACCCGGGGGCCGTATTGGGGGGTAAGAAGCATATTGTTGAGCCCGAAATTCCCAAGGCCTGCGCAGTAGGCTGCATGACGGTGCGAGAAGAACGCAGCCGGATTTTCTTTTAAGGCGGCAATCGACCCGTACCCGTCCCTTGGTATCCAGACCGAGGGGTAGCCCTTTTCGGTCAAAAATGTCGCGATGCGATAACCGCACGAGTCGAGCTCGGCATTGACGGTCTTGTATAGTTCGTGGTACCAGATGGAGGGGGCGGTATCAACAACCGGCAGGCTGACCGGAAACCCGATCACGATCACGGTTTTTGTCCCGGGAAATATCGATGCCGGGCGGAATTCTTCCGGAACCCACGGTTCAAACGGCGGATCATCCCAGCGGTCAGCAGGGGCAAACCCCACAAGCGAAATGTCCATGCTGTTGCATTTCCTGAGGATCTGACGCCGGAGAATCGTGCTCATGGATCAAGAGTTGCATGGGTGAGGATAAGAGGTTGTTCCTGTTCCTCGCGGTAAATTACGGGATTGTGTTCCTGCAAGATGGCTGCATATTCCGGGATAAATTTAATACAGGGTATACTGATTGACTGATCGGGAGCATAACACAAAATGGCAGTTATTCCCGATCCGGTTATTATCATCAACCTCGTCCTGTGTATCGTTATCTTTTTTCTCGGTTATGCAGCATACAAAAAAAGCAGCAATGTAAACCCGCTTTTCATTGGAATTGCATTTGGCCTGTTTGGTTTGTCGCACCTTAATACACTCTTTGGCCTTACGCTCTTTCCCGAGATCACGTTTGTCCTGCTCCGGCTCTGCGGTTACATCCTTGTCGCGTGGGCACTGTACCGGGTGTTACGGGAAACGGTCTGAAAAATTATTTTCCGGGGTGTCCGGGCCAATCTTTTTTGACGCTGCAATTCATTTTAGTCCGTGTAAAATCCAAATGGATACTGCAATCCCGGTCAGGTCATCGCATGACGTTCCCCGTATGGAAAAACCGGCACGGGAAATAAGAATATGTTGTCGCATAACACGTTTACTTCAATGACTAACATTTAATCCGGGTACTGTGAAAAAACGAACATGTCCGAAAAATCCCGCCCTGACAATGACAACTTCCCAAAATACCGGAGGGTACTTGATTCGGCAATAACCGATACATTCAGGCAGGCCACCCGGCTCATCAGGGATGACCCCCGGCTCCTTGTTCCCGCCATGGCTTTGCTGCGTGACCAGAAAAATGCAGAAAAGATCCGAAAAAATCACGAACAGAACGGGCTTCTCGTTCCGCCGGTCTTTATAATCAGCATCACCTCGCGCTGCAACCTTTCCTGTGCCGGTTGTTACATGCGCCGGCGCAATGCACAACCTGTCCCGGATATGAGCGAAACGACGCTTGCTTCTGTTGTAAGCCAGGGGGAAAATTTGGGAGTATCGGTCATGGTCCTTGCCGGTGGCGAACCACTTATGCGAAAGGACGAGATAATTTCCCTTGCCATGGATCATCCCCGGATACTCTTTCCGGTTTTTACAAACGGCCTTTTGATCGATGCACCAACCGCCGCATCTCTTGCCAAATGCAAAAATATCGTCCCGGTCATCAGTTTCGAAGGCCTCCGCGATGAGACGGATGCCCGGCGGGGCACCGGTGTCTACGACCGGCTGCGTGCGACCTGTGACGGTCTGAAAGACGCCGGAATTTTCTTTGGCTGTTCGCTCACGGTCACACGAAAAAACGTCGGCCTTGTCACACGGGATGATTTTATCCGGGAAATGACAGCGGCAGGAGCCCGGGCGTTTGTATTTGTCGAATATGTTCCAGTCGAACCCGGCACTGAAAATCTTGTCCTCTCCCCGGACCAGCATGAAGAACTGAATGCCGGCATCGCGGCGCTGCCAAAAAAATTCCCGGCACTCTTTATCGGCTTTCCCGGAAATGACGATGATTATGGCGGGTGCCTTGCAGCCGGCCGGGGTTTTGTCCATATCAGCCCGTCCGGGAATCTCGAACCCTGCCCGGCATCACCATTCTCGGATGCAAACCTTTCACAGACTTCGCTTGAAGACGCCCTGCGATCTCCGCTTTTTGAAAAAATCCGTACCAATCCGGCTCTTCTGACCGAATCCGAAGGCGGTTGTGCGCTCAGGGCACACAGCGGATGGCTGGCGGATATTGTTGCCGGGCAAAAAAAACACGGCGCACCATAACGAGGATTAACAACCTAAAAATGTCGCAGTCACGCGATTGGTAAAAAGCGTGTATGTGGTCTAGGACCCCGGTTTTTTCTCTGTTTAAGAATCTGTCCTGATCCTCCGGGCAGGCATCAGGTGCCGGTAACCGTGCAGATAATCGTCCGATCGCGTCCCGCGTTTACATCCAGTTCGAGAAGGACAACCTGCTGCCATGTCCCTGAGCAGAGGTTTCCGCCAGAAACCGGTATGGTTAGAGACGGGCCGACAAGTGCCGCTTTGACATGCGAGCGCCCGTTCCCGTCACCCCATTTTGTGTTGTGGGCGTACTCGGAATTATCCGGCGCAAGCACCGACAGAGCCCGAAGGAGATCCGCAAGAACCCCGGGCTCGTATTCAATCATCGTCAGCGCTGCTGTCGAGTGCTGCACAAAAAGGTGAACAAGTCCTTCCTTTACCGTACTCTCGCGGACAGCGGCTTCTACCTGCGGAGTAAGGTTAAGGATATCCCCCTCTTTGTGGGTGGATACATGGATAGTTTTCCGGAACAGTGGTACCATAGTTTCCCTTGGATGCCGGAGGGTGATAATTTTTTAGAATGCCTAACAGATGATGTAAAAACCGACACAAGACTATCGCGATCGCACAACAACAATAAACCCGGAAAAATTTTATGAGGAGTTCCCGCCTCAAGGCCCCTCGCGGGGTACGGCGGGGCAAGGATGTGTATCCTGATTTCACAAAATTGACTGCCGGGGACTGCAAAACGCCATTTACGACCTGTGGCATAAACCACCCTGCCCAGGCGCGACCCGACGAGGCGTTGCGCCGACCCCGAAGGGGTGGGAACCATCACTATAGATCAGGATAAAAACGGGGTGCTGCCGTATTCAGACAGATTCTGGTTCCTCGCGTTTTTTTAAATTTCGAAAAAAAAGTGAGTCTTATTCCGGTTCCGTCGGTGTTTCAGGCAGGGGATTTCCATCATCATTCCCGTTTCCATTCCCGGTCTCCACGACATCCGACTCAGTATTTACGATAGCGACACCGACCACCTTGTCGTTTTCGTCAAGGCGCATGATCCGGACGCCTTTCGTGCCACGACCGATGACACGGACCTCGCTTACCCGGGTCCGCATGACAACACCCGCCGCAGTCATGACAACGATTTCATCGTTGTCCGAGACCGCACTGGACATAATAACGACCGCATCGCGTTCGAGCGCGATATTCCTGACGCCCTGCGTCCCCCGACCGTGCCCACGGAAATCGTCAAATTCCGTGCGTTTCCCAAAACCAACATCGGAAATGGTAAGCAGGTGATCCTTTTCAAGCAGGGTAACCGCAACGATGGTATCCCCGCCTTTTATGGTCATGCCTTTCACACCAACGGCATTCCTGCCGACACTCCGCACGGTTTCCTCGTGGAACCGGAGACTCCGGCCAAACCGGGTGGTAAGCACAAGCTCGTTGTTGCCGTTTGTCGAGATTACGTCAACGAGCTGGTCGCCTTCACGGAGACGGATGGCGTTTGTGCCGACAGACCGGGGATTGGAGAACTCGGTCTGTGGGATCTTGATGACCTGACCGAGTTTTGTCGCGAACAGGAGGAACCGGTCCTCGCGGAACTCGCGGATCGGGACGACGGTCGTGACAACTTCGTCTTTCAAGTTCAGGAGGTTTACAATCGGTTTGCCCTTTGCCACCCGCGAACTCTCGGGTATCTCGTAGACCTTGAGCCAGTAGACCCGTCCAAGGTTCGTGAAGCAGAGCAGGTAGTCTTTCATCCCGGCGACAAAGACCGAATCAACAAAGTCTTCCTCTTTTGTCGTCATGCCGGTAATACCACGGCCGCCCCGCCGCTGCTTGCGGTAGGTGTCAAGGTCCATACGCTTGATGTAATTTGCTGTCGTGATGGAGACAAGAACCGTTTTGTCCTCGATGAGATCTTCCGTGGAAATATCGTTTACTGCACCGGAGATCTTTGTCTTTCTTGCATCGCCGAATTTTTCCGCAATCTCGGCAGTCTCCCGGCGGATCTCGTCTTTTATCGTGGCTTCGCTTGAGAGAAGGGTGGTCAACCGTTCGATCTCGGCAACAAGCCCGTTCTTCTCATCGATAATTTTCTGGTGTTCAAGAGCCGCAAGGCGGCGCAGCTGCATCTGGAGGATCGCATTTGCCTGCACCTCGTCAAGCCCGAACCGGGAAATGAGCGTGAGCCGTGCATTGTCAACCGTATCAGACGACCGGATCGCAGCGATCACTTCGTCGATCCGTGCAAGCGCAAGGAGCAGCCCTTCGAGAATATGGACCCGTTCCCGTGCCTTTTTTAAGTCAAACTCCGAACGGCGCCGGATCACGTTAATCCGGTGCTGGACAAAGGCTGAAAGGAGACCGTGAAGGGTGAGCACTTTCGGCTGGCCGTCAACAATCGCGAGGTTGATTACCGAGAAACCGGATTCGAGCGCCGTGAAACGGTAAAGGTTGTTTAGGATCACCGGCGCCATCGTGCCCTTGCGGAGCTCGAAGACGACCCGGATACCTTCCTTGTCGGACTCGTCGCGGATATCGGAGATACCGTCAAGACGTTTCTCCTTTACCATGTTTGCAATGGCCTCGATCCACTGGGCCTTGTTCACCTGGTACGGGAGTTCCGTGACAATAATCCGGTCGCCCCGGTTGCCGCTTTCAGATTCCTCAATGTTTGCTACACCACGGACAACGAACCGGCCCTGCCCGGTCATGTAGGCGTTCTTCACGCCATCGGTGCCCATGATGATACCGCCGGTGGGAAAGTCCGGGGCCGGCATGATCTTCATGAGGTCGTCAACAGTAATTTCCGGGTTTTCGAGATATTTTGTGACCGCTGCGCAGACCTCGCGGAGGTTATGGGGCGGCATCTTTGTCGCCATACCAACCGCAATCCCATCGGTCCCGTTCACAAGGAGTTCCGGGATTTTTGCAGGAAGGACACAGGGTTCCTTCAGGGATTCATCGTAGTTGGGGACAAAATCAACGGTCTCCTTCTCGATGTCCTTGAGCATCTCTTCGGCAAACTGGGTAAGCTTGACTTCAGTGTACCTGCTTGCTGCCGCAGAGTCCCCATCGATAGACCCGAAGTTCCCCTGTCCGAGCACGGGCATGTACCGGTACGAAAAAGGCTGGGCCATCTTTACTATCGTATCGTAGATGGATGAATCACCGTGCGGGTGGAACTTACCCATCACTTCACCGACCACCCTCGCGCTCTTTTTCGTGGGTTTGTCGGAAGTGTTTCCCATCTCCCACATTCCGTAGAGACAGCGGCGGTGGACCGGTTTTAATCCGTCCCGGACATCCGGGATTGCACGCCCGATGATGACACTCATCGCGTAGTTAATATACGCGACCTTCATCTCCTTTTCGATACTGATCGGCTCGACCCGGTGGGTGAGCGGAGCTGGTGCGGCGGGCATGTCTCCTTCAGATGTCAAGGTTTGTCACCTCCTTTGCATGACGGGTAATGAACTCTTTTCGTATCTCCACGTCCTTTCCCATCAGGGTCTTGAAAATCTCGTTTGCTTCCATCGCATCTTCGATATTGACCTGCCGGAAAATCCGGTTCTTCGGGTCCATGGTCGTGTCCCAGAGCTGCTGGGCGTTCATCTCACCAAGACCCTTGTACCGCTGGACGGAGACCCCCTTTTCGCCCATTGTCTGTGAGACCTTTTTCATTTCCTCTTCGGTAAACACGTATTTCTCCTCTTTACCCCGGGCAATCCTGAAGAGAGGCGGCTGGGCGATATATACAAACCCGGCCTCGATGACTTTCGGCATGTACCGGTAGAAGAACGTTAAAAGGAGTGTCCGGATATGCGCACCGTCAACATCGGCATCGGTCATGATCACGATGTGATGGTACCGCGTCCGTTCGATATCGAACTTATCGCCGACGCCGGTTCCGATTGCAGAGAGAAGCGTCTGGATTTCGGCGTTCTTTAGGATCTGGTGCTCGCCGGCTTTTTCCACGTTGAGGATCTTACCCCGTAACGGGAGGATTGCCTGGAACTTCCGGTCCCGGCCCTGCTTTGCGCTGCCGCCTGCCGAGTCTCCTTCCACGATATAGATCTCGCTTTTCTGGGGGTCGCGTTCCGAGCAGTCGGCAAGTTTTCCCGGAAGGCCGGAACTTTCAAGCGAACTCTTCCGCCGTGCAAGTTCCCTTGCATTCCTCGCTGCTTCCCGTGCCTTTGCCGCCGAGACGGCTTTTTCGACAATTGTGGCAAGGACCTTGGGGTTCTCATCGAAATACTGGTTGAGCGCCGAATAAACAAGCGAGTCCACGATTCCCTTGATATTGCTGTTCCCAAGGCGCATCTTGGTCTGGCCCTCGAACTGGGGGTTTGCCATCTTGACGGAGATCACCGATGTCAGGCCTTCGCGGACATCCTCGCCACGGAGCGCAATCGTCGAATTCTCTTTTATAATGTTATTGCGTTTTGCCACCGTGTTGATGGCCCTTGTAATCGCGCTCCGGAACCCTTCAAGATGGGTGCCGCCTTCACGGGTATTGACACTGTTGACA
This sequence comes from Methanoregula sp., assembly GCA_035353675.1. Taxonomy (GTDB): domain Archaea; phylum Halobacteriota; class Methanomicrobia; order Methanomicrobiales; family Methanospirillaceae; genus Methanoregula. The sequence goes on along the minus strand of DAOQAA010000004.1, from coordinate 34,463 downwards.
TAGGAGTACGTCTTCTCATCGTATCCGGTCGTATACTGGAGGGCAATCTCGACCTCGACTTTGTTCTCGATATCTTTCTGGGTGGCATCAATTGGTACCGGGTGGAGACTGTCGGCTCCTTCGTTTAAGTACCTGACGAACTCCGAGAGCCCTCCTGTGCAATAGGAAGCGCGGGTGCCGGTCCGTTCATCGGCAATCCGTATGGTAAGGCCGGCATTCAAAAATGCCAGTTCGCGGAGCCGGGTTGCAAGGACATCGTAATCGAACGTAACCGTTTCAAAGATGGTCGGATCAGGCCTGAATATAACCTTTGTACCTGTAAGTTTTGACCCGAATTCCACAAAGAACCGGGCACGGTCTTCCGGATCAGAGCTGACGGGTTCCGTCCCTTCGGACAGGTTCTGCTGGCCGGGGGCGGATGTTGCATTTTTCCGGGTAAACGCCGGGGTTGCGCCGTACCACTGCTGGTACCGGATGAGCGCTTCGGCAAGCGTCTCCTCGCGCTGCATCTGGGGCCCGGTGGGGATTCCCTTGGCAAAATTCATCTCGTAGATGTTGCCGTTCCTGTAGACCCGGGCGGTAAGGTTCGTGGAAAGGGCGTTTACGACCGAGACACCAACGCCGTGAAGACCTCCTGATACCTGGTACGTGGACTTGTCGAACTTACCACCGGCATGGAGGACGGTAAGAACCACTTCAAGAGCGCTTTTGTGGTTCTTTTCCATTGTATCGACCGGGATACCCCGGCCGTTATCCTCAACCGACAGAGATCCGTCGCCCTGGATAACAACCGAGATTAAATTACAGAACCCGGCAAGTGCCTCGTCGATGGAATTGTCCACGACTTCGTACACAAGGTGATGGAGCCCCCGGGTATCGGTGCTCCCGATGTACATTGCAGGGCGTTCGCGGACCGGCGTGAGCCCTTCAAGTATCGTGATGTGGGATGCATCGTAAGTATCAGTCAAAGAAAACCTCCGTTAAAAAAACCTGTAAAAAATCCACTATAATGAGCACAATAAATATTGTTTTTACAGGAGATAAAATATTGTTTTTTTATAGCAAAAACCTGTGGTTAAGGATATTGCAAATGCATTGTTGTCCGGGTTGTTCCCCTGAGAGAATCCGGCAGGTTCCGGCCTTTTGCAGAAAACGGATCTTCCTGATTTTTCATAACACACAAAAGCTCCGAGCATCACCCCACCCTTCATTGAGAGGGCAGACCCCCTCTCTTTAAAAAAAATCCGGGACCCCCCACCACCCCTTCCAACGTAATCAGAAAAATGAAGGCCCCCCCTCCTGTCTCAATAAAAGGAAGGAGTCACCCCTAAAAGTTCCAGTCTTGGAGCCTGTACTTCGCGTAGAGCCTTCGTCCTGAACCGGGTGCCACCCCCACACAATCGTCCATGAGGAGGGGGTCTCCTTTCATATCATAAGGAGGGGGTGACCCTGAGAACAATGCGGAGCAAGGGTAACCCCCCTGCCCCCTCTTAAAATTTTTAAGAACTGCATGACACCCCCTCCATCAGCTGCTTATGGAGGGGGTGGCCTTTTTTAGAATAAACGGATTGCAGTCAGCCAGACTGTAACAGGTATGGCAATGATTACGCACAGCGACATGGAGAGAAATACAGCGTCTCCCCTGCCAAGCGGTTTCTTTTTCACAAAAAGAAAACTGTCCCTTCCGTATCCCCGGCAGAGCATGCTTGTGTATACCCGTTCACCCTGTTCATAGGAACGGATAAACATGGTACCGATAAGATAGCCGATCTGGCGGAGGCGGTACCGGTAGGGGAGATGACGATCAAACGAATCAAAACATTTGGTTTTTAAGGTCTCGTTCATCTTGCGGTACATGTAGCCAAAGACAAACAGGTAACGGATCATCATGCCAAGCGCAAGGGCAAATTCCGCCGGGAGCCCCATCCGTGAAGCTCCTTCAAGCATATCGGGCATCTTTGTTGTCGACGAAAGCAGGATGATAAAAGAAATGCACACGACAAACTTCACAAACAGGATAAATGCAAATTCTACCGACTGCGCGTAGATGTTTATCCCAAGCGGCAGGGAGTACAGGACATCGTAATCGGTGTAATATTTATTCTTAAAAAAAATCTGGAAAAGGATAATAATACCCCATAGCGGGACAATCGCACAAAGGCGTTTGAAGTATACGACATACGACAGCCGGGTGCAGCACCAGAGGATGAAAAAAAAGATGAAAAACAGCACCCCGACCGTATAAATCATTATCGAATAGGGCACGGCAACAAGTGCGATGATCGCCGCAAAACAGATCACTATCTTTACCCGTGCGTCAACCCGGTGGATGATGCTGTCCTTATACGCATCACGTTCGATCTGGAAAAGTTCCTCGATCATGATTGTTTGCCAAATGCCCGGAGCAGTGCCTGTTCCGCATCTGAGTAGGTGTATGCCATTGAAACTTCGACACCGTGTTCCTGGAGTGACCGGAGCAACCGGGGCAGCACCGGGACATCAAGCCGGACTGATTTGAGCATATCCGGCTGGACAAAGATTTCTTCAACTGATCCTGAAGCAACGATCCTGCCCTTGTCCATGACATAAATATAATCGGCCACTTCCGGCACAAGGGAAACATCGTGCGTGGAAAAGATCACGGTCATGCCGTATTTCGACGACAGTGAATTGATAAATGTGTTTAAGTCGGCAACCCCTTTCGGGTCAAGGCCGGCGGTTGGCTCGTCAAGCACGAGCACTTCGGGTTCCATCGCAATGACACCAGCAATGGCCACCCGTTTTTTCTCACCGCCGCTCAGGTGATGGGGCACCCGCCCGGCGAGATGCTCGATCCCGACAACTCTTAAGGCTTCGTGGACACGGTGGCTGATCGTTTCCGGATCAAGCCCGAGGTTGGTCGGCCCGAATGCAATATCCTGCTCGACAGTAGGCGAGAAGATCTGGTCGTCAGGATTCTGGAAAACAAGACCCACAAATTTCCGGACTTCTTTTTTGTTTACCTTTGTTATCGGTTCCCCCCGGATAAGGACCGAACCGGAAGACGGCTGGAAAATTCCGTTGAAGTGCTTGAAAAGTGTGCTCTTGCCGGCACCGTTCGAACCGATTACCGCAATTCGGGAGTTCCTTGGGGCAATGAAATTCACATGGTCAAGTGCCGTGACGTTACCAGGATAAACATAACAGAGATCGCGGGTCTCGAGAAGGTGCATGAATGTATGGAATATGCTGAAAAAAAATAAAGGTCTATTGGTTCGGATCTGTGGATTTTCCGGACCGTTTGATCGCGTATGCAAAACCAAATACCACAATAAACGCAAGCAGGGTTCCAACCGCTATTGCAAGGATACCACCGGTTGATCCCATTGCGTCGCCAAGCGAGTAGTCGGGCATCGGGGATTCATACGAGAATTTCCCTGTAAGGTCTTCCTGGATTTCTGCCTCCGGAGGAGTGTCACCGGTAAGGGTCTTCTGGCCCTGTACGATTAGGGCAGTGCTTTCAAGGCCGTCCGGGTCACCGGACGCAAGGAATACCGCAACCACTCCGATAAGGAGTGCGACGATAATCCCTCCGATTAAAAAGGTCTTGTTATTGATCATGCTGCTTTCGCTCCTGCGGTTGTTTTTACACCATCATCGACCAGATCCGGCCGCACGCTTGTAATCAGATAGATCGCTGCTACAGTAACGACACCTTCAATCACTCCAATCGCTGCATGGTAGACTCCCATCGCAATAAGTCCTTCCCGAAGAGGGAACGTCCCGGCCAAAAACATCTCCACCGCACAGGCAAGCGCCGGGATCAGGCAGGCAAGCCATGCTGCGATAAACGCAGAGATCGGCATGCTCTTTGTCATCTTCATGAGTCCCTTGAACGAGTAGAACCCGACAAAACCCCCTATCACTCCCATGTTGATAATATTTGCGCCCATGGTCGTGATCCCACCGTCACCGAACAGGACACCCTGCACAATGAGCACCAGTGCAAGGATGAAAACCGCTGCAAACGGTGAACCGAGGACAATTGCGGCAAGTGCCCCGCCAACAAGGTGACCGCTCGTTCCCATAGACACGGGAAGGTTGAAAGACTGGAGGGCAAATATCCCGGCAGCAAGAACGGCAACAATCGGAAGTTTTTCCTCGCTCATCTCGTTCCTCGCCCATCTCAGGGCGAGTGCAATAAATACCAGGGCAATAATCCAGTAGATTATGCCCTGCCCAATCGGAATGAATGCATCAGGAATATGCATGAAATCACCATACGCAGTATTACATTTATTGCAAATAGTAACATCAGATAGATAAAAAAGATTGCTATTTGTTATCCGGTTTGACAATTTTAAAAAAAAGAGACAAAAGAGTGTGCACGATTTTCCATGAAAAATATTGAACACGGACCCACGAGGGGGTGTCTTGTGACCGGATTTTAAAAAAAAAACAGGAACAATACTTGTCCGCGAGCGGGGATCAAAAACCGGCGTTTGTTCTTATGCCGAAATGTAAAATACAAACAGGTAGAGCGCAGCAACCAGCAGGACGATGCTGTGCTTGAAACCGCACAGGATACTGTTTGAACTGAACTGGCCGGCCATGATTCCCGAGAATGTACCAAGGATTATCCCAATCCGGAACATGTCGGTAATATTTCCGGCGACATCCATTGTGATGTTCTGTCCCTTGAAACTGGCAAGGAAGGGGACATTGAGCTGGTATGCCGTATACAGGTAGATCCCAAAAGAGAGGTAGATGATCATGACATAGACGATGGTCGTGTTCTCCCGTTCGCTCTTGAGCTTGAGATAGTGCTCAAAATCGGTGATCGCTATCATGAAAATCTGGCGGAGGTTTGTCGTGATCTCGCTTGCCCGGACAAGCAGGGAAATGGCACGTTTGACCGAGACAAGACCGATCCGTTCTTCCATCCTGACAAGCGCTGCGTTCACGTTTGTCCCGGCCCGTATATCACGGGAGGCACTTGACAGCTCCGAACTGAGCAGCCCGAGTTTTGCACCGGAAATCCTGTGGATAGCTTCCTGGATAGTAAGACCAATATCTTTCATGTCCGAGAGTTCACGCAAAAATTCAGGAAGGTGGGACTCTACGTTCCTGACATACCAGCGCCGGCCCTCATACGCGACAGCAACCGGTGCCATAAAACCGATAATTAAAAGACAGATAACCGCCTCTAACGCGTTATGCGGGAAAATGCCATCGAATACCCCAGACATCCAGAAAAGGGCAATGATGCTGTCGATGATACAGCCCGTGATTATGCCGTAATCATAGGTCGTGATATATGCCCGGAGAGGATGGCGGATCAGGTTATAGATACGGTGTCGTTCCCTCTGGGTCTTTATCCGTTTATAAAAAAGCTCGTCTTCGGCGGATAAATTATCTAAAGAGCCGGCAGGCTGCTCGGGAATGGACTCCCCAAAGTCATACTCAATAATCTCCTTGCGGGTAACTTCGAGGTTTTCCGGCGGGAGCATGATCGACAGCAGCCAGATCATGATAATTGCACCGGCCGGGATGGCAATATACATCAGGGGGAGAACCCAGTCCATGGACGCCTGGCTGGTCATGCCCTGCGCGACAATCATGATGATGAGCGCGATAGGCCCGGCAACAAATGCAGAGACGTATACCTCTGCCATGATCTCGATTGTTTTTAAGACCAGTTCCAGTTCCTGCTTTGCCTGTTCCCGGTAAAACTCGGTTTTTGCCGCAAGATACGATGGGACGTCCCCCCCGCTGTCAAAGACGATCCCGAGATCGTTTAAAAAGTCCCGGAGGTTGGCAGACGGCGTGATCCGCTGGAGATCACGCATCGCGGTGATCAGGTCATCGCCAAAGACTTCAACATTGCGGATGATGACACCAAATTCCTTTGATACTTCACCGAACATGTCACGCTCTTCGTAGACTTTGTGAATAACCTCAAACGGCGGCATGGTAGTCGAAAGGGCCTGCATAAAGGAGATGGCATACGGGAGGTCCAGTTCAATCCTGTTCTTGCGTCCCTGGGCAACAATCGCCGGGTAATATACCTGGGTGGCATAAATGCCCGGGACAAGGATACAGAAAACAAGGACCCAGAAGAAAATATTGCCCGAGCTGATGGCACCCATCTCAAGAGTAAAACCGGAAAATGCGAAAAACGCTGCCAGCGCGATATAAACCAGGAGCGATGCAGCAAGGTTCGTATGGATAGTATGGAGATACCGCTCGGCCGTTACCGGCATATGCGCTGAACGGAGGGATTTTTTAAGGTCGGCACCAAATGCCACCATCTCGGAGCGGGTGATCCATTCTTCGATCCTGAAAAAAGATCCAAATGACAGGTCCATGTCAGTCACTCAAATTATGGATGGCATTTGCCAGGTCCCGGATATCCGGCCGCGGTACCTCAACAGCGAGCGAGAAAAATTCCACCCGTTTGTCGAGCTGGCGCCGGGTCTCTTCGGCTGACCAGCCCCGGTGGCTGGCAATATCCGCAAGGACTCGCGAATCTTTGTTTACCCGGATAAAGGTGTCACTTTCCATATCCCATTCATACAGAGGTGTTGACCGGATCCCTCCCTGCATATCCACCTCGATCTCGTGAATGGAAAGACAGCGACGGATACGGGTGTTGCCGAAAGAATACAGCGACTGGATAACAATCAGGTCAAGCGCGGAAAACATCACGGGCGAGACATTGATGGGATCATGGGTCAGCCGGTTGATCGCTTCCTGCACGCTCCCGGCGTGGATGGTCGAAAGCGTGGCATGCCCGGTATTCATTGCCTGGAAAAGTGTCTGGGCTTCGTGGCCCCGGACCTCTCCTACGATGATATACTCCGGACGCTGCCGCATACAGGCTTTTAACAGCGAGAAGAGATCGATATCATCCCCTTTGACCCCGGTTGCCGTGAGCTCCCGGGTCTGGGTGGGCAGCCAGTTCTTGTGGGGCAGCTGGATCTCGCGGGTATCTTCTAAAGAAACGATCTTTGCATTCTGGGGAATGAACAGCGAGACCGCGTTCATGGTCGATGTCTTGCCGCTTGCCGTGCCTCCCGCAATAATCAGGCTTTTGTGGTGCTCGATAGCGAGCCATAGGAATGCGAGGATCTCCGGATCGTAGGTCTTGAGATTGATAAGATCGAGCGGAGTCATGGGCTCTTCCCGGAACTTCCTTATGGTAAAGGAACTGCCTTTTGTGGAGACGACATCGCTGTACGTGATCTGGATGCGGGCGCCGTCCGGCAGGGTGGCGTCGACCATGGGATTCGAGAGCGAGACCTGTTTGTTTGCTTTCTGGGCGATTTTTAAAACGAACTGGTTGAGTTCGCCTTCAGAGAACACGACGCTTGTGGGCAGGCTGCCGTAGACTCGGTGGAAAATAAAGACCGGCAGGTCTTTCCCGTTGCAGCTCATGTCCTCAATTGCAGAATCTCTCATGAGGACTTCGAGCGGACCGTAGCCGGAAAGATCGCGTTTGAGATAATAATACAAAACGTCAAGGCGTTCCTTTGAGATAGTCGGATCATACAGGGAAAAAACCGGGTAAATAACGGCCGGGTTGATGTGTTTTTCTATACTGTTCCCGGTGTCATCGTAGATGATCACGTCACGGAGATATGCATAGGTCTCCCGGAGGATTGTTTTTTCCCGGGCCAAAAGGGGCGGTTCGATGATGGTGTAAGTAAACCCGGCATTTCCCATGCGTACAATTTTTACTGAAGAGTAAGGGGGTGTCACCGGGTACCGGGTGAGGATTCCATGCTCAGGTTTGTCCATGTCGGACGGTTCCGGTTCATCTCCACTATCCTGTTCAATTTCAGGTTCCCGGATATGAGATGGCGGTTCTTTTTCAGGCGCCGGTGGAGCTGTATCCTCCATTACGGCCCGGCCTGATGGGAAAAACCGTATCCGGGCGGATGAGATCGCAGGCACCAGCGCGGCAAACGAGAGCACGGACAGGACGGCAGTGAAAATGAGAGGCATCACCACAAAAAGCGCAATGATCCCGGTTCCGAGGGCAAGACCGGTCACACCGATAAAAAGGGCGAGGCTTTTTTTTGTTGGCTGAGTCAGCGCAGATATCACGTTGCGATACGGCTCGATAAATTTTCGAGGATTTGCAAGACGCATTTTTTTACCAGAAGATTCCGTTGAAACTGCGGGTTCAACCGGAGATGGATCCATATTTTTGCGTTCAAACCGGGAAAAAAATGAATGGCGATGGCTCTGAAGTACAACAAAAACTCCGATAATACCCCAGATAAGTATCAGTGCCATGGCTTTTTTTGGTCAGGCAGATGGGATTTTGACCGGATCCCTGTATCCTGCGGCAGAAAACGGCCTTCCCATTGCATCTGTTATAGTCCTGTTTTGTATATCCCGTGAAATAACATTCTATTTAACAGCATTATTTTGTTTAACCTTTTTGATTTACACGCGCAATAAAGAAAGTTCAGACAAGTCATAAAGTCCGATTTTTTAAACTCATTTTTTGGATGGTAAAGACTCACGCACTTTTCCCAGCCATACTTCGCTCTCGTATGCCGCACTCACCAGTCTTTTTGTATAGGGTGCCTTTGGAGACGCAAGAACATCACGCGTCGTTCCGCGTTCGACGATAATTCCTTTATGCATCACCGCGATAGTATCACTCATCTGCCCGATGACCTGGAGATCGTGGGAGATAAAAAGGAGCGTGAGGTTTGTCTTCTTCTGCACCGTTTTTAAAAGATTCAGTACCTGTGCCTGAACGGATAGATCGAGCGCTGCCGTAGGTTCGTCAGCGACAATAAATTCCGGGTTGAGTGCAAGGACCCTTGCAAGTGCCACGCGCTGTTTCTGGCCCCCGGAGATCTCGAAAGGATACCGGCCGGCAAGATCCGGCTGGAGTCCCACCGTCTCAAGAAGTTCGCCGATCCTGTCCTCCCGTTCATGCGGGCTGCACAGGTCCCAGATTTTCATCGGTTCCGCGATGCATTCTCTCACGGTCATCCTTGGGTCAAGCGAGGTATCCGGGTCCTGGAAAATGATCTGCATCCGGGGCCGGATCTGCCGTAGTTTTGACCGGGATAATGCGGTCAGGTCAATGCCATCGAACCGGACCGTTCCGCTTGTCGGTTCGATGAGCCGGAGCGCGATCCGCCCAAGGGTCGTCTTCCCGCTGCCGCTCTCGCCGACAAGCCCAAGCGATTCTCCTTTTTTTATCCGGAGTGATACGTTGTCTGCCGCGACGGTCTTTTGCCTGTGTAAAAATCCTTTTGTGTAGACCTTTGTGACCTTGTCAAGTTCAATCATAGAGGAAACACCGGACCAGTCTCTCACCGGTACTGATGAGGGGGGGATGCTCCCGGCTGCACCGCTCTATCGAAGCCGGGCACCGCGCACAGAACCTGCATCCGCCGGGCAGGTGAGTGGGCGAGGGGCTCATGCCGGGGATGGGATGCAGCCCGGCAGACGGGAGCGAGGCAAGGAGCCCCTGGGTATACGGGTGCATGGGCAGGGAGAGGAGATCGTGTGTCCGGCCGGTCTCGACAATTTCCCCGGCATACATCACGGCAATCTGCGTGCAGAGATAATGCGCGGTCCCCATGTCGTGCGTAATGAGAAAGAGCGTACGGTCTGCCATCTGTTGTTTTATCAGGGCAAGAATCCGGGATTTTACACCGGCGTCGAGCCCTGATGTCGGTTCATCGGCAATCACAATATCCGGTTTGCAGGCAAGGGCAACAGCGACAAGGATCCGTTCACGCATCCCCCCGGAAAATTCGTGCGGATAACGCCCGGCTGCACGCTCCGGTTCGTCAAATCCCATTGCTGTTAGCAGCCGGACAATTTCGTCATGTGCTGCTTTTTCGGCAAGAACATGATGGATGAGGAGCGGTTCTGCAATCTGGTCCCCCACTTTTTTTACCGGGTTGAGTGACAGCGCAGAGTTCTGCATGATCATCGCGATCTCTTTTCCGCGAATCCGTTGCAGGTCAGGTTCTGCTGCCTTCAGGAGGTCTTGGTCACGGTACCGGACAGCGCCGGTGATCCAGGCGTTTTTCGGGAGGAGCCCCATTACCGCCATGCCAAGGACAGTCTTCCCGCACCCGGATTCCCCGATAAGGGCGATGTGGTCTCCCCGGGCAATATCAAGATCGACTGTGTCCACCGCCTGGACACATTCCGACCGGGTGGAAAACCGGACACCAAGACCTTCGATCCTAACAAGGGTCATGCCGTGCCTGCCTGCGGGAACGTGAGAATTTTTTCCGGGCTCATATACGGTTCACCCCGACACGCGGGTTGAATTTTTCTTCAAAACTGTACCCGATCATTGCAAGCGCAAGCGAGATGCCGACAACCGCGATTCCCGGCGGGAGAAGCCACCACCAGAGCCCAAGGGCCATACCTCCAGAGGTATACGACTTCTGGATCATCGTTCCCCAGTCAACGGTTGTCGTGTCCCACATGCCGATGAAACTTAAACCCACGCCCATGACAAGCATCCTTTGGGAGGACGAGACAAATTTTGCCATAACAAGCGGCATCACGTTTGGCAGGATATGCCGGGACATGATGTAAAAATCCGGTGCGCCGATTGCACGTGCGCCTTCCACAAAATTTGTCTGAGCAAGCGAAAGTACCTGTGACCGGATAATGCGGATGCCATGAATGCTGCCAAGAATTCCCATCAGGAGGCTGATTGTCAGGATACCAGGGGAAAAAAATGCGGTAAGCACGATTAACAGGGGGAACACAGGGATTGGCATGAAAATGTCGATAGCCCGTGAGACGAGTTCATCTGCAAAACCGCCATAGTACCCGATGACAATCCCGATACTGGTGCTGATAAATACGGATAACAGGGCAGCACAAAACCCGTAAAGCAGGGTAATTCGTGCCCCGTAAACGAGCTGGCTGAATATGTCCTGCCCGAGATCATTTGTCCCAAGCGGATGGTTATCCCCGGGAGACTGAAGCGGAGAGCCGGTAATTTCTGTCGGGCTGTAGGGAGTCAGGAGCGGCGCACAAAGCGCGACCACGATATAGGCGCACAGGACTGCTACACTTACCCACAGGATTATCTTCCTACTCATCTTTTCCCATCCTGATCCGGGGATCGATTATGGAAGAAAGGACATCGGCAACAAGCATCGCGGCAATCGACATGATAGTATCGAGAATGAAAATCCCTTCAAGAAGCGGGAGGTCCCGCATCCGGAGTGCATCGGTTGTTAAAAGGCCGATTCCCGGCCACGAGAATACGGTCTCGACAAACACGTTTCCCATGATGATTGCAGCGATCTGGAACGTCGTTATCGTGATAATGGGCAGGAGGGCATTTGCTAATGCATGGCGCCAGAGGATTTCACGTTCGCTTAACCCCTTTGCCCTGGCGGTGGTAATGTAATCCTCTCCGATGACCGAGATCATCGAGTTCCGCATCACGTAATAGTTCCCGGTCGCGATGAAAAATGTCATAAGGGTAACCGGCAGGATTGCGTGGTAAAGCACATCGGGGACACTGATCCCGGAGTACAGGACATTAATACTCGTGTAACCCCAGAGCGGGAACCATTTGAGATAAAATGCAAAGACCATTACGGCCATGATCGCCCACCAGAATTCCGGGATGGCACGGATCGCGATCATGACATTAAAGAGCGCAAAATCTTTTTTCCCCCCGGATTTCCAGCCGGACCGGGCGCCAAGCACCGTGCCGATCAGGATCCCAAGAATTGTCGCGGGAAGGAGAAGGACAAGCGACCATGAGAGTTTTTCAACGATAAGCGAAAAGACCGGGACGGAGTAGGCGTACGAGTATCCCCAATGTCCCTGCAGGATGTTGGAAAAGTACAGGACATACTGTTCGGTGAGCGGAAGGTCGAGCCCGAACTGGTGGTAAAACTGTGCAACCGTTTCTTTTGGGAGTGCGTTTGTAAGGGAAAGCAGGTAATTGGTGATGTAGTCCCCGGGCATCATGTGCAGGAGGAAAAATGTGAGGGTGACACTGACAAAAAACGCAGCGCCGCTGTAGCAGATCCTTTTTAACAGATAATTTCCGGATATCACGAGATTTTCCTCAGGGCCTGTGTTGGTTCTGTCACGTAGTACCCGGATTTTTCCATATTTACCTGCCGCCCGTTTTACAATTTTTACCTGATGATGAGTTTACCCGGCATTGCAGGAAAAAACCAAAAAGAAAAGGGGATGGCCGGATTTTGTTGCATTGTCCCGCTCCTGTGTCGGGGTCATGTTGAATGCACCGGTGTCAGGCTTGAAAGTACTTTTGGATCGAGAACGTTGTGGTATCCCGGGCCGATGTCCCAGCCGGTGAAACGGTCGGACCGGTATGCAACGATGGTATCGGTCGTGCAGACCGGCACGGAGGGAATGTCTCTTGCAAGCAGTTCCTGCATCCGGTAAGCCAGCTGTTTAATTTTTATTTTATCGGGAGTGTTCTGGATCTCGCGGACAAGCGTGTTGTATTCCGAATTGTTGTAATTGTAATAATTTGTCTCCTGCGTTGGCGTAACGGCAAAATTCACAAGCGCATCTGCATCGTCATGAAGCGTCACCGGGAAGCCGTCGATAAAGACCGCGTTCTTTTTGACTGCGGCCCGGTACTGGCTCTGGTCATCATAGGAGAGCGTGCTTACAGCAATTCCCAGTTTTCCCCAGTCTTCCTTTAAAACGGTCACGATCTTTTGTTCGCCACCGTTTGGTGCACCTTTGCCCCCGAGCGGGATGGTGATTGTGACAGGCTTTTTGTCCGGGCCGGTGAGGACCCCTTCAGCGTTTTTGGTAAATCCGGCAGCTTTCAGGATCTCTTCTGCTTTTTTTAAGTCGTAATCGTACATTCCCGTTACATTCTGGTTGACATAGTCCCCGGCAAGGCCTGGGATTAAAAATGTCGTGTCGGTCGGCCGGCCGGTCCCGAACAGGGAAATGATAGTGTCACGATCAATGGCATGGCTCATCGCCCGGCGGAATTCCGGATTATCCGCGGGATACTCGTTCATGTTGAACCCTACTTCATACGCTCCCGTGTCGTTGATCGTGTAGAGCCCGATATTTTTTTCACCCTTAAGGCTGTCAGCTACAGCCGGGGTGATCCCGCTTACCACATCGATTTCACCGTTTTTGAGCGCAAGGATTTTGCTGTCCGCATTTGTGATCACGGTAAGAATGACACCGGAAATTTTCGGGACCTCTCCGAAGTATTTGTCGTTTACCGTATACGAGAAATAATTGCCCTCTGCATTTTCATATTTAAATCGGCCTGTACCAACAAAATCAGTATCCCGGTAATGCTGAGGATCGGAAATGTTCTCCCAGTAATGTCTGGGAGATATTGTAATTCCCGGCTGGCGCGAGATCTGGTCGAGGAAACCGGAGTACGAGGTCTTTAGCGTGAATACTGCTGTATGATCGTTGGGACACGAAATTGAGCTGACATCCTTTAAGACAAATCCCAGCGTGAGATTTTTTTCTTTCATGTAATCGTTTGTAAATTTCACGTCGGCGCACGTGAACGGGACACCGTCATGCCATGTCGCGTCTTCTACAAGATAAAACGTCCATGTCTTTGCATCGTCGGATACATCCCAGCTCTTTGCAAGTGCCGGTTCGAATGTACCGTTTGTTGCCTTGATCACCAGTCCCTCATATGCGAGACTGCCTGCAGGGACGCCGCCTTTCTGCATGACGCTTGTATGTGTCAGGGTGGAGGCGGAATCAACCGGGATGACGACACTCGCCGGATTTTTTGCAGTCTGGTTTGTTGTTCCTGTTGTTGCTGCGTCACTTACGCACCCGCAAAAGGCACAAAAAGCAAGAAGGGTACCGGCGCATATGACAGAAAAAATTCCGGGAATTCTGTTTTTTTTCGGCATGAAGAGACTCATATCCCAAAACCTCGGTTATCTATAAAATCACGGGATTTATAGTGATCATTCACATTCCGGTTTATTTAACAATTTTTCTTTAATCTTCACAATAAGTATACTTATAAAAATTAACATTGCGGATTTTACTGACGGTGTTGAGCGGGAAAAACTTCGTACTGCGCTAAAAAAGTTCATATCATATACTTAATATTTTGAAAAAATCAACATCTTTAACAAAACTTATATGGTTCTACGTTTTATTTTGAAAAGATCTGTATGGGTTCAGTTCACGATACGATGCAGACATTTGTCGCACGGGAGATCCGTTCATATTTCAGGAATACCGAGGGCTGGGAATGCCGGCCGGTCCCGTCGCCAAGCACACGCGATATGACCTGTATCCTTTCCCGGGATGTCCGGGGAAGGAAAGAGTCCATTGCCCTTGCGGTTTCCTACGATGAAGAACCGTCCACGCTCTCGCTTGATACCGTGGCGGCGACAATGAACAAAAAGATTCTCCGTGGAAAAGTCCTGTTCGTTCCGAAATCTGCCGACGTTTCAGCAGTTCCCGGCGAGATCCGGATCATCCCCATGAGCTCGTTTGGGTTTGTTGACGGGAACCTTGTCTGGCTCAATAAAAAGAAGAACGCGAAGCACTACCCCCGGCCGGAACAACCGGCAAAATCAGGAGCTGCCATCCCGGCCCCGGCGCCACACGCAGCATAAACACGGGATATTGAAAAAACAGGGCATTACCCGGTAATTCCCTTTTTAGACGGTTTCTTTTGCATCTCATGATTAGCGTACCGTCATTTCGGGCAAAATTAACTTTTATTAGTTAACAAATGATCATTGTTAAATATAATTGTTTACAACCTTTGTAATTGGCTGAAGGAATCAATCCGGAAATCTGGATCTATTTTTTCGGGCCAATTTTCTGAACCAGAGGAAAGAACATGCATTATCTGAAGAGGATATCAAGAAAAAATGGCGAAGATGGAGTCTCGCCGGTCGTTGGCGTGATGCTGATGCTCGTTGTGATGATTATCATTGCAGCAGTAGTCAGTGGATTTGCCGGCAGCCTGGTGAGCGGTAAGAAGACTTCACCATCAATGTCAATGGATGTAACGATTAAGAATGCGGGATCTTTTTCCAACAGTTACTTTGAGGCAAAGGTGCTGTCGATATCCGAACCGGTCAACACAAGTGAACTGAAGATTGTTACCACTTGGGCAAAAGCTGGAACTACTCATGTTACCAACACGCTTCCCGGACATAATGTGACTTACTGGGAATTTACTGGTGATGCGGGTAAAAAGATAGGCAACATAACTGGGGCTCCATGGGGTTATGGTCCTGGAGTTGATAATATGAATGCCGGGGTTCCCAATAAAGAGGAACAGCGGTTTGGTAATTATACACTGATTGGCGGGACTATGATTTACGCACTTCCGGCCGGACAAGCCGGTGGATTCATTGACCCTACCTCTCCTAGTGAAAATGGAGGATATGGAATTAACACGCCATACAAGTATACCGATAGTTGGGTTTACACACCAGGTGTCGAAGCCGATGGTATGCAAACCATTCTTGGTGAAGGTTGGGAAGTCCTCCGCGCCGGGGATTTCGTTAACGTCAAACTAATTTACACTCCAACCGGCAGTGCTATCTTTGAGAAAAATGTGGTGGTGAGCTGATATGAGAAACCATACAAAATCTAATGATGCAGTCTCGCCTGTTGTTGGCGTGATGCTGATGCTTGTCGTCACGATTATTATCGCGGCAGTCGTCAGCGCATTTGCCGGGGGGCTCGGTAATTCACAGAAAACTACACCTCAGCTGACCATTGCAGGAACTTACAGCCAGACAAATGGTATGACAATTACTCACACAGGCGGGGATTCCGTTGCCCTTTCATCGGTTAATTTCATGACGACACCATCCGAGATGATGGGAACGGATGCTGGTAAATTTGCCTGGATCATCAACAACACAATTATTCTTGATCCCGCTAACAGCAATTACGCAGTATATAATATTACCGGGAGTTATTTCAATACAACATCATTCAACGCCGGTGACACTCTGGTAATTAATTCCACGAGAAGTTCTGATTACTCAACGACCACTGCATGGAGTAAAGACACAAACAATCCTCCAGGAATTAATGCAAATGCACGTATTCTCTGGACAAAAGATGATGCAGGGGGTAAGGATAGATATTTTGCAGCATATTCATTTGGTAACCCAAAGAATATCGGCAAGTACTTCTACTTAGATCT
The DNA here is from genome assembly GCA_035353675.1 of Methanoregula sp. GTDB lineage: Archaea > Halobacteriota > Methanomicrobia > Methanomicrobiales > Methanospirillaceae > Methanoregula. The sequence continues at coordinate 18,304 of DAOQAA010000004.1, read as the reverse complement.
GGTTGACACAACCGGCAGTAAAATTGCCCGGACAAAAGTCACCATTACCAAGTGAGAACACCAAAATTAATTTTTCTTTTTTCTTATTCCCGCAGATAACACTGAACGAATCACAATAATTTGCCAGAATATAATTGCCGGGCAGTATGATTTCCCATTCCAGATAGCCGTAATTTTTATAAAGAACCCGACAAAGACACCTAAAAGTCTGAAAATGTATAATCGACAGACATTAATTTGATTAATACGTCACGGGAATTTTGAACTCCAGATTATCATCATCAACACACAATATTTGACTCACACCGTCGATACTGGCGTGAACGTATCCAGATCCCATATCGATCAAAACCCCCCGTTTTACCCAATCCTATACTGATCTTCACTCCCAGACCCGATCCTCAAAATAAAAGGGTCCTATTAGCGCAGTTTTGCCCCTCCGACGTAAAAGTTACCAAAAGAAGCCCCAATCACGCGATTTATTTCCATTTCCGCAGGTGTTTTCACGAATTCCGCAGTTTTTCGGGTACCCTAAAAAAATGCTTTCCGAAAAAATCGCCCGAATATGACCCCGTTTGCCAAAAGGGGGGCGATTTACAAAACGGGGTTCCCTGGCGGAAAGTGTCCTTTTTTGGGATCTGTTCTCCGACGGAAGCCCCCGGATAATGGGAAGTGGGGTATGCAATTTTTCAGGGAGTGGTAGTATCCCCCGTCAGACGAGGGGGGCCGGCAACCGGTGTTTTCATACCGGTTGCAGTCCCGGCATTCCGGTCCGGGGATTTTTGCTCAAGCAGCATCCCATCCCGCCCGAGCTCACAAAGCCCGTTGTCGCAGACCTTATAAAATCTCCACGCGTATTCGGGAGAACAGATCCAGAGCTCGCGGGAAATTTCCCGGGACGACGGGAACATTTTGAGGCCGGCAATCTCTTCTGCTGCCTCCCGCTCCATCCAGTTCATAGTGCAGCAGATGTATCGCAAACGTTTGATCCGGACCTGCGATAAATTTTCAGGAGTTGTAATGGAAAAATCGGCAAGCATGCCCGGACCGCGTTCATAATAATGGACAAACCCGCGTTTCTGTGCAATCGTGCCGGCGTTTTCGAGCGCCCGGACCGGGTGCCGGCCCCGGGTCATGGCAGGTCTCCAGGAAGATCCTGCGGGTTTGTCAGGGCCGGCAGCTGAACAAAAGAAAAGCCGCAGACAGTGGTATCGGTCACTTGTGCAATTGAATAAGTCACACAATGTACGAATGGTTTGTTTCGGATTATTGTATCCCCTCTTTCATGTCAATTATCCCGGACCTTATCGTCGTAAAATTATTTCCGACCTCAACGAAAGGCGGACCGGATAGTTGTCCAGTAATTATTCACCAAATTATATGGGCTTTGTAGTACGCAGAAAACGAAAAACACCCACGTTACAAAAAAGCTCCCATAAGGAGCCGGATGTCTGCCTGTCGTGCCGGGATTTGCAAATTACCAGTCACTTCTGGAATATTCTTATACAATTCCTTCCAGAACAAAAATCCAAAGGTTGTACAGTATCTCTACAAGGATGTGCCAAAAAACGATATGCTCTTTTAATCCGGCAGACCACTGAGGGTAAGCGTATGGACCTCCAGTATTCAGACCAGAAGATCGAAGTATCGGAAAAAATTCTTACAAGCCTGGATCGGTTTGTACTCGATTTTATCCGGATACTGGAGCAGAAAACACCGTATGTTATTGTCAGCGGGTACGTTGCTATCCTGTTCGGGAGATCCCGTGGTACAGAAGATGTGGATATTCTCATTCCTTTTTTAGAAGAGGCTACCTTCGACAAACTCTACCAGGCACTTATCACCAGCGGGTATGAATTCCTGAATGCAGAAAATTCCGATGGTCTTTATGACATGCTTAGTAAAAAAATGGGCATACGGATCGCAAAAAAAGATCAATTCATACCCAACATCGAACTCAAATTTCTCAAAGATGAGGTTGATCGTCACGTTTTCAGGGACAGGATCGCTGTGAGCATGCCGGGCGCATCGTTTTACATTTCACCTATTGATATCCAAATCGTATACAAACTCTGGCTTGGATCGGACAAGGATATCGAAGATGCGGTCTATCTCTGGGAAATCTTCAAAAATAATCTCGATCATAACCGTATGAAAAGCCGGATGAAGGAATTCCGTGTCACGGGTGAGGAATATGGAATTGTCGTTTGACCGGACAGCCCATAAGGAAGAGCGCCTTGCATTTGTCCGCAGCTATGCGGCGTGGGTGAAACGAACGCCCAACGCTGAATGGAGCAGGGAGCAGGCGGTACTCATCGATAGTCTCATGGAAAATGCACGAAATATTCCCCTTTCCCCTCAGGTTTATCTCCAGAGGGTGACAGGGAGAAGACAATCCGGAACCCGTGTTCCTTCTGCCAGTCATACGCAGGTTTGGGACCGGGAGCGATCCTCAAAATAAAAGGGTCCTATTAGCGCAGTTTTGCTCCTCCGACGTAAAATGTTAAAAAAGAAGCCCAAATCACGCGATTTATTTCCATTTCCGCAGGTGTTTTCGCGAATTCCGCAGTTTTTCGGGTGCCCTAAAAATATGCTTCACGGAAAAATCGGAAGAATCTGGCCCCGTTTGCCAAAAGAGGGTTGATTCGCAAAACGGGGTTTTTTGTGCAGAAACGATACTTCCCGCGACACTGTTCTCCGACGGAAATCCCCGAATAATAGGAAGGGGGCATGCAATTTTCAGGGAGTGGTGGTATCCCCCGTCAGGATAGGGAAGGCGGCAATCGGTGTTTTCGTACCGGTGGCAGTCCCGGCCTTCAGGTCCGGGGATTTTTGCTCAAGCAGCATCCCATCCCGCCCGAGCTCACAAAGCCCGTTGTCGCAGACCTTATAAAATCTCCACGCGTATTCGGGAGAACAGATCCAGAGCTCGCGGGAAATTTCCCGGGACGACGGGAACATTTTGAGGCCGGCAATCTCTTCTGCTGCCTCCCGCTCCATCCAGTTCATCGTGCAGCGGATGTATCGCAAACGTTTGATCCGGACCTGCGCTAAGATTTCAGGAGTGGTAATGGAAAAATCGGCAAGCATGCCCGGACCGCGTTCATAATAATGAACAAACCCGCGTTTCTGTGCAATCGTGCCGGCTTTTTCGAGCGCCCGGACCGGGTGCCGGCCCCGGGTCATGGCGATCCACCTGATAACAACCATATCGGATACATACCTGAACCGTTACCTACAGGATGAGATATGCTTTCCAGTCAGAAGGGAGGAATAAATACTACAGTATCAGCCGGACCCGCACATAAGAGTTTTAATAAAAAACGGTTCATCCCTGCCGGACTCTTCTTACCGGGCTCATAAGCCAGTATCTGCTTTTTTGGAGGTGTTGTTTATCCAGACCTTTTCCGGCTCCCTGCATCTTCCTTTATTTCGTCGCGAATGGCACGGATATCCGGTTCAAGTTCAGGCAGTTTGTTCTGGATAACATCCCAGACAATCTCATAATCGATGGCAAAATACCCATGAATTATTTTGTCCCGGATTCCTGCCATGAATTTCTACGGGATTTCCGGATGAGCCGTCCTTACCGGACCCGGTACATTTTTTGAGGCTTCCCCAATTATCTCAAGGGATCGGGTAACCGCCCGACAGAGCGTTTTATCATGAGTAAATTTTTCATACGTGACATGGGATGCTCGAACACCGCCAAGGTACTCGATCTCATCAAGAATATGCTGGAGATAAACCCAGTCATCCTTCAACCCATATCACCTCTCTCTCAATCCGGGGTCGTATATAGATATCAATTCCGCCAACGGTAAGGAGATCCACTCTTCTCGTAAAAATCTCTTCAAGGAAATACGAGAGCTCCATGAAGTTATCGAACGTCGCCTGTCCCTCACGGAATTCAACAAGGACATCAATATCACTGGTCCGTTTCTGTTCTCCACGCGCGAAGGATCCAAAAATCCCAATCCGTTTCACTCCGAAGTTCTCACGGATCCGAGGGACGGCACCCTGTAGTTTCCTGAACACGGGACTTTTTTTGTGTGTCGGATAAAGTCCCTGCATAACCTGTAGCCCAGCTCCGTACCAGTTGTTTGAGGATTGTGGTAAAAAAGGATATGGCCGGGAAAAGGAGGGGTCCGGTAAAAACTATTATGAAATTCTCCGTAATTTTGTTTTTTATTCACATATCAGGAAAATCAGGCCAAAATGGTAAATCATTGTATTTAATAAATACAAAAATTAAAGCAATAAAGTAGACATGATTCCGGGATCCCTTCGGCCAGATACTACAGAAATAACAGCACCGACCAGCGGATCAACATACTGGCGTGACCAGTGGCAACAGCAGCGGCTCGCACTCCTTGATAGCCGGAAAGGAGAGGGGAGCAGTTTCTGGAACGACAAAAAAGCGGTCAGGTGCCATTTCATCCGGGACTTAAACGAATGGCGGGATTTTGCCGAAACCCGCATCGCGGGCATGGGAATAAAAGACGGATCACGGGTGCTTGATATCGGCGCCGGCACGGGCACATTGAGCGTCCCTCTCGCTTTCCACGGTTGCGATGTCACAGCAGTCGAACCATCAGCAGTCATGGGAGACGCCCTTCTGGAGTACCAAAAAGATCAAAAAACAAAGGAGATCACCCTCATCCGGAAACGCTGGGAGGATGTGACCGCTGGAGAACTTGGGGAACCGTTCGACGCGGTCATTTCTTCTTACAGTCTTATGGTAACCGATATCGGCGACGCTGTTGCAAAAATGCAGCAGTGCTGCCGGGGGACAGTCCACATCTTCTGGTTTTTAACACAGCCGCTCTGGGCGCAGGTCAATGCCGGTGTCTGGAAACAGCTGCACGACACGGAATTCTGCGGGGAACCGACCTCGGATACTCTCTGGCAGGTGCTCTACGAAATGGGAATTTACGCCAACCTCGCGGTCGAACCCGGATGCGAACCCGCATTTTATCCCACCATCGAAGATGCGGTAAAAGAATTCCATGGCCGAATGAACTGTACGACTCCGGAGCAGTACGAAATCCTCCGTGCATATTTTTCAAGGACGCTTGTAAAATCCGAAAAAGGCTACTACGTTAACGGCCGGGCTCTTGGCGCCCATCTCTGGTGGGATGCAAACGAGCAGCAGTCCCGCATGAATAAAAACGGGAGATTGTAAGTGCCCGGTAACAGGTAAAGGCAAAAACACGATAAAAGGACTGTCCGAAAATGAAATACCAGTATTTTACTATTCTTTTTGTTGTTTTCTGTGTTATGGGACTCTGTGTCCTGCCGGCAACTGCCGCAGAAGAATCCTGTTCGGTAACTGTTCTCTCTATTCCGGACGGAGCGGCAGTCCATATTGACGGTACACTTGTCAGTGCCGCCCCGCTCCGCGATTACAAAGTTTCGTGCGGGAACCATACCCTCTTGATAAGCGCAAACGGTTATGCAGATTTTATCGAAACTCTAACGCTTGAACGGGGCAATCCGCGTACGATCGTCGCAAACCTCAAACGGCTGGAAGACCGGGGCACGGTCTTTATCACATCAGATCCTTCAGGAGGGGACCTCTATATTGACGGAATCTTACGGGGCAAGACACCGATATATGTTGACGCACTCTATCCCGGGCCGCATACGGTCCTTATCCGTAAAACAAACTATGTGGATTACCAGGATGTCGTGACTGCTTCAAACGGGATGATAACGGAGTATAATGAGTTTTTAATTCCGCTCCCGCAGACGGGATTTTTGGGTGTTGCATCTAATCCCGAAAACGCGACGGTTTATCTTGACGGCGAACTTTTCGGAACAACACAGACGCCGTTTTCAAGAATTGCTGCCGGGGAGCACCGGCTCTTTGTCCAAAAAACCGGATACCTCAACTATACCCGGAACCTGACGATCACCGGCGGAACAATGAAATTTGTACAGGCTGATCTCAAAAGAATCCCTGATGAAGGTACTCTCATTATCGATTCGTATCCAACCGGTGCCGGATTATACCTAAACGGCACATACAAAACCGTAACGCCGGTCACGTTCGAACATTTCCCTGCCGGAAATTACACTCTGGAATTCCGGAAATTTAACTACACAAACCAGAATACCTCCTTCACTTTTACCGGTGGGGAAACACGTGAAGTCTATGCGCTGCTTGGTCAGAGCGGGAATGGCTCAATCAACACGGCTGTTCGGAATTTTTTTTCGGATACGGACAGAGACAACAATGAATCCGTGGCAGGAACTGAATCAACATATATTGAACGACGGTATGCATGGGTTTCGGAAAGCCACCAGGCATCAGTAACGGTTCGGATACCGCAAAAGCTCTATGATTTTTACAGGACACAGCCCCACCCCCATGGTGAGGGTACCAACATCTCGGCATATACATTAAGTGATGAGGACCGGGTCTATCTTAACGATCTTATCGGGAAACTCAAGGATGCCAGCGGGAGCAGGAACCGTGCTGCGCGAGGCGACTACCACAATGTGGTCGCTTTCGTCCAGTCGATTGCATATGTAAGTGATATTGACCCAGCCACCGGACAAAAAACAGAGTATTGGAAATATCCCATCGAAACCCTTGCGGACGGAAAAGGGGACTGCGAAGATACAGCAATACTTACCGCTGCACTCCTCAAGGCAATGGATTACGATGTTGCAGTAGTGCTTCTGCCACGGGCAAATCCAGGACATGCTGCTGTGGCAGTTGCCTGCGAAAACTGCAATGGCTACTACTACCCACTTGACGGGAAAAAATACTATTTCCTTGAAACAACCGGAACCGGTTTTTCATTGGGCAGCATGGATTTTGAAGACGGTCCTGACAAATATGCGAACACTCCGGCACAGGTCTACGTTCTATGAAAAAAAAAACCATTGACTCCCGGAAGTTTTTTCATACTCCCCTGACAGCCCCTGCGGGCAATAATATTTCAAAATCCAGACGATTTTTACAAGGATTTGGATTTATTTTTGGCGTGATGGTTTTGCTTATTGTCCTGACCGGCTGTTCTGGCTGTATTAAGGTTGCACAGGACTCACTTTCCGGAGAGCCATCCTTTACACTGGAAAATTCACCGGATGTAACGGACATCCCCACACTGGCGGAAAACATCACTGTGCAGACGACAATTCCCACACCGACACCGGCCCCTGAGCTTACCCCGGTAAAATCAGACATCGTAAAAGATGCGACACCGTGTACCACCCCGAACCCATATCCCATTCTTCACGGTGTCCGGATTAATTCCACACCCCAGTACGCATTCCTTTACCGGGCTCCGGAATATACAAAAACCTATACACTTACAGGCAATGCATACGGCCTTGTCGTAAATGTGGTGGAGGGGCCGCTTTATATCCGGTATACGGTCAATCCGAAATACGACTGCCTTGACGATCCGGATTCCTGCCGGGGGACAGTCTTTGCGCCGGTCAACCGCCCATACATGACCATCACTGTCAGGGACAACCAGACCCAGCAGATTGTCGCAAAAGACGGGTATGGCCGGGAATACAGTTCAGATAAAGGGGATTATAGTGCCGGTAGCAGCAGCGGGAGTAGTTCAGTAAGCAGTAGTTACGACAATTCTGACAAGGGTAATTATGCCCATGAGCCAAGTCCAAGGTATATCCCGGTCTATAAAGAAGGCCAGTTCCATATCACAATTGAAGGGAACTATCTCGACGTTACCGTTGCGGTTATTACCGGTACCGCGGCTCCGCTTGAAAAGAATCCGGAAAATCCCGCAGGGGGAATCCCGGCATCTGGATCTCCGGACTGGAACGATTAAACACCAGCCCGGATTTATTTCGGACTTCGGGCTGTAAAATAAAAAACAGGTTTTCCAGTACTGCTGAAATGAGCATGAACCAATCCGTTTCATGTCTGTTTCAACAAAAGCAGGTTTTTCTTTTTATTTTCACCCCCTCCCTTTGCAGGTTTTTAGGAAGGATTCTATCTGTTTTCATGCAAGCCAACTCCCGCGATTAAAACTTTGTATTTAATAAACCTGAAATGTTTAAGATTTAATATAAACATGAAACCGCAAACCCCATCCCCGAAATTTTCCGGAGGAATATCCCTTCCGGCAACCATCCACGATCCATTCTTCTGGAGGGAGCAATGGAGACAACTGAAACTTGCCCACTGTGCCGTGCCAGACTACGGCAACGCCCGGGAGTTCTGGGCAAATAAAAAAATGATACGCACCGTCTACATGAAAGGCAGGAAATCGCACAAGGATGTTGAGAATTCACGGTTACGTGCAATGAATATCCCGGACGGTTCCCGCGTACTTGATATCGGTGCCGGCCCGGGAACCTATGCGGTTCCGCTTGCGGCCCGGGGCTGTAAAGTCACTGTTGTCGAACCCTCTCAGGTCATGCGGGATGCGCTTGCAGAAAACATGCGTGAAAACGGGACCGGTGAGATAAGCATCATTCCCAAACGCTGGGAGGATGTAAAAGTTGAGGATATTGGCGAGCCGTTTGATGCAGTTATTGCATCGTATTCGCTTACGATGATGGACATCGGAAAAGCCCTTGCAAAGATGCAGGCCTGCTGTTTCGGGACAGTCCATCTTTTCTGGTTCATGACTTCCCCCGCATGGGTACAGGTCAATAAGGATCTCTGGCCGCTGCTGCATGGCGGCGCATTCCCGGGAGAGCCCACGGCCGACTGGTTATGGCAGGTCCTCTGCGAAATGGGGATCTACGCAAATGTAGAGGTCGAAGTAAAATTCCCGGCGCCGGTTTATGCTACCGTAGATGATGCAGTCAGTGAATTCACGCAAAGGCTGAACTGCACGACCGATGCCCAGAAAGAAACGGTCAGGAATTATTTCCAGACAATTCTTTGTCAGGAAGAACAGGGACTGGTCCTTGGCGGGGATACACTGGGTGCGCATATCTGGTGGACTAACAACGGCCGGAGGGCCTGACTAAAAAAATATCCATTTCACATGGACTGCCCAATAACTGCAGGATAACGATTACGATGACAAAAACAAACGAATTTGACGTATTGTTCAGGAAAGCAAAAGAATTTCACGGGCATGTCTGCCCGGGTATTATCCTTGGCACACGGCTGACTATTGCCGGACTGCGCGAACTTGACATGAACCCGCTTGAACCTGCCCGAAATCTTGTCGTATACATGGAGATCGACCGCTGTGGTACCGACGCCGTACAGGCAATTACCGGCTGCTCGCTTGGCCACCGCAACCTCAAGCACAAGGACTTCGGGAAGTTTGCTGCCACATTTGTCGATACCCAAAACGGAAACGCTGTCCGGGTTGCAATCGATGAAAAAAACCGTGCAGAGCACGACAAGCTCGACATAAAAGAAGTCATCAGGCTGCTTTCTGAAATCCCGGATGATGAAATTTTAAAAATCGAGCATGTCAGGATTATTGTTCCAAAAGAAGATCTGCCCGGGTTCCCTGTAGAAAAAGCCATATGCAACAAATGCGGGGAACAGATCTCTGATGGCCGGCATGTGAACGCAAATGGAATGATGCTGTGTAAAAACTGTGCAGGAAAACCGTACTATACGGTGATTGAAGGGGCGTAAGCAAACCGGACCAGAGCCCGCCTATAAAAAAATCACAGGAATGATGAGGATGTGCAGGAAAACTTACAAAAATTTTAGGTCTATGCTTTCGTAAGATCCAAAATGACGGTGTCGCAACATGCAAAGCCAATATTTTTCCCGGGCATACTCCAATGAGGATCTATAACGAGGAAAATGTATGTACTCCACTCTCCCTCCACTCTGCCATGCATGCAGGCATCTCAATCCGGAAAAGGTATTGTCATGCGCTGCGTTCCCTGACGGGATACCCGGTGACATCCTTTCCGGAAAAATAAACCATGTAATGCCGGCTGACGGTGACCATGGGACCCGGTTTGAGAGGGCGAGTGCGGGCCCGGTTTATTTCATGACGACAGAGGACTCCGTAATGTGCCTCTTTCAGGTAGCATTTGACGGGGCCTGTGAACGGTATGTCCCGATCCTTGATGAATGGGAACCGGACAATGAATTTGTAAAAATCCTTCTTGAAAAGGGGATTGGTTTCCGGCAGATCGATGAATTTGATGCGGTGTCATTTATTGAAGAAGCACAACTCCGGAAGAACGCGATTAATCCCTGCACGCTTCAGTTCCGGCAGATGAAATACCTGCACAGCCGGAAACAGGGACCATGAACGGAATCTCCGGGATTTTGTTCCGGAGAGATTTAAAAAAAGACTAGTCTGCCTTCTTATTGCCGGCAAAAAACGCACATAAAAACACGGGATAACCAGATTATGACAACATATTCACATCCGGAACCCCCCACAACGCAGAACCCCTGCTACTGGAGAGAGCTCTGGCTGCATCAGAAAAGCGGCCGGTCCCTTGTCACCGGCAACTGTGCCGGTTCCAAAGGGTACTGGAGCTGTGAGAAAAACGTCCACGAGATATATGGTAAAAGCCGCAGGTCTGCGTCATGGAACTCCAAGGTCGAATCACAACTGGCAGACATGGACATCCCTCCGGGCTCGCGGGTGCTCGATATCGGAGCGGGGACCGGGACACTCGCCATTCCCCTTGCCGCCCGTGGCTGTCAGGTAACGGCAGTCGAACCCTCGGACCTGATGTTGCAGGGGCTCATCCGGAACCAGAAAAATACTGGCACTCCCCGCATAGTTATCATTCCCAGGCGATGGGAGGATGTTACCATGGAAGAGCTGGGCGGTCCGTTTGATGTTGTGATCGCATCATATTCCCTGACAATGAAAGACATAGATGCGGCACTTTCCAAAATGAAAGCCTGCTGTACCGGGACGGTTCACCTTTTCTGGTTCCTCACACCACCATCGTGGGCGAGAGTCAGTCACGATCTCTGGCAGGAACTGCATGGTTTGGAATATACTGGCGAACCGCTTGCTGACTGTCTCTGGCATGTGCTCTGCGAGATGGGGATCTATGCAGACATCAGGGTGGAACAAAAAAAGCAGCCAACGGTTTACCCGGCTGTTGAAGATGCAGTAAAGGAGTACTACCAGCGGTTGAACTGTTACACTCCAGAACACGAAAAAATCCTTTACAAGTATTTCTCAGGCCGCCTGCTGCATTCAGACAACGGGTACTATCTTCCCGGGGATTCGATAGGCGCTCATATCCGGTGGAACACCGGTATAAACCCTGCCCGTTAGAAGATTTCCCGGCTTTTTACAGATACCGGTATCATCGAAAAAAATTCCCAAAAATATACCAAAAACGGTTTGTTCGCCTTTTTAGATTCTCTGGCAGAGAAAATGACACCGGGCCCGCAAGCGAGGTTGATGAGATCCTTTTGGAAATTTATCCAAAGGCATTTATTGCGGCATTCCGGTGTCGACGGTTATTGATCTGGTAAACAAACCTGCGTTTCAGGCGAGGTTCTGATGTTTCCTTTATTTTGTGCTTGTGTGCATGTGTCCTCTTGGTTCGTGCATTCCAAAGGGACAATAAAATCATTAGTGCTTCCACAATATAAACCTTTTACTTTAAACTTTCAAAAAATGTTAATTAATTATGGTTAATAGACAATGATTGGATTTTTTTTCAGGAACTGCAAAACCAAAACATTACCGTTAAAATTTTCGTGATCGTTTAAAAACGGCTCACGGCAGACAATTGGCGAATGGCAATTTTTGGATTTAAAAAAAATAAAAAAAAGTTAGTCGACAGCGATCATGACTTCGCTTGACTTGACGACAGCATATGCGTCCTTCCCTACTGCTAGTCCAAGGGATGCCACGGATTTCTTTGTGATAATGGATGTAATCTCCTGTCCACCGGGAAGCTGGATAACTACCTCGGAGTTGACGCTGCCGGGCGTGATCGCTTTTACTTTGCCTTTCAGGATGTTCCGCGCACTAATCTTCATGGTTCTCACCAAGGGTAACTGGTAGCAGGCAATATATCTAATTTCTGATGCGCCGGGCATTGTTTTTTTAAAAAATGCAGGTGCATACCTTCGCGACTTTGGATTTAATATGCATCCAGTACGACTTCAGTCGATTCACGTATCACGGTAACTGATGGAGTTGAATTAATTTTTACCCATATTGTGCCGGATTTCGAATCAACATCATCGAACCGGATATTCCCGCAGACACCAAGGACATTTGTTCCGATACTGGAATTTACGGATTCGTGTAGAGCATAATTAAAACGAGTAAATGAATCGTCGGAACTTTCGGTTGAATACAGCCGGACGTTTAGTAACGACACATTGGAATATACTTCAGTCCTTTGAGTGCTGTTCAGTTTTAAGGTACCAATCCCGTTCCCGCTTACGGAATTACCGGAATCAGCTGCTATAATATTTACTCCTTTTATGACAATGACCGAGCAGTTTTGCGAATCTGAAGGATTCGGGTATGACCGGGCACTGAAAAGTGCACCGGTGACTTTATACTCCACGTTATCCATTGTCGGAAATTCAAGAGGTGTCGGAGCAAGTGATGTTTTTGTCACGTTCACGTACCCATGTGACCAGATGTACCCCTGATCCTGCCAGAAATTCCCTACTGGCATATAGGAAAAATTTGGAAGCCTGAACGTATCATTGCAGACTAATGTTGATTCAGAAGGCGGGGACGCGTTATACAACCGTATCCACATATACTCATCTTCGTCATGTACCGCAAGCACGCCACCGGATCTTGCCGGGCTGAAAAGGAGTTCCCCGCCCCCGAGGGGAATTCTTTCCGACAGGGTCATGCTGTTTTGGGCGGAAGCGGCAGATTCAATATCGGACGAAAAACGGAGGATGCCAGACTCGACTTCATGTAAATGCGAGACCTCAGCCTGCTCCTTCATGGACGGAGCAACCGATGCATTCCATACCGCAAAAACAGTAACAATGACTGCAAGGACGAGCATCGCGGCAAGGACCGGCGCGACGGCATCTTCCCGGATCATCGCACAACCCTCCCGGTAAAGATCCGGGAACGGGACGTGACAAGGGATACAGTTTCATCACCGGTTAGTGTTCCGGCTTTTATGGTAATGTTGCTTCCCAAATCAAAAACAATTTTATCGGGGACCATAACAAAACCGGCCGAATCCGAATACGGGATCTTTTTTACAGTATCGTTTGGATAACTCACAACAACCATGAGGTCTTCTTTTTTTACCCAGTCCCCGCCTTTGTGCCACAGGGTGATGGTGTCATTTGCTGTATCAGCGGTCAAAAGGATTATTACGCTCGGTTCGCGGGATGTCGGGAAAAAATTACCAAGGGTTGCGGCAAATACCCCGATAAGCACAATGACAAGTCCGATCATCAGCATTTCGCCGACAACTTCAGATACCCCGCTCCCGTTATGATTCCGGCCGTCCATGAAAGTCCTGCCACCTTTTTACCGGATATAAACCACAGACCTGTTATGTCCTGACATGCCGGGAGAACCAGAACCATCACCCGGAGGAATTTTTTTATTTTAATCCCGGGGCGAAACGGTTATACCGGCATCCGGTTTTTAGGAACCTGCCTGCCAAAATAACTGCGATGCATCATCATATTAACATTTAGTTTTAAATTATTGAAATAAGTTAAACAAATATTATAAATTTTGACACCATTGTATCATAGTTGAAAGGTTTGGGAGTATCAATTCTCATGAAAAAATTGCCGGGTCGTGGATATATGACAACCAGGGAATCTGCGGTATCACCGGTAGTCGGTGTCATGCTCATGCTTGCAGTAACCATCATGATCGCTGCAATTGTCAGCGCTACGGCAGGTTCCTTTACCGAAACCCAAAAAACTCCCAGTGCGATCCTGGACGTGAGTATTTATTCGGCAAAACAATATGACGGTTTTTCTGCCCCGGCAATAACTATCAGGCACATCTCCGGCAATGTCCTCCAGACAAAAGACCTCCGGATTGTGACATACTATTCTGTCCCAAATGGCAATACCAGTAAGGGATCCCTTTTAGGGGAAACAACGGTTACATTAAATGACGGTCGTCGTTGCGGTGCTTTGTTTATTACTGACCAAAACCGTTTTGGGACGACAGATACCGTTCTGCTTTCGTCCGCAGGCACCGGAGGCAGCGCAAGCTGGTTTGGAAACGCTTCTGCGGTATTCAAACCGGGAGATATCCTCGTGACTCCCGCACAATACTGCAATAACGAGGATACTGATGCCAAAAATACGAACCTGCACCGCAACCCGGGTATGGAAAAACTGTTCCCAAATGTGAAGTTCATTAGAGGCACTTCCACAGATACAGATGAATTTACTCCCGGGGGAGTTGTCAACGTCAAAATTATCCATATCCCAAGCGGCCGGATGATTTTTGACAAGGATGTGGTGATCGGTTGATGAACCGATACGGCAGGGATGCTGCGGTTTCTCCGGTTATCGGCGTCATGCTCATGCTCGCGCTGACGATCATGCTTGCCGCAATAGCCAGTGCATTTGCCGGGGGTTTTCACGACAATACAGAGAAATCCCCACAGAGTTCGCTCAGCGTTTCACCGGATTTTAGTAAAATCAGTAACAGCAGTACCAATTATTACCGGGTCTATTTCGATCATACCGGTGGAGATCCATTCTCGCTGAATTCAGTAAAAGTAGTGTTCCGGTCCGATGAAACTGAAAACAAGACCGAACTGACAAAACAGAGTCCGGACTGTTACAATTTCACTCTTATAGGCGAGAGTGGTCCGGCATATAATGATACAACCGTGCGGGCGGGAGATCGGTTTTTCATTGACGGCAAGGCGGTCAATGAACCGGATGACAGGGATGGCATACAGTTTGGCAATACAATATTCTGGAAGAACAAGGAACTCATCTGGATGGTAATTGATTCCCGCACGGGCAGGACTATTGCAATGGGATCTTTTTTTCCCCAATTAAGAGGATGATGGTTACAGGTTAAATTTTTTTTTGCTCTGTAGAAAACCTCACTTAAAAAGAATCAGCCCCCCTCTTGCGCCACCAGTCCCCCTAGGGGGACAGGGCGCATTGCGATGCCGATGTATTACCTGCATCCAGGTCCAGGTAACCAGTGTCATTTTTTTGTACAGGTAATACAACGCTATCGCAACCGGGGGGTGCCACAGCGGCGGGGGTGAAGGCAAGAATTGCCGTAGCCCCCAAGAGTGTTCGAACAATTTGCACGGGGATTTCTACAGAGCCTTTTTTTTAAATTTTTTTTGATTATTAAATTGTGATCTGGTGCTGATGCCCGGGCACATACAGGGTGTTACTAAAAACATTTTTTTTTAAAAAAATTAAAAAACAAGGAACAATGATATTCTCATGATATGACCCTTGATAACGATCTTTCCCGTATCGGGATATCACTCCCCAAAAACCTCCTCGACCGGTTTGATGAAATTATTAACGCCAGAGGGTATTCCTCCCGGTCTGAAGGCATTCGTGACGCCATCCGCACCTATATTACATATTACAGGTGGATGGCAGATGTCAAGGGACAACGTGAAGGAGTGATCACGATGGTCTATGATCACGACCAGCGCGGACTTCTTACGACAATCACTGATGTCCAGCATGAGTACCACGATATCATAAAAGCGTCCCTCCATTCGCATGTCACCCACACGCGGTGCCTTGAAGTGATCCTTGTACACGGGGACGGTTCACAGCTCAAGACGCTTGCCGAGCGGCTGATGTCCCAGAAAGGAGTCGAATCGGTAAAACTCACAACAATCCAGATAGAAGATTAACCCGGAAATGACTAGTTTTGTTCTGGTTTATAAACCGGGACGCATTATTTCCGGGTCGCATGCAGGATTCCCATAACACCAAGTGTTGAATATACCGGTGAACGGTCAATAGTAAACGTGTACCGGTCGCCAATGTAGTCAAGTAATGCCATATCCGGCGGGCCGCTGATGGGTGGGATATGCAGTTCCATCTCAATCCTACGGATACCATCAAGGTCCCGGGGATGGATCAGCCACTCCGCACCTTCGCAGTCGCATTTTAAAAAATCACAGCCCCCGGCCAACCGGATGAGGTCGTGCAAGGTATATGTCGGAGACAGGCACCGGCATTCATCCCAACATATCTCTGCCGGAATGCCATTGCCAAGAGCCCCCCGGATAATCTTTACGTCCGCATGGTTGAGCCGGACATTTTCTTCAAGTATATCAGCAGCCACCGGTTCAACGGCAGTCACATGGTGTGACAACCGTGCAGCCCGAAGGCAGAATGCCCCGACATTTGCGCCAATATCAAGAACACGGTCATCCGGCCGTATATCAGAAAACCGGTACTCGGGGACTTCAGTAATCTGCCGGAATGTTACATCGGCTAAATGGAATACTATTTCATCACGAGCGGATTTGGACCGGTCAAACATATTTTGCGAAGATTTTTGGTGGGACATAGACATCACAAAATACAAAAACGCCGTCCAAGCACTTTTGTCTCTTTGGTGCGTACTTGTGTACTTGTCCATGGGATTAAAAGAGCACCTTTCCGGGATCATACCGGAAAATGACCTCCCAAGAATAACCCGGCATTTTGATGTTATCGGAGATGTCGCAATTGTAGATCTTCCTGAAGATCTCAGGCAGCATGCCACCGTTATCGCGGATACAATCATGTCCTTGCGCCACAATATCCGGACAGTACTTTTGAAATCGGAAAAAGTAAGTGGGCTCTGCCGTACAGCACGCTACGATAAGATTTTCGGCGACACCACAATTACCACCCACCGCGAGTACGGTTTTTCATACCATCTCGACACGGCAACAACTTTTTACAATCCCCGTCTTGCAAGCGAACGCCGGCGGGTGACAGACCAGGTACAAGCGGGAGAAAAAGTGCTTGTCCCCTTCTGCGGTGCCGGCCCGTTTGTCATGCCTGCTGCCGCCCGGGGGGCATCTGTTTTTGCTGTTGAAAAAAATCCGAATGCGTACCGCTGGCTGCTTGAAAATATCGAAGTGAACCGGTGTGCTGGCCGGGTTACTGCGATATGTGGCGATGCATTCGATACCACATTACTGGCCCACCACCGGTTTGACCGGGCAATTATCCCGACACCGTACGGTATGGATGATATCCTCGCGGTTCTCGTACCCTGTGTCAGGCCCGGTGGCATGCTCCATTTCTACACGTTCAAAAACCGGACACAGAGCGAAGATCTTGAAAGAGATT
Organism: Methanoregula sp.; assembly: GCA_035353675.1. GTDB lineage: Archaea > Halobacteriota > Methanomicrobia > Methanomicrobiales > Methanospirillaceae > Methanoregula. Next base: position 1,107 of record DAOQAA010000004.1, on the reverse strand, counting down.
TCAATCAAACCGGGCTTCTGGTTGTTGCCAGACGACGGTGCGGGAATGTCGCCCCATCAGTAAGCCGGTGGGTATTTGATTTAAGAAAAAAATGAAAAAAATGCTTTGTAGAAACGGGCATGAACCGATCCGGTTCACACCGGAACGAGGGAAATCAAAAAAGTGGTATTTGTTTTCAACGAAAAATAAATTTGGGCGGGTTGATTTTCATAGGAAATCCCATAGATGATTATTCGAACGCTCTCGGGGGGCTACGGCAATTCTTGCCTTCACCCCCGCCGCTGTGGCACCCCCCGGTTGCGATAGTGTTGTATTACCTGCGCAAACGAGCGATAATAGTTTCCCAAACTTGGGTGCAGGTAATCCAACATCATCGCATACGCCCCCGCCCCCATTGGGGGCAGGGCTGGTGTAAGGGGGGGGGCAGCATTATTATTGAAGAAGTAATTTCAATAGAGCGAAAACCTCTAACATTTCGCACTTTTGAAATCCAATATGACAAGAACCGCTCTTTTGGGGATTGCTTCCTTTGCCATGCAGGACTTCATGCAGGGACGCGATCCTCAAAATAAAAGGGCCCTATTAGCGCAGTTTTGCCTCTCCGACGTAAAAGTTGCCAAAAGAAGCCCCAATCACGCGATTTAATTCCATTTCCGCAGGTGTTTTTGCAAATTCCGCAGTTTTTCGGGAGACCTAAAAAATGATTTGTAAAAAAAATCGCCAGGATCAGGCCCGGTTTGCCTGAATGGAGTCCTTTTAAAAAAACCGGATTCCCATGCTGGAACGATACTATCCAAAAGACCGGTCTTTGGCAAAGCGTCCTGATTGTGGGGGGAAAGGGGGGGAATTCTCAAAAAACCAAATCAGCCGGGATTTTTAGCCGGCCCTTCCTCGTCATACGTGAATACCTCTTCAATATTCACTTTGAAGTGACGGGAAATACGGAATGCCAGATCAAGGGAAGGAACATACTTGCCTTTCTCAATTGCAAGAATGGTCTGGCGGGTCACACCAATTGCCTGTGCAAGATCCTCCTGTGTAAGATCGTGCATTGCCCGGAATACCTTGATCTTATTCTTCATCGGTCTCCCATTCCCCGTACTTTCT